>NZ_JBEWTB010000002.1:3831014-4139528 GCF_040549045.1 Endozoicomonas sp. NE40 | reverse complement strand
GTGCAGTGTGGTGATAGCTGCGCTTCTGCTTACCTCCCCAGTAACTCATGACCAGACTTTGATCAAGAAACCAGCTTTGCACTGGCGTTTTCCGCCCTGTGATCCTGGCAACCGCAGCATCACTGAAGCTGACAGGTGAAATACCCGGGACGCTGGACAGACATTTCTGCGTGCCTGAATAAATGGCATCAATACCCCAGTCATCTACGTATAGTGGCACTCCCCCCAGGGACGTTACCGCATCAACGATACTCAGACAGTTGTATTGTCTGGCCAGTGAACACAGTTTTTTGGCATCAGACAGTACCCCGGTTGAGGTTTCCGCATGCACAAACGCAACAATTTTTGCATCCGGGTGAGTTCTGAGCGCTTCCTCAAGCTTGTCCGGGCTGACCGGCTTACCCCAGTCATCTTCAACCCTGACCAGTTGTCCGCCTGAGCGTACAACGTTTTCGGCCATCCGGTTACCAAACACCCCGTTAATGCAGACGACCACCTTGTCACCCGGTTCTATGAGGTTAACAAAGCAGGCTTCCATGCCCGCTGAACCCGGTGCAGACACTGCCATGGTGCATGCGTTTTCGGTTTGAAACGCATATTGCAGTAACACCCTGACCTCATCCATCATATCAATGAATGTCGGGTCCAGATGCCCGATAACAGGGCGACTCAGTGCCTGCAGAACTTTCGGGTGAACTTCAGTCGGGCCAGGACCCATAAGTATCCGCTGCGGCGGATAAAATGATGAAATGCTCACTTGCCTTCCTTATTCGATTAAATGAGTAACGGATTCAATTAGCGTGTGAAGCTGAAGGTGCAGGCTCCTAGCACCTTCAGAACTTTCAGTAAGGTTTACGACTTGTCCGGCGCTTTTTCAACAGCCGCTTTCATAGCCTGACCGCCTTCGGACTTTAACTGCTGATACCACTGTCCAAGAAGCTGTCTTTCCTCATCTGTCATACCTGAGCGGTTAGCCAGTGGCATGATCTGTGTCTGAACAGACTGAGCGTAAATCTGGTCTGCTTTGTTGACGATGGATGGGTAATCCAGGAATACCAGGCCACCCGGAGGCGACTGAAACAGAACATCGGTAGGTGTATTGCTGTGGCATGTAGAGCAACGTGCATTAACAATCTCAACCACCTCGCCCTCATCAAAGGCATGCTGTTCCTCAACAGGTATCTGGGCAACAGCCTGGGGCTTGATAACAAAGGCCAGGGTCAGCATCATGACAGCAGCTGATGGCCAGAGCCAGGGTAACACAGCCCCCTGATTCCTGCGGTTAAAGAAGTGGCGCACCAGTACAGAAGCCGCTGCCAGAACAGACAGGATAACCCAGTTCCATTCACTGCCGTAAGTCATGGCATAGTGACCACTGATCATAATAAACAGCAATGGCAGAGTCAGGTAATTGTTGTGCCTTGAACGCAACAGGGCATGGCGGGCAATGGCAGGATCAAAGGACTCATCACCATTTTCCGCCGCAGTGACCAGTTTACGCTGGGACGGGATGATAACCCGGAAGACATTGCCCACCATCATCGTTCCCATCAGCGCCCCCACATGGATATACGACGCCCGCCCACTGAATAGCTGACTGTAGCCCCAGGCTGCAAACGTGATCAAGCCAAAGAGAATCAGGCTGAACGCCACCTCCTGCTCAAACAGCGCAGAGCGACAGAGCAGGTCGTAGACCAGCCAGCCAACCAACAGGCTGACAACACTGATTGTCACTGCCTGTACGGGAGTGAGGGATGACTCCGGTGCCAGCAGATAACTCTCTGCACCCCAGTAATAAATGATGGAGAGCAGCCCCATGCCGCTGAACCAGGTGATATACGCTTCCCACTTAAACCAGTGCAGGGTTTTGGGCAGGGTTTTCGGGGCGAGGTGATACTTGTTTATTTCGTAAAACCCTCCCCCGTGAACCGCCCAGAGTTCACCTTTAATGCCTTCCTTCTTTTTATTGGGGGAGGCTGTCTCCAGCCGTCCTTCCAGCCAGTTAAAGTAAAAGGAAGCACCGATCCAGGCGATACCTGTCGTTATATGCAGCCAGCGAACCAGCAGATTCAGCCACTCTTGAATATAAAACTCCATAATCAATCTCTCCTGAAAGCTTCCTGGCCCATAATGACTGTGGACTCAATAACACGGTCATCACCCATCACCATCAGTACGCCCAGTAGCTCCTCTAATGTTTTTGTTTTTCCGGAGCGGAAACTCAACATTGGGGTTGCCTCAGGATTAAGCACAACAAAGTCTGCTTCATTACCCCGGCGGAAACTGCCAATCCGATCCGATAAATGCAGGGCTCTTGCCCCTCCCAGAGTTGCCAGGTAGAAGGCTTGAAGCGGAGAGATTGTTTCCTCGCGCAACTGAGATACCTGGTAAGCGCTTTTCATTGAATTGAGCAGGCACAGGTCGGTACCACCACCGACATCGCTACCCAGCCCCGTGGGAATACCACAGCTTTTTGCCTTCCCAAGATTAAACAGACCACTGCCCAGAAACAGGTTGGAGCCCGGGCAGAAGGCGATGGACGAACCCGACGCTCCCATCCGCTCCCAGCTGTGATCGCACAGATGAATAGAGTGGGCGAAAACCGATCTTGGTCCCAGCAGCCCATGTTGGTCATAAACGTCAAGATAGTTTTTGCTGGATGGAAACAGTTCCTGCACCCACTCAATCTCTTTCGGGTTTTCCGACAGGTGCGTATGAAGGTAAAGACCTTCATGTTCTTTAAGCAGGCGGCCTGCCACCTGTAACTGTTCCGGGGTCGAAGTCGGAGCAAAGCGTGGTGTCACCGCATAGGCCAGCCGGTCTTTGCCATGCCAGCGCCGGATAAGGGCGTTGCAGTCTTCGTAACTGCTTTCTGCAGTGTCCAGAAGGTAGTCTGGGGCATTTCGATCCATCAATACCTTGCCGGCAATCATACGCAGATTACGTTGTTGCGCGGCAGCAAAAAAAGCATCCACCGATGTGGGGTCAACTGTGCCAAACACCAGTGAGGTAGTGGTTCCATGACTGAGGCTCTGGTCAAGAAAGAAACCGGCTATTTCATCAGCGTATTCCCGGTCAGAGAAGCGCTTTTCAGCCGGAAATGTATACTGGTTCAGCCAGTCAAGCAGTTGCACACCACAGCCTGCGAGTACTTCCAGCTGCGGATAATGGACATGCGTATCAATAAAACCCGGAACAATCAGTCTTCCCGGCAGCTCCCGAACCTCACAGCTTGGCGGCAGGTCTTTCATGACATCCTGTGCTGCACCACACAGGAGAACATGCCCGTCGACCACGAGCAGCGCGCCGTCTTCAAAATACTCATAGGCATCTCTGGCCAGCGCGGAATCCGGGTCTTCAAGAAAGTGAAGGACAGAAGCCTTCCATACTACAGCGTTATTCATAACCCCATAGCCTCCACGGTATAGCGAACCCCTTCCGGGATAGGAACCTCATCACAATTATGGCCCGGTCCCCCACGATCCAGCACCAGAAAGTCTGACGGAGTATCCAGTGACAACAGTGGGTGATGCCAGACACCAGCCCGGTAAGTCACACCCTGAGAGCCATTGGTCAGAAAACAACGAAGCGTATTCAGGTCAGGGCCGTCACTGCCCTCTCCAGTTGGAGTGCTTTCAGCCACAACCACCAGAAAACGCTGTTTTTCCAGCGGCATAAAGGTCTGGCTGCCCAGTGGGTGACGTTCAACAAGATCAAGCTTGTAGGGTTGGCTGATGGCAGAGGTTTTTAAAATATGGACGGAGGGATGACCATCCTTGTCGGTGCTTACCGATGTCAGGTCACAGTACTTGTAACAACGCCCCTGGTTAATGACCAGAGGTATATCCCTTGCTTCAACGACATCCCCAAAAGGTGCAAAAGCGGCTTGCGTTAAAGGCTCAACCGTAAGCGCCTCAACAGGTAAAACTGTATCCATTTGCCTTCTTCTCTTTTTTATTTTCAGGCGTTGATAACATTTGCGACAGTGTTGTCTGCGTTACTGCCTGTTCAGCTGTTTATTTCGCTATCGATTTATTCCGCTACCGATTCAGCTATCGATTCAGTTACCACGATAAGTCGAGTAACCATAAGTCGACAGCAGCAGTGGAATGTGGTGGTGCCGGTCATCACTGACTTCAAAAACAACCGTGACTTCCGGGTAAAAACATTTCACCTGCTGCCGCCGAAAATAGTTCTTAACCGCAAACTGCAGACGGTAAACGCCCGGTTCCAGGTTCTGCTCTTCAGGGGCCAGACTCGTGATTCGTCCATCGTCGTTCGTTATTCCCTCACCAACCGGACCCCATCCATCCGTACTCTGCCGTTCAAGGGAGACCAGAACACCTGCGGCTGGATAGCCCGTTCCTGTATCTAAAATATGGGTGCTGATACCTGTCATATTTCCAACTTTGTATTGTTATTCCGATTAACTGTTATTGTGATTAACAAGCTAACCTTAAGGGGTTAAAACCGCTTCGCTAATCAGTTTGTTCAGTCGAATCCGGGTTATTTTCTGTTGCTCCGCAGCGGCAATAATCAGTTCATCCCCTGGCGGGTTATCCAGCCGTGCCTGCAGCAGTGTCAGCATTTCAGCGGCAGATTTCCCGGTAGCGCAGACAATAAAGATGTAACCAAAGCGCTCTTCATACACCCGGTTACCTTCAGCCAGAGCGTTCAGGGTCTTGTCATCAGCACCTTCAGTGCCAGACTGCTCATGACCTGCCATCTGAGAAGTATTGGCATACTTTGCTTTAAGGCTATTTATATCGCCTATTTTCGGGTGTCCCTCAAACGCCTGAAGTATGTCGTTTATGTCGCACTGCTGCCAGTATTCGTCAGCTTTAGCCAGCAGATTCTCCTGACTGGAAAAAGGACGGGCTGACACCATAGCCTGAACCCAGCGCTCACTGGTGCAGCAGCGGGAAAAGAAATCCCGCGCTGCAGAGTCAGCTGCTGCATTTAACTGCTCAAGGGTCATAGCTGGTTTGCCTCATAACCAATCACACGCAGCCTTGATACACCACCGTCAGGGAAAATATTGAGCCGGACATGGGTATACAACTGTCTGGCATTTTCCAACTGCTTCAAAAAGGTATGATTGCGGTGCGCATGAAGCTTCTGTTCCGGAAGCACAGTGACCCATTGTGTATTCTCATCCGGCTGCTCGTCGGGTGACTGACAGGCTTCAATAGTGCAGCTATCAGGGTAGTTGCCCTTGAAATGCAGTGTATCCACTTCAATTCGCTTAATCTGTGTAGGCACTGACAGCCTGACAATCATCCAGTCATGTCCACCCTGACGGCGACGTCTGGTTTCCCAGCCATCGTGCATATCGGTACCACGGCCTGGCAACAGCAGGTTCTGCATGGAGCTGAAAAATGAGTCACTGCAGGCCACTGAGCGACCACCGTTCATAATGGCTGCGGTGTCTACTGGCTCTCCCGGCAGGCGGTTCTGGCTCTCCAGCGGGATGTCGCCATAAACCCTTAAGCGGGCAATACCACCGTCCGGAATCATGGTCAGACGGATATGACTTGCACGAACCGGCTTGTCGAAGTTAATCAGGTTTCTAAAGTCGGACTGTACTTCGGTTCTTTCCGCCAGTGGCTGCCAGCGGGTCTTCTCATCGGGGTCTGTTTCACTGGCAATGTATTCCAGCTGCACCGCACCCGGCGCATTGCCTTTAAAATGTCGTGTATCAACTTCAAGGGCTTCAACATCGCCCATTACAGCGAGACGAATAACAACCCAGTCATTCTTGCCATCACGACGACGACGGGACTCCCAGCCATCCATCCACTTGCCGTAAGCGGTAAATTTTTCTGGCAGGAAAACCGGCTCACTGGCCAGTAACAGGTTGTCTTTTTCGGCAAAAAAATCATCGCTGCACGAGAGTACATCACCGCCCAGTGCGCGGGATGCCAGATTGATTCGGGTTTGGGCAAAAATTTCTGCCTGGTTTTCAGTCGTTTGTTTGAGATCCACTTTCATTAAGAATCCATTGTTATTTTTATTATTAAAAACTTGTTAAGATATAATCAGAGTTCTGACCAATTGGTCAACAATGACTTTCATTTTATGCCACAGAACGCAGGGGACATGCAACATGCATCTGAAAGGAACTTTTTTATCCCCGGTAATAAAATAGCGTTAACAACAACAATAAAAACAGGAACTATTTATGGAATTCAGTAACGCCAGCTATCCCAGAAACTTAGTAGGCTATGGCGCTACCCCACCTCACCCTGAATGGCCGGGCAAGAGTAAGATTGCTGTACAGTTTGTTATCAATTACGAAGAAGGTGGAGAGAATAATATTCTTCACGGAGATCCGGCTTCAGAAGCCTTCCTGTCTGAAATCATCGGGGCGCCCGCCCATCAGGGCATGCGTCATATCAGTATGGAATCCATTTATGAATATGGCTCCAGGGCGGGCTTCTGGCGATTACACCGGATGTTTACGCAGCGGAAAATTCCGGTCACCGTTTATGCGGTGACTATGGCTATTGCCCGCCATCCAGAAGCCGTTAAAGCCATGCAGGAAGCTGGCTGGGAAATGGCGTGTCATGGTTATAGATGGATTGACTATCAATTCCATGATATGGAAAAAGAACGTGAGCACATGCTCGAAGCCATTCGGCTTCACACCCAGATAACCGGCCAGCGTCCTACAGGCTGGTATACGGGCCGATGCAGTCCGAATACGGAACAGTTGGTAGTGGAAGAAGGTGGCTTTTTATACCACGCTGACAGCTATTCGGATGACCTGCCTTACTGGGACCCCCGCTTTGGCAGACCTCAACTGGTCATACCCTACACACTGGATTGTAATGACATGCGCTTTGCAACCGCCCAGGGGTTCAACAGCGGAGAACAGTTCTTCCAGTATCTAAAGGATGCTTTCGACACATTGTACGAAGAGGGTGAAGCCACTCCTAAAATGATGTCGGTAGGGCTTCATTGTCGTCTGGTAGGGCGTCCGGGCCGGGCAGCGGCCCTGGCACGTTTTCTGGACTATGTGCAGTCAAAAGAGCGGGTGTGGCTCTGTACCAGAGAGCAGATTGCCCGTCACTGGTACGAGAAACACCCTTATAGAGCACCACAGGTCTGAACCTGTGGCTGTCTGGAACTGAGCCTGATCATTCAGGCTCTCTCAACTTCAGCTTCAGCCCCTGCAGTTTCAACTTCAGCCCCGGCAGTCGTCAGCAGACTTTTCAGGTTCTGCCATGGAATGCCTTCCCGTTTGCGCTTCTGCATACTTCTGGAACCATTACGCACCGACAGTATCTCCCCGGCGATAGCAATGGCTATTTCAGGAGGCTTGCGACCACCAACAGCTTCAATCCCCACCGGACAGCTCATGTGCTGAATCTGCTCATCGGTGAACAGTCCGCGATGTCCCAGACGCTGCTGAAAACGTCTGGCTTTAGTCTCCGAACCAATAACACCTAACCAGTGACTTTTATTGTGTTTCAGGGTCGCCTCAACAATCGAATAATCCAGCTGATGGTTATGGGTGACCACCAGGCTATACACGTCATCAGGCAGGTCTTCCACTTCCTGTTCCGGCTGTTCACTGACACAGACCGTGACATTGTCAGGGACTTCTTCCGGAAACAGCTCTGGCCGGTTATCAATCCAGGTGATCTGGCAGTCCAGAGGCGCCAGCACATCAATCAGGGACTTGCCGATATGGCCTGCACCGAAGAGTGCAATATGGAAATCACAGCCAGACAAAGGCTCCAGCAACACACTGACACTCCCACCACAACACTGTCCCAGTTTTGGTCCCAGGGGAAAGTGTTCCAGCACGGGTTCCCGACTGCCACTGGCTAACATTTCATGGGCTTTCTGGATGATCAGGTATTCCAGATGCCCGCCACCAATGGTGTCGAAGCTCTGCTCCGCAGTCACCAGCATCTTGCTGCCGGTTTTTCTCGGGGCAGAACCCGCTGTCCCGAGAATGGTCACCAGTATGCTGGCTTCCCCTTTGCGCTGCTGTTCTGAAACCGCGTCAATCCACATTCTCTAATGCCTCCTGCCCTTCATGCTCACGCTTTGTAACGGCATAATATTTCAGCTCGGTAATGGCTTTTAATACACGCTCGGCAGTGGCTGGTACATTAATAGTGGGATTGACCTGATAGTCCGACAGGCTCGAAACGGCATCCCGGATGGCTGCCCAGACCGACATTCCCAGCATAAACGGTGGCTCACCTACCGCTTTTGAATGGTAAATCGTGTGTTCCGGGTTAGCCTGTTCAAACAAGTCAACATTAAACACCGGCGGCATATCTTCAATGCTTGGGATTTTATAGGTCGCCGGATTATTACTAAGCAGACGACCATTGTCGTCCCAAACCAGCTCTTCCGTGGTCATCCAGCCCATACCCTGAATAAAGCCTCCCTCTATCTGCCCCCGGTCGATGGATGGGTTCAAAGAACGACCGACGTCATGAAGAATGTCCACACGGTCAACTTTGTACTCTCCGGTCAGGGTATCGACTGTGACTTCTGACACCGAGGCACCACAGGCGAAGTAGTAAAACGGCCGGCCACTGGCCGTTTTACGGTCGTAGTGGATTTCAGGCGTACTGTAAAAACCGTTACTGGACATTGAAATACGATTCAGATAAGCGACCTGAACAAACTCTGAAAATGGCACTGGTTTGCCATCAATGAACACAGAGTTGTTGTCAAAAACTACCTTGTCCTCAGACACCTGGTAATGTTCAGCCGCAAAACGGGTTAACCGGTCCCTGATTTTCCGGCAGGCATCCTGCGCCGCTTTACCGTTGAGGTCTGCACCACTGGACGCGGCAGTCGGCGAAGTATTGGGAACCTTATCGGTACGGGTAGAGGTCACCTGCACCTGATCCAGTGACACACCGAATTCGTTGGCAACAATCTGTGCCACCTTGGTGTAAAGGCCCTGCCCCATTTCAGTACCGCCATGGTTGATCTGAATGCTGCCATCGGTATAGACATGCACCAGGGCGCCCGCCTGATTCAGATGTTTGGCAGTAAATGAGATACCAAATTTTACCGGAGTCATTGCCAGGCCTTTTTTCAATACCGGACTATTGTCGTTAAAGGCGGTAATGTCCTGCCGCCGCTGACGGTAATCGGAACTTTTTTCCAGTCTGGCAATCAATTCATGGAGAACATTGTGCTCTACTTTCTGATGGTAATGGGTGGTATTTCTTTCACCGATGCCATAAAGGTTTTTCAGTCGTACATCCAGTGGGTCCTGCCCTGTGGCCCGGGCAACATCGTCCATAATTCGCTCAATGACCAGCATACCCTGCGGGCCACCGAAACCACGGAAAGCAGTATTAGAGGCAGTATTGGTACGACACCGATAGCCTTTTACCCTGGCGTTGTTGAGGTAATAAGCGTTATCACTGTGGAACATGGCCCGGTCAACAATCGCATCGGTCAAATCCGGTGAATGACCCGCATCACCTGCCACTTCTATATCAACCCCGGCCAGCAGTCCGTTCTGGTCAAAACCCACCTGATAGCGGTGACGGAACGGATGACGTTTTCCTGTTGAGATCATGTCCTGCTGACGCTCGACACGGAACTTGACCGCCTTACCGGTTTTTACCGCCAGTACCGCTGCAATACAGGCTGGTGCCGCAGCCTGAGTTTCCTTGCCGCCAAATCCACCTCCCATACGGCGAACGTCTGCTACCACCTTGTTCAGTGGCACATCAATCACTTCTGCCACCAGCTTCTGAACTTCAGAGGGGTGCTGACTGGAGGTATAGACATGGAGCTGGCCATCCTCCAGCGGAATCACACTGGCAATCTGGCCTTCGAGATAGAAATGCTCCTGACCACCATTGGTCATCTCACCACTGAGCTGTCCCGGTGCCCGGGCAATCGCCGTATCAGCGTCGCCTTTCGTCATGGTGTGATCAGGACGCACAAAAGAGTTCTGCTCCATGGCCGTATCAATACCCAGAACCTTGTTAAGCGGACGATACTCGATACGGGCTTTGGTGGCGGCTTCCATGGCTTGTCTGTGAGAGTTAGCAGCCACCGCAAAAACCGGCTGCCCTATGTAGTCTACTTTCCCATCAGCGAGCAACATATCGCCGGGAAAAACCGGACCGATATCTTTATGACCGGGAATATCATCAGCAGTGATTACAACAACAACACCGGGGCTGTTTCTGACATCATCAAGGTCGATACTGACAATTTCAGCAGAAGCCTGAGTGGATAATCCAAAACCGGCATGAAGCTGGTCTGCCTGCTCCGGACGATCATCAATATAGGTCGCCCTGCCCGTCACATGAAGGTGGGCGCTGTCGTGTTTTGCAGAACGTCCGCCCTTTAACTGATTGATGCCGCCCTCTGCTCCGGCATTGAGATTACTGGCCGGGGATATACCGGCTACGTCTGGTAATTTACGCATGGTAGATAATCCTCATGTTCTGGCCAGCTGACTCTCTGAAGTAACGCTCAAGTAGATTACAGGCCGACTGAATCCGGTATTCGCTGCTGGCCCTGACATCGCTCATTGGCTGAAACTCTTCCTGCAGGGCTGCCTGTGTCCTGGCCAGGGTCTCATCGTCGAGAGGCTGTCCCAGAAGTATCTGTTCACAACGCAGAGCCCTTCTGGGTATTGCTGCCATACCACCAAAGGCAACCCTTGCCTTAGTCACAACACCATTGTCGTCAGTGACCAGATTGATGGCTGCCAGTACAGTTGAAATATCGTCACCATAGCGCTTGCTGAGTTTGTAGACTTTCAGGTCGTGGGGTTTCAACGGAATCCGTATACGGCTGATGTACTCGCCTTCCTGCAGGTCGGTTTTTTTATAATCCAGAAAGAATTTATCCAGAGGCAGGTTACGAACTCTTTTGCCCTTGCGGCAATCAATAGAAGCATCCAGAGCCAGTAACACTGGTGGCGTATCACCGATCGGCGAGGCATTACCAATATTGCCTCCCAGTGTTCCCTGATTACGCACCTGCTGCGAACCCAGACGCTTCAGCATCTGGGCAAATTCGGGGAAATACCCTTCAAGCACCGGCTCCAGTTTCCGATAGGTAGCGGCTGCACCAATTACCAGTTCATTTTCGTGCTTTTCAATGTTCTGCAGGTTATTCACCTGACCAACCACCACCAGTTTCTTGAGGCGCTTCAGCTGTTGTGTGATTTCAAGACCCAGATCGGTCCCTCCTGCCAGCAGCCGGGCATCAGGGTTGGTTTCCAGATAATCAGCCAGCTCATCTTCGTTATCAGGAATAAAACTGCCGTTGGCTGAGAAGCCTTCCTCGCCTTTCATGGCATTCAGCTGATCGATAATCTTCGTGCGGTTCTGATGATAAACGTCGCTGGGTGACTTCTCAGCCAGCTCCTGTGCCGCATCCACCAATGGACGATAGCCCGTACACCGGCATAGATTGCCGCCCAGTGCTTCAAGGACATCGGGTTTACTTTCAGGGTTTTCGTGGTGCAGGGCAAACAGTGACATCACGATGCCGGGGGTACAGAAGCCGCATTGTGAAGCATGATGGTCGACCAGTGCCTGCTGGACCGGGTGGAGCTGATCCCCCTCGGCAAGGTCTTCAACGGTTAGCAACTGTTTGCCGTGAAGTGATGGCATCAGAGCAATACAGGCGTTCATGGTTCGATACCGGATCTCGTCGCCTTCAGGCTCCCCGACGACAACTGTGCAGGCTCCGCAATCACCAGAGCAGCAACCCTCTTTGGTGCCAGTCCGTCGCTGCTGACTGCCAGTAGCGTTGCCCCTGAGATAGTCCAGAACCGTGGTGTCTGAAGCTGTTTCATTGACTTCGACAAGCTTGTCGTTAAGAAGAAAATTTATCACGATGGCATGATTCCTTATTGTTATTCTTCTGCTGTTCTTCTTTTTAGAATTTGACTATTTGGTCAAGAAATAGCAAGCTTTGATTATCCCGAATTTTTCAGAGAACGCAATCCATCAAGGTAGGTTGAAGGTAAAAACAGCGTTTTCTGGTTCCTCAAGGCCGAACCATAACAACAATAAAATCAGGGGTTTGTATGAATATTACCGGGCTTAGATCGTCTGCTGGAGATCAGGAGAATTCGCTGCTGGACAGGGTGTTCAAACTGAAACAGCACAACACCACTGTCAAAACAGAACTAGTGGCTGGCTTCACGACATTCATCACCATGTGCTATGTCGTCTTTGTTATCCCGGGCATGCTGTCCGACGCAGGCATGGATAAAGGCGCGCTGTTTACAGCTACCTGCCTTGTTGCCGGTTTAAGCAGTATTGCCGTGGGTTTATACGCCAACTGGCCCATAGGGCTGGCACCCGGCATGGGGCTGAACGCATTTTTTGCCTATGCCGTCGTACTGGGTATGGGGTATTCCTGGGAACAGGCCATGGGGGCTGTGTTCTGGGGGGGAGTCGGCTTTATGTTGCTGACCCTGTTCAAGGTTCGTGAGTGGATCATTAACAGCATTCCCATGGGGCTACGTGCTGGCATCACCGCCGGTATTGGTCTCTTTCTTGCGCTGATTGGCCTTAAAAACGCCGGTATCGTGGTGACAAGCCCCGGTACCATTATTACCCTCGGTGACATTACCCAGTTCAGCCCGTTAATGGCGTGTTTAAGCCTGGTACTGATACTGGGGCTGGCATTTCGAAACATTAAAGCATCGGTACTGATTGCTATTGCCGTCGTCACCCTGATCGCCCTGGTGGCAGGACAGGTATCCTTCACCGGCGTATCCTCCATGCCGCCAAGCATTATGCCGGTTGTTGGACAGCTTGACATTATGGGAGCCTTAAAGCCGGATATGATCGGGGTACTGGTTGCCTTTATGTTTGTCAATCTGTTTGATACCACCGGAACACTGATTGCCGTGGGCGACAAAGCCGGACTGGCAGACGACAAGGGTAATATGCATAATCTGAACCGGGCTATGGTAACAGACGGCACCTCCTCCTGGGCAGGCGCCTTACTGGGTACACCAACGGTGACGTCTTATGTAGAAAGCGCTTCCGGTGTTGCAGCAGGCGGACGCACGGGTCTGACAGCAGTCACTATTGGCGTTCTGTTTCTTCTGTGTATGTTCCTGTCGCCCCTGGCAGGAATGGTTCCAGCTTATGCCACCGCTGGCGCACTGATTTATGTGGCCATATTGATGGCTGGCAGCCTGGCCAAAATTGACTGGAGTGACCTGACGGAAGCCGGTCCAGTGCTGATCATTACAATTATGATGCCCCTCAGCTTTTCCATTGCCAATGGTATAGCCCTGGGTTTTATCGCTTATCCGGTCATCAAGATACTGGCCGGTCGCGCCAGGGATGTCAGTATCAGTGTCTGGGTAATGGCTGCCGTATTTGCCCTTAAGTTTGCTGTTTTCGGGGTTTAACAGCCGATAGTGAGGGTGGGTTCCTAGAGCCCGCATCCTCTCAAAATGACCTTGCATAGCGTATCTGCGGCAAGGTCATAGTCTTTTTTCCTCAAGCGTTTTCTTTTCATTATTGAACACACCTGAAATTCATAGTCAGCATAGTGCTGAGTTGAGCCCCAGATAAGAAACAACAGATGAGTTGGATCAATATCACCGGATATTTGTTTGCTGTTGATCCAGTACTGAAAGACAGTTGTCTTCTCTTTAACCCAGTCCATGGTCGCCCGTTTCATACTTGCAGACAGCATGGAGCCGCCGTGAATGATTTCGCTGGAAAACAACCGGCAGGCTACCGGGTATTTACGTGATACTTCGACTTTGGACCGGATATAGCGTTCAAGGGATTCTGCCGGATCATCGTCGGGGTGAATATCGTCCAGCTCCTGATTCCATAGCTCGATAATGTCTGACAGAACTTCATTGTAGATAGCTTCTTTATTGGCAAAATAATAGAGGACATTCGGCTTTGGAAGCTTAGCCTGGTCTGCGATACCCTGTACCGTAGCACCACGAAAGCCATTCAGCGCAAACTCTATTTCAGCCGCCTCAAGAATCATGCGGACTCTTTCCTGCCCCTTACCGGTTGCCTTTGTCGTACACTCTGAACGAACCATAGGATTACCTGCCTGAATGTGTTTTCTCCACATAACCGAACTGGGCAGACAGCTGCTTTCCTGTCGCTACCAGATCACGTACCCACTCGTCTTTTCTGCGCATAATCGGGGCTGATACCGACAAACCGGCAATCACTTCACCGAACTGGCCATAAATCAGGACGCCAATACAACCCACTCCGGTTTCTGCTTCTTCATTATCATAAGCAAACCCCTGCTCAATACTGTGCAAACACTCGTCTTCCAGGCTTTCCAGTGTTGAAAACGTTTTGCGGGTATAGCTGGGCAGATTGGTTCGTTTCGCATAGCCGGCAATGCCTTTCTGACCTTCCCTGCCTAACATCAGTTTCCCTACTCCGGTAACGTGCAGAGGCGCACGGCTGCCGATAATCTGCTGGACATTCATCATCCTGTTCGGAATCACTTTTTCAACATAAATCACCACATCGCCTTCCCGTCTGGTGAGGTTGATGGTTTCACCAAAACTGTCTCGCAGCTTTTCCATATAAGGGACAGCTGTTGTGCGAATTTCATCGGGGCTGGAGCGCCCATGGCCAGAGTATATAAAGCGACCACTTAACCGGTATTTTCCAGACCCGTCCTGATCTACAAAGCGATTATCAATCAATGAACGCAATATACGACAAGCGGTTGAAGGTGCCAGGTTGGTATCCGCGCTGAGCGCTTTCAGTGTGACAGGCATGGAGTAGCGTGATATTGCCTCAAGCAATGCTGCAGCCCGGTCAATTACCTGAATACGAGCGCCTGGTTTTGAATTTTTCATTATTTTTATCGGTATCCGCACTGCTTTAGCCCTGATGGCCATGATCGGGAAACACCATTCTACTTCCTGAGGCTAAGAATAGTATTTTCATAGCAGAATATACCTTAAAACCCATACAGACCCAATGAGCCGATAAGCATAACCTTCAGGAAAACTCAAAAAACGATTAACCGCTTACTCATGCTCTTCAGTGACAGGTGGGATACAGGTTGAATCGCATTCTTGAAGATACCTGGCTTCAGCCTCAGTCTCAGCCATCATACTCATAATGTCGGCATATATAGTATGGGGTCGATTCTCATCATCCAGTATTATCACCACCATCGCATAAGGAGTACGAACGTTGTTGGTAAAATAAAAATTGTAAATTCTGTATCTCTCGTTAGTCCCTGAAAAGTACCATTGGCCGTTCAGGCGAAAGACTTCTGCATGGACGTAATCAAGTACTTCAGGCCTGGTATCAAAAAATACCAACTTGTATTGATAAGGCTTTGCTAAGGGGCAGATAAGAAGGAGACACATCAATAGTAGTTTTTTAGTCATCTGTAGCTGCCTTCTGGTAATAAATCTTTTCAGGGTAGACAGGTTTCCGGTTCTATCTTTATTAGCCCTCTCGTTTTCACATTATGAAAGCCATTCTGTTTGCCCTGTCCCCCGGTTATTCATACAGTGACATTGTCATTAAAAAGCCTCAGCAGAACCTGAATCCGCTCATGTCCTGCGACTGCAATAAAAATAACGAATAACCAAAGGAAGCTATCCAGAGGTAACTATGGGAGCGAAAACCCCACCATCGAATATTCCGGGTTATGACAGTGTGCTCATTGCCCATGAAAGAATTAAGCCCTACATACATGAAACACCTGTATTAACTTCCCGCTTTTTGAACGAACTGACCGGTGCCGAGCTGTTCTTTAAATGTGAGAACCTGCAAAAAGCAGCCGCCTTTAAAGTACGTGGTGCCTGTAATGCCGTTTTCGGCTTACCTGAAGAAAAGGCACAGGCAGGGGTTGCTACTCACTCATCAGGCAACCACGCCCTGTCACTGTCCTACGCTGCAGGCCAGCGCGGTATACCTGTTACCGTGGTCATGCCAAGAACCGCTCCCCAGGCAAAGAAAAATGCCGTGATTGGCTACGGTGGAACCATTGTTGAATGCGAGCCCTCAACCAGCTCCCGCGAAGCGGTCTTTGCCGAAGTGGTTGCAGAGACCGGCGCAGACTTTGTTCATCCTTATAATGACCCACGGGTGATTGCCGGTCAGGCAACCTGCAGCATGGAGCTGATCCGGCAGGTTGAACAGCTGGACGCGGTCATTGCACCTATAGGCGGGGGAGGCATGATCTCAGGCACCTGCCTGACACTGTCAAACATCGCCCCGAACATAAAAATTTATGCGGCTGAGCCCCTTAATGCCGATGATGCCGCCCGTTCGTTTAAAGCGGGCCACATTATTGCAGACGATGCACCGAATACCGTTGCTGACGGCCTTAAAGTCCCCCTGAAAGATTTAACCTGGCACTTCGTCAGAAACCACGTGACCGATATTTTAACGGCGACTGAAGAAGAAATCGTCGCCGCTATGAAACTGATCTGGATGCGTATGAAAATCGTTGTAGAACCCAGCAGCGCCGTTCCTCTTGCTGTCATTCTCAAAAATCCGGAGGTGTTTAAGGGAATGAGAATTGGCGTCATCCTGACCGGTGGTAATGTCGATCTGGACAGACTGCCCTGGATGAATCAATAAAACGGAATGCTGAAAAAAATACTTTTAGAAGGACACTTTTGGAGAAAACTATGACAACAACAAACGATCTGGAAGTAGGCTACGATGTTCCGGCAGTTCCCGGCATGGCAGAGACCGATATTCAGACCCCCTGCCTGATACTGGACCTGGATGCACTGGAACGTAATATCATCACCATGGGGCAATACGCTAAAAGCATGGGGGTGCGCCATCGGGTGCATGGCAAAATGCATAAGTCCGTTGATATCGCACTGTTACAGGAAAAACTGGGGGACAGTTGTGGCGTCTGCTGCCAGAAAGTATCAGAAGCTGAAGTATTCGCCCGTGGTGGTATAAAAGATATCCTGGTCTCCAACCAGGTGCGTGACCCGGCCAAGATCGATCGTTTAGCACGTTTACCAAAACTTGGCGCCCGCACAATCGTTTGTGTGGATGATATTGAGAATGTCGCCCAGCTGGCCGCTGCTGTTAATAAATACGACACACAACTGGAATGTCTGGTTGAGATTGATTGCGGCGCAGGTCGCTGCGGTGTCAGTGAAGGACAACCCGTTGTAGACATTGCCAAAGCCATTGCCGCGACACCCGGCTTAACCTTTGCCGGTATTCAGGCTTACCAGGGCGCCATGCAACACCTGGAAAGTTACAATGAGCGCAAAGAAAAAATAGACATCGCTGTTGGCATGGTCGCTCGCACAATAGACATGCTGAAAGCCGAAGGGCTTGAATGCGATATTGTCGGAGGTGGTGGTACCGGCTCTTACTACTTTGAAGGAAACTCAGGCGTTTTCAACGAATTACAGTGTGGTTCTTACGCGTTTATGGATGCTGACTATCAGCGTATCCATGATGAAAAAGGCGAAAAAATTTCCGAGTTTGAAAACTCTCTGTTCATACTGACATCCGTCATGAGCCATACCAAGGCAGACAAAGCCATTTGCGATGCCGGGCTGAAAGCACAGTCTGTCGACAGTGGCCTGCCCTATGTCTTTGGCCGTGATGATGTGGAATATATCAAGTGTTCTGATGAACACGGCATCATTTCAGACCCTGAAGGCGTATTAAAGGTTAATGACAAGCTCAAGCTTGTGCCTGGCCACTGTGACCCAACCTGCAATGTTCACGACTATTACGTTGGAGTTCGCAACGGAATCGTAGAAACCCTGTGGCCGGTCTCAGCCCGTGGTAAAGGCTACTGATTGATCACACCCTCCCCGGCAGTGCCGGGGAGACTTCCCCTTTTTAAAAAATTCCGAAAATTTTAATAAAGTCTCAGGAGAAACCTCATGCCCGTATCCGACCAGGGCAACGCTGTCACCGTTGTATCTGAAGCCGTCTGCGAACAAGTAATAGGGCGTCAGGATGCCTTTACCGCTGTCGAAAATGTGTTCGCAGCCATGGCTAAACAAAATGCCTACAATTTCCCGGTCGTTCGCGAAGCGATTGGCCATGCTGATGCGTTATATGGCTTTAAATCCGGCTTTGACCGTGAAGGCAAAGTACTAGGTCTGAAGTCAGGCGGCTACTGGCCAGGCAATACCCGACTGAATTTAACCAACCACCAGTCAACGGTGGTTTTATTTGACCCGGATACCGGCAGACTAAAATCCCTGGTGGGCGGTAACTACCTCACCGCCTTGCGAACTGCGGCTTCATCGGCGGTATCCATTGCTCACCTGGCCCGTAAAGACGCTAAAGTGCTTGGCATGGTGGGAGCCGGTCATCAGTCCACCTTTCAACTGAGAGCCGCTCTGGAGCAACGCGACTTCGAAAGCGTCGTCGCCTGGAACCTTCACCCGGAAACACTGCCCAGACTGGCGGCAGTGTGCGAAGAGTTGTCCCTGCCTTTCGAAACAGTGGACCGTAAAGAGCTATGCGCCCGGTCTGATGTGATTATCACCATTACTTCTGCATTTGAAGCGTTGCTTGACAGCGACTGGGTTAAACCCGGCACCCACATTGCCTGCATGGGAACGGACACAGTAGGGAAACAGGAAGTCGATCCCAGATTATTTGCCAGAGCCAGAGTGTTTACGGATGAAGTCGTCCAATCGGTGACTTTGGGTGAAGCACAGCATGCCATTGCCAGCGGGTTGATCAGGGAAACCGATATCGTGCCTATTGGCGATGTGATCAATAATGCTAAACCCGGACGTACCAGCGACGAAGATATTACATTATTCGACGGTACCGGTGTTGGTTTACAAGACCTGGCTGTCGCCTCGGTTGCAGCAGAACTGGCTGTTTCTGAAAATAAGGCGCAGATTCTGGAATTATAAAAAGCCCCGCCACAGAAATATCACACTTTCCTTTCCAGGCCGGACGGTAACCTCTGGCCTGGCAGTTAAAATTCATACCGCTTTGACAGACGTATTTTCCGTGGGCCTATCTCTGCTATTGATATACACGCTTACCACAGCTAACAGCATTGATTTCATTCAGGCAAACGCATCGCCTGACCTGGCATTAATGATAATTGATATGCAAGGTAATCCAACACAATGCTGGAGTAATACAATCAGAACAATAGGGTGGCAGCTCTCACCACCACCCTGAATTTTAGTGCCTGAACTGCGACGGGCGAACACCGACAACCAGCAAGCTCAACCCATAAGCGGCCAGACCCGACACAACGGTTAACGACATCTGACTGACACGCTGCCAAAGCGACCAGTCCAGCCATTGCTGAACATCGCCTTCCATCAGCAGCAGAACAGCAGCCATCACCACATTGGCAAACAGCAGCCGGAAAGCATAAAGCCACCAACCTGTCTGGGGTTTGAAGACCCCTGTTTTCTTAAGCCCCAGGAACAGCAGGCTGGCATTCAAAAAGGCTGACATAGCCGTCGCCAGTGCCAGACCCACATGCTGCAGCCAGAACACCAGCATCAGGTTAAACACCATATTGGCGACCATGGCCTTAATAGCAATCTGTACCGGAGTCTTCGTGTCCTGACGGGCAAAGTAACCCGGCGCCAGCACCTTGATCAGCATAAAGGCCACCAACCCCAGTGAATAAGCCTGCAGACTCATACCGGCCATAATCACATCCCGATCCTGCATTTCACCGTAATGAAACAGGGTCGCAATCAACGGTTCAGCCAGAATAAACAGTGCAACACCGGCAGGAATACCAATCAACAGCACCAGACGAATCGCCCAGTCCAGCGTTCTGGAAAACTGGTCTTTCGAGTCATCGGCGTGTTTACGGGACAGGCTGGGCAGAATCACCGTCGCAATGGCGATACCAAACACCCCCAGAGGCAGTTCTGACAGACGATCGGAATAATACAACCAGGAGACACTGCCGGTTTGCAGAAACGAAGCCAGCACTGTATCCAGCAACAGGTTGATCTGACTGACGGACACACCAAACAGAGCCGGAATCATCAGCTTCATGATGCGTCGCACCCCTTCATGCTGACGATCCCAGCGCGGCAAAGGCAGCAAACGGATCTGCATCAGGAACGGCAGCTGCAACAGCAGCTGGGAGACACCTGCGATCACAACGCCCCACGCCAGCGCCATCACCGGCTCGGCAAAGTAAGGGGTAAGCAGCAGAGTTGAGCCAATAAGGCTGAGATTCAACAGAACCGGCGTAAAGGCAGGCACAGCAAAACGGCTGAAACTGTTAAGAATCCCGCCAGCCAGAGCCGTCAGCGAAATCAGCAGCAAATAAGGAAAGGTGATGCGCAGCATACTGCCAGCCAGCGCCAGCTTTTCCGGCTCATCAATAAAGCCCGGCGCAAACAGGCGAATCAGCAATGGCGAACCCAGCATACAAAGAACGGTGACCATCAACAGCGTGCCAGCCAGTGTACCGCTGACACGGCTGACCAGAATACGGACTTCATCAAAGGGTTTGGTGGTGCGATATTCCGACAAAACCGGCACAAATGCCTGGGAAAAAGCGCCTTCGGCAAACAGCCGCCTGAGAAAGTTGGGAATTTTGAAAGCGACAAAAAAAGCGTCCGCTGCCATGGACGAGCCAAAATAGCCAGCCACCACCACGTCACGAACCAGCCCCAGTACCCGGGACATCATGGTCATAACGCCTACCACCAGACTGGATCTCAGCAAGCTGTGGGAGCGTGGCTGCTTTATATCATTATCAGAGGGTTGTTCAGACATTCAGGGGCTCAATACCAGGTTCAGAAAAGGCATCGATATTAACGATAACTCCCACCTTACACCAGATGATGGAGGGATAGGGACTATACAGTCAAGCTCAGGCAGGACGCCGTATTGACAACAGCAGCCCGACACGGCATGATTCGGCGACTTGACTGTATGGGTATGGCACTGAAAGGTTCTCTTGCCCGGGAGCCACCTTCCAGTAACTGCGGCAACTCCATACTCCAATCACAGGGTGCCCGAAGCCGCCCTGCAATTGAATACAGTACACACATTCGATTTTAGGAGCACCAGAATGGCTAACTCTCCATCTGCTAAAAAGCGCGCCCGTCAGGCTGAAAACCCGTCGTGTTCACAACGCTTCCCTGCGTTCCATGGTTCGTACTTCCATCAAGAAAGTAGTACGCGCTATCGAAGCTAAGGACGTTGAACTGGCTAAAGCTGAATACGCTGCAGCTGTACCTGTTATCGACCGTATGGCCGACAAAGGTATCATCCACAAGAACAAGGCCGCTCGTCACAAGAGCCGTCTGAACGCTCAGGTTAAAGCCCTGTCTGCGTAATTTCTGAGAGTTTTTACTCAGAAAGATTTTGTAAGACAGGGCTTTATGCCCTGCCTTACCCGCATTCTTAAAAATGTCACCTGATTCTCGCTCCCTGTCAGTTTCCTGCTTACAGCTCATATCTTATTGACCCTTCCGATTCCAGAACTCTCAACTACACTGTGTCCGTGTTTATGTGCTTCTAAGGGGTGCCGGGGCAAAATGCATTTAAATCACAACAATAATGACCATATAACCCAAACAGCGAACGAACAAACAAAACTCTTTTTTCCTGAAATAATACTTTTTCTGGTATCTGTCACTTTCTCAATAACCTCCGCTGCCACAACTGAGCCCCGTCCCTATAAGGATCTTAATTACCAACTTACAACAAGGTTGCAAAATGCCCTGGATGCACCTGAAATCAGACTAACCCCAACCAGCACAGCGCCGCTGATTCCCATATCAGAGCAAAATGCCCTGACCTACACTGACTGGGAAGAGACCACTCTGGTCATCATCCCCTATGCAGACCAACCAAAGGTTGAGTTTACCTCGGCTCAAAGCCTCTCACCTGACAAAGCATTTGACGTATCCCTGTGCAATGATGACAACTGCCAGCAGACTCAACCTGCGCCATGCGACAAAATAAAAGACTGCGACACTGTCATAACTGCAAGTCTATCCAATCAAGCCAGTACAAGAAGTCAGATACAAACTCTATGCAGGCAATTTTTCGGATCAGAAGCACCCGCAAAAACAGCCTATCAGGATGCAAACCTTGAAACACTCTCGGTCATTAAGAGTCAATGCCTGAGTTCTATATTCATGCCTCAAAGACAAGAGTTTTGCTGGTGCTTTGCCGGTGGAGAAAAATCGCCACCTGACGGAAGAAAACCAAAAAAAACTCAAACCTCACAACAAAGCAAACAAGCTGCAGCAAAAGCAAGAAGAGAAGGGAAGCAAAAAAAGAGTGCCAGAAGGAACAACAATCCCCACCAGCCAATAGAAGAAAAAAAGGGAGAAGATACTGTAATAGAACTGACACGAGAGGACTTTGAAATGATGGGCAATGTTCGACCCGGATCAATAGAGGTTACTTTTACTAAAGTGCGTCATGGAGTTGCCGAAAATGTCCTCTTGCGCTGGGTAACAGCTGAAGGAGAGAGAAAACAAGCTGAAATTCCTAAAAATAAAGAAACAAGGCGTAAGTTCCATAAAAAAAGAAAAACAACCTCTCATCACACATCAACAACAGGTCAGGTTCACGGAGTTCACCCAAAAGGTGTCAAAAGCATCACTCATCACCATAAAATCAACCATGGTGCATCCAGCTCTACCGCTCCTGATGACAACGATAGCAGCCACCCTGCCCCGGAAACTGCTCACAGCAGCCAACAAGTGACAGAGCAGGATGACCTGAACTCATCTTCATCGAATGAGGAAGACCCGGGAGCAACACCCGAGACTGCCCCACCTTCACCCAACCTGCTTTACCGGTTTCTGTACTGGCTGATGGGATGGCATTAGTGATTCATCCTACTCAACCGGCAAGCACCATATTATTCCTGTGCAACAGTTCAGGTTCGCCAGAGTAGCCTAGCAGCTCACCGATCAGCTCACTGGGCTTACCAATAATTTTACGGGCATCCTTGTCACCATAGTTAACCAGCCCTCTCGCCACCTCACGACCGGACTCATCCAGACAGGCCACCATTTCCCCCCGCAGAAACGAACCACGGACCTCCTGAACACCGACAGGCAGAAGACTTTTGCCCTTTGACACCAGAACATTAACAGCCCCCGCATCCAGGACCAGTTCGCCAGAAGTCTGCATATGCCCCTGCAGCCACTGCTTACGGGCTGCCATTCGTTCATGATCCGGCAACAGTAGCGTTCCCAGCGCTTCTTCTGCATAGAGCCGTTCGATCACTGACTCCATGCGCCCGCCCACAATCACGGTGGCTGCACCGGAAGCCGCAGCCTGACGGGCGGCACGCAGCTTGGTCTGCATTCCACCACGCCCCAGACGACCACTGCCAGCACCGGCCATGGCATCCAGCTGCCTGTCCTTCGCCCGGACATTATCGACAAGCGTTGCGCCGGGGTCTTTGCGCGGATCGGCCGTAAACAAACCGTCCTGATCCGTCATCAGCACCAGCATATCCGCCTCAACCAGATTCGCCACCAGCGCTCCCAGAGTATCGTTGTCGCCAAACCGAACCTCTTCAGTGGCTACGGTATCGTTTTCATTCACCACCGGCACGACACCCATATCAAGCAGGGTATTCAGTGTACTGCGAGCATTCAGATAGCGCTGGCGATTACTGTGATCAGCGTGGGTCAGCAGCACCTGTGCAGGTTGAAGACCATGTTTCTGAAAGCTTTCCTCCCAGACCTGTACCAGCCTTGCCTGTCCGACCGCTGCCGCTGCCTGAAGTTCATTCAAGGCAGACGGTCGTTCATCCAGCCCCAGCTTTTCCATTCCGGCGGCCACTGCACCGGATGAGACCAGAACAATCTCAACGCCTTTGCGTCGCAAACGGCACATCTGGGTCACCCAGTTATCAATGCGCGCCACATCAAGACCACGACCCTCGTCGGTCAACAAAGCACTGCCAATTTTTATCACCCAGCGCTTTGCCGAACTCAACCTGCCTCGCTCACTCATTCCTTCTCCTAAAAACAAAAACCGCCCTGTTCAGGGCGGCCATTATAAAAACAGTTAAGGTGCGTAGAATACCTCTACATCATCCTCATCATCAAAGTCATCGTCATCCTCGTCTTCGAACTGAGCCATTTTCTGGGCCAGACGCTTCTGCCGACGCTCTTCAGCGACCTCACGCATACGACTGCGGGCTTCTTCTTCCATCTTGACGCGATGCTCTTCTTCCTGAGCCGCAATACTGTCGTCGTGAGCCTCTTCCTGATTACGCTCTTCGATGTAAGTCATCAGTTCCTGACACAAAAGGTCAGTTCCCTGGCTGGCAATGGCTGCGGTACGGTACACACGACCTTCCCAGCCCAGTTCTTTGATGATCCGGGCGCACACTTCCTCACGCTGATCTTCCGGCAGCAGGTCAACCTTGTTCAACACCAGCCAGCGTTCACGCTCTGCCAGTGCCGGGCTGAAGCTTTCCAGTTCCTTAACAATGGCCCTGGCGGTTTCCACCGGATCGGTTTCATCAAAAGGCGCGACATCAACAAGATGCAGAAGCACACGACAGCGGGACAGGTGCTTCAGAAAACGAATCC
Source organism: Endozoicomonas sp. NE40 (assembly GCF_040549045.1). NCBI lineage: Bacteria > Pseudomonadati > Pseudomonadota > Gammaproteobacteria > Oceanospirillales > Endozoicomonadaceae > Endozoicomonas > Endozoicomonas lisbonensis. The sequence goes on along the minus strand of NZ_JBEWTB010000002.1, from coordinate 4,115,023 downwards.
CCAGTCCCGCGCCTTCTGCCGCCCCTTCAATCAGACCCGGAATATCGGCCACGACAAAGCTGCGATGCTTCTCTACACTCACCACCCCCAGGTTAGGTACCAGAGTTGTGAACGGATAGTTCGCTACTTTTGGTTTGGCATGGGATACCGAGCGGATAAAGGTCGACTTACCGGCGTTAGGCATACCCAGCAGGCCCACATCCGCAATCACCTTCAGCTCAAAACGCAGGTTGCGCGCTTCACCTTCAGAACCCGGCGTTGTCTGGCGGGGCGCGCGGTTAACACTGGACTTGAAGCGGGTATTACCCAGACCATGCCAGCCACCGTGAGCTACCATAATGCGCTGACCGGTTTCCATCAGGTCACCGATCACCTCTTCAGTATCGTCATCAACAACGGTCGTACCGACCGGTACTGGCAGAATAATGTCTTCACCTTTTTTACCGGAGCAATTACGACCACGCCCCGGCGCACCGGCCTCTGCCTGATAGCGACGGGTATAGCGGTAGTCCACCAGCGTATTCAGATCATCCCTGGCTTCTACGTAAACACTGCCACCGTCACCACCGTCACCACCGTCAGGACCACCCTTGGCGATGTATTTTTCACGACGGAAACTCAGACAACCGTTACCGCCCTTACCTGCCTGAACCCAGATCGTGGCTTCATCGACAAACTTCATTCACAACCTCCTGCAGCATTCGCTCTCAATGGCAATGCCTGCACATAAATTCTTCGCTTCGAAAAACTTATCTCCAGGCACCTTTTCATCAGAGTTCATCAGAGCCATCAAAGCATCAGACACTGATTACGCCGCATTTATGCAACTGTATAAATATATCTCAGATACGAGAAAGCCCCGCATTAAAGCGGGGCTTTCTGTTTACCGGATAACCACTTCTGATATCAATCAGGGCATCCGGTAAAAAGCAGTAGCGATTAAGCAGCTTCGATACGAACGTACTTACGCTTCTGAGGACCTTTAACCTCAAATACTACCTTGCCGTCAGCCTTGGCGAACAGGGTGTGATCCTTGCCAATACCAACATTTTCACCAGCGTGGAAACGAGTACCACGCTGACGAACCAGGATGTTACCTGCGATAACTACCTGACCACCAAAGCGCTTGACACCAAGGCGTTTACTTTCTGAATCGCGACCGTTGCGGGTAGAACCGCCAGCTTTTTTGTGAGCCATTATGCTCTCCTTTTAACCCGGTGAAGTGGCCAGCGACCAAACCAGACACCCACCTTCTAAAACATAAAATGGGTTAAAACTAACCCATCAGCGTTATGAAACCGAAATTAACCAGCGATGCTGGAGATCTTCAGCTCAGTGAACCACTGACGGTGGCCCATCTGCTTGCGGTGGTGCTTACGACGCTTGAACTTGATGATCTTGATCTTAGGACCACGACCATGAGCAACGACTTCAGCAGTCACCTTGGCACCTTCGATAACTGGCGCGCCAACTTTCAGCTCTTCACCGTTAGCGATCAGCAGAACGTCAGTAATTTCAACGTTCTCGCCAGCAGCTACGTCCAGCTTCTCTACTTTGAGGGTGGTACCTTCAGCAACGCGATACTGCTTGCCGCCGGTCTTGATAACAGCGTACATAATAATCTCCGAAAATCCTGTCAGCCTCTTTGTCAAAGGCATCCGCTCAAGAACAGGGTTCTGGCGGAATTTTCATTAGCTACCTAAAAATCACTTCAAAAGAGCGGCACCGCATAAGCCTCAAATGAAACTCATAACAAAATGGCACACCGCACCGGATTCTCAGATAGGGGCGCAAATTTTAAGTAATGCCAGCCCATCTGGCAAGTAGGTTTGTCTATTCTCTTGGTTATTAATTGACTCGACCTGTGTAGGTACAGCCACTGATGACCGATCAATCAACCCCTTATCCCCGCAACTGGGCCGGTTACGCCGGTAAGCCACCCGCAATCAGACTACCCGGAAACCAGCGGCTGGCGATCAACCTGATACTGAATCTTGAGGAAGGGGCTGAGCGTAACGTACTGGATGGGGACGACTCTTCGGAACACTACCTTTCCGGCTTTTCCGGCCTGCCTGAGCGAACCGGTGCCCGTCACCCGTCGAGCGAAAGCCTGTTTGCCTATGGCGCCAGAGCCGGATTCTGGCGACTGCACCGGCTGTTTGAAGAATACAAGATACCCGTTACCGTCTTTGCCTGCGGTCAGGCACTGGCCCGCAACCCGGCCATCGCTAAAGTCCTGGGTCAGTCGAACCATGAAATCGCGGGGCATGGCTGGCGCTGGATTGATTATCATCACTTTTCCAGAGAGGACGAACGGGAACATCTGCTACGCACTCTGGATACGATTCACCAGAGTACCGGCAAACCCGCCCGGGGCTGGTACACCGGACGCAAAAGCCTGCATACCCGTGAACTGGTGATCGAAGCCGGTCTGCTGTGGGACAGCGATGATTATTCCGACGATTACCCCTGGTGGGAGAACGGACATCTGATCATCCCCTACACTTTGCTCAATAACGATTGCCTGTACGGCTCCAGCCCCGGCTGGATAACGCCCGACCACTTTTACCAGCATCTGAAAAGCACTTTTGACTGTCTGTACAGGGAAGGCGGAGCGCAACCCAGCCTGATGACCGTTGGTCTGCACTGCCGGCTGTCGGGCCATCCCGGACGCAGCGAAGCCATCAGAGAGTTCCTGAACTACACCAGCAGCTATCCTGATGTGTGGTTTACCACTCGATCCAGCATTGCTGACCTGTGGATACAACAATACCGGCAATAAGCCGCTTCAATAGAAACACTATAAATGATGGCTGATAACGATGAGGTACTGCCATGCGGGGAAACATTCACATCGACACCCTGAGCCGGGAAGAAGTGCAAACCATGTATCAGTGGATCGCCCGGGAAGGCTGGAATCCTGGTATCCACGACGCAGATACTTTTTACAAAGCATTTGCCAGTGGGTTTATTGGTATCAAACTGGATGACGAACTGGTGGGTGTTGCAGCCGTATTCAGGCACAATACCCGCTATGCCAGCTTTGGCAACTTCGTTGTCAAACCAGAATACCGTGGACAGGGATTTGGCCTGATGATGACCCGAAAGCGGCTACAGATGGCGGGCTACCGCAACCTGTCGCTGGACGGTGTTCTGGAAAAAGAAAGCGTATACCGTTCGGTGGGCTTTCGGACTGCCCATATCAATCAACGCTTTGAATTCAACTGGCAGCACGCTCCGGAAGAACTTCACCCTAATATCATAAACCTCAGACATATCCGTCTGCTGGAACTGCTTGACTATGAAAAACAGCTGTTTCCCGGAAAACGCAAGCCCTACCTGAAAGCCTGGGTCACCCAGCCCGAAGCCAGCGCCTTCTGCTTTCGCGATCATCACGATATCAAAGGCTTTGGCGTTCTGCGCCCGTGTATCACTGGCTATAAGATTGGCCCATTGTTTGCCGACACCCCCGTGATTGGCGAGCACCTGATGCAGGCCCTGCTCCAGCACAGCCTTGGACAGCCTGTTTTCTGCGATATGCCGGAAACCAATCGCTACGCACGTCATCTGGTACACAGCTTTGAAGGCCGGCCCATCGACTTTCTCTCTGTCCGCATGTACCGTGGCTATGAGCCTGACCTTGACTATCAGCGCCTGTATGCACTCACCTCACTGGAAGCCGGATAAGCCACTATCAACAGTACGGCTATTGACAGCAACGCAAGCACTCCATAGGATGCAGCCATTTATACCTTCTGCAGCAAACCTATGCCTGATCGCAAACAACCCTCATTCCAAGCTGTTGTCCGTGACGATTTCGCCCTGGTCGACCAGTGCATTCGTGAACAGCTGCATTCTGATGTCGCACTGGTCAGCAAGATTGGCCAGTACATCATCCAGTCCGGCGGCAAACGCCTGCGCCCCCTGCTGGTTCTTCTGACCGCCAACGCCTGTGGCTACAAAGGCAAAAATCATATTCCACTGGCCGCCATTATCGAGTTCCTGCACACCGCCACCCTGCTGCATGACGATGTGGTTGACCAGTCTGACCTGCGTCGCGGCCGTGACACTGCCAATGCCTTGTGGGGCAATGCGCCGAGTGTACTGGTCGGCGACTTTCTCTACTCCAGAGCCTTTCAGATGATGGTCGGGCTGGACAACATGCGCCTGCTGAACATTCTGTCCAATGCCACCAATGTGATTGCTGAAGGTGAAGTGATGCAGTTGATGAATGTCAACGATTCCAGCGTCACAGAAGCCCAGTATATGGAAGTAATTCGCTGTAAGACGGCTATGCTGTTCGAAGCATCTACCCACACAGCTGCCATCCTGTCCGGTCAGGACAAAAAAACCGAACAGGCTCTGTGCGATTACGGCAACCATCTTGGCATGGCTTTCCAGCTGGTTGACGACCTGCTGGACTATGTCGGTGACGCAGAAGCCATGGGTAAAAACCTCGGTGACGATCTGGCGGAAGGCAAGCCTACCCTGCCCCTGATCTTCACTCTGTCAGAAGGCAAGCCGGAACAGAAAGAGCTGGTGCGCCAGGCCATTGAAGAAGGGAACGGTCTTGACAATATGGATGCCATTATTGCCGCCGTTCGGGACTGTGGCGCCCTGGGCTACACCGCACAGCGAGCACAGGAACAGGCTCAGAAAGCCATTGCCAGCCTGTCCAAACTGCCTGAATCTCCATACCGCTCTGCTATGGAAGACCTGGCCCGTTTTGCTGTAGCCCGCACCTACTAAAACTCTTTATATCTGTCTGACAAGGGCTTCTGCAACGAAGCCCTTTCAGTTCACGACACTGGCCTGATGATATGCTGCTTGAAGCTTCTCTGTACGGTTCACTAATGGTTACGGTCACGGTTATACTGCACGCAGCCGGTACCACGCTCTGGCTTAAAGGGCTGTACAGTCTGAACCGGTCCTTCCCCCACCTTCTGCATACCGCTAATTTCCAATTACTGATCCTGACCAGCACAACACTGATCATTGTATTCCTGCACCTGGCAGAGATTATTGTCTGGGCTGCGGGTTATTACATCATTCCGAAAGTGGAAATCATTCTGTCCTGGACCGATGCCATCTACTTTTCCATGGTGACATTCACAACACTGGGCTATGGCGACATTGTTCTGACCGGTGATACACGACTCTTAACAGGCATTCAGTCCATCAATGGCATCATTCTTTCCGGCTGGAGTACAGCCATGTTGTTTATGGTGATACAGACCATCTGGAAAGAGCTTTTCAAACGTCCTGATCACTACACATGAATCATGCCAAACACCCGCTCGCCCAGTCTGTCCTTGCCGGTTGTCGTTTTATAGCCGGGACGGTTAATGTTCATCTGCTGCCAGAGAATATTTCCGGTTTCCAGTGCAAACATCTGGGATAAAACACGCTCTGCCTGACTAAGGGGCTGCCTGGGATCAGGCACATAACCCAGCGCCTCTACCTGCGCAGCCAGCCGCTTGACAGCCGCATCAGCCTCACCCGTACGATCTTTACCACTCTTACAGTTGAAGTGTGTGATCAGTCCCAGCTTATAAGACAGTAGCAGTATACGAGCCACCATTTTATAAGCGTCTATCCCTTCCCGCTTATAATCTTCGGTAACATACAGGTCACGAATCTGTTCAATCAGCTGCCTGACAATCATCTTGTCTTTTGAGGATGCCTGACCATTTAAAAAGTCCTGAGCCCAGCCACCCATTTCATCACCGGGCTCAACACCGCCCATCAACTTTTTCAACCCTTCCTGATTGTCATCCCTGACAGCGCCCCACGGCCCCATAGCCCTCCACTTTGTCTCCAGTGCAAGGTTGTTGACACCAAAATTGGTTGCTGCAAAATCAAAATCGACCTCCACTTCATGTACATCACCGTAGCTGTCCGTAATAGCCAGTTTCTCACCACCGTCCAGCCGGGCTTTTAATCGTTTTAACGCCTCCATCTGTTCCCGTTGCATTTTCAGCTCATCATCATGTATTCGAAGCCAGTGACGTCCTTTATCAGGTGTCAGAAGCTGCAGTGTTGAAAGCCTGATGGGAACAGGCTGTTGACTAAAGAGTTCAGGATTATCGTCCAGCACCTGCTTCAGACTGGAAACAGCCAGGTCATAACACCTTGTGTCATTGGCCTTTTCCCGTATTTTTTTCTTTGAGACCCCAAATGCCATCAGTGTGCCGGAACGCAAACCTCTGAACAGTCTTTTCTGTTTCCCACCCTGCTCAAGCAGCAACTGCGTTTCGCCCAGATTAACGGCATTATTCATCTCGTCTCTTTTCGAAGAGGGTTTGCCCTTGCCATGCAGATGGATAGGAAATATATCAACATTGCGCGAATGCCCCATCTCCAGCCGAAACTCTGCGGCAGGGGTGATCCGGCTTTTCAGTTTAAGGGTTTTGTTGTTGATACGAGGCTCAAGGCGGGTTTCAACGGTTTTCCAGGGAACACTGGCCATTCTTCGGGTTCTGGCCTCGCTCAGCTTTTTATCCACTTTTTTGATACCAATGCCTTTCAGGCGCCGGGCAATCAAACGGGCATAGCGACTGGCGTCCTGGACAGGGCGGCGCCCTAATCGTTCAGCCCCCAGCTCATCGGAGTGTTCGCCGCTGGGTAACAGGTCACCATCTGTGTAGCTCCCAACCTTACCAGCCAAGTCATCAAATTCATCGGTCAACTGATTGATCCGGTTATAAAACCGGGCTTTCGAGCCTCTTCCATCATCGCTACCCTGCTCAATTTCTTCCCCGAGCCGGTCTTCTTCAGCCAGCAACACATCCAGAGCCACAGCCAGCTCGTCCTGTTTACACTGCTGCCAGTGAGCCTGGTCCAGAGGGTTGTTGGCCTCCAGCACCTCCAGCTGATGAATGTGATCAACTGTGGCAAAAAACTGGCTGCGTAAATCAATGATCATCGCTTCCTGAAAAGCCTCCGGAAGGTTCTCACCATATTTACCAACGGCTGAAAGCCCGCGCATCAGACTCTTGGCGTGCTCCCTCGCCTCCTGTTTCTGCATACCCAGCGTTTTTTCATGCATCATTTCCAGGGGGGAGTTATAGAGCAGCTTCGCAGTACGGTTGGTTAAGACATCCGCATTGCGCATAAGCCCCAGTTCCTGCCGGTTGATCTCCTGACCGGAAGGCTTGGTGCAAAAATATAATTCTTCAGCAAAATCCCTGAGATCACCGGGCTTGATGGGCGGCTCAAGTCCCTGATTTTCAAGAAAGCGGGTAATCTGCGGTGCCGACCTGGCAAACAACGTCTGATGAGCCTTCAGGCTGGACACACCCTCGCGATCAATATCATCAAAAGTGAGTACACCCTGTTTTGCCTGCATACTGATCCGGACAGACTCCACCATGTGCTGCTGCTCATGTTCTGGCAGATAATTCCAGCTGACTCTCAGCCTGTCGTCGTTCGGCTCCGTCTGCAAGAACTCAAACAGCCTGCCAACCCATTTCACTGTAACTGCAGATTTTATCAGCTCCTGGTTTCCATCCCTGACTTCACGGAATATCTTTCTGGCCTGCTTATCAATGATGGCAACATCCCTGTCACTCAGGGCCGTCATTCCCACCAGGTGCTGCTCTATCTCTTGCTTCACAAAAGACCCGTAATGCTTTTCCAGCGCCCCGGTTACTTCTTCCACAGCCACTTCATCGCCTTCCTGTAGCCCCAGCTCCCGCCCAAGAGGAAAAGGCTGGACGCTATGCCCATGCCAGACACCAACGGGCGCGTCCTCCTCTGTAATGTCGGCTATACCACTGACCGGAGCGGTTAACAGTCTTTGAAGTGCATCCATGAATACGTATTGGCTCTACCCACTTTGATTAAATAGGTTATCGGCGTACAGCCTGAAGAAAACAGCCTGCCGGAAACAGCTTATTCAGAACAGATCACTGGTTTTAGCTGTCAGAGCCTATATAATGCAGCCAGTTTTTTTGAGTATTTCTTGGCAGGTATCAATGAGCGCACTGGCTCAGGAAGTGGCAAAACGCCGTACTTTCGCAATCATTTCCCACCCTGATGCGGGTAAAACCACCATCACTGAAAAACTGTTGCTACTGGGTGGCGCCATTCAGATGGCGGGTACCGTCAAGGGTAAAAAGTCTGGACGCATGGCCACTTCTGACTGGATGAAGATGGAGCAGGAGCGCGGTATCTCCATCACCACCTCGGTGATGCAGTTCCCGTACAAAGGCTGCACCGTCAACCTGCTGGACACCCCGGGACATGAAGACTTCTCGGAAGACACCTACCGCACCCTGACCGCCGTAGACAGCTGCCTGATGGTGATCGACGGCGCCAAAGGTGTCGAGGACCGGACTATCAAGCTGATGGAAGTCTGCCGCCTGCGCGACACCCCGATCTTCACCTTCGTCAACAAGATGGACCGTGAAGTGCGTGACCAGATTGAAGTGCTGGACGAAGTAGAAAGCATCCTGAAAATCCAGTGTGCGCCCGTCACCTGGCCCATCAGCATGGGTAAACGCTTTAAAGGCGTCTACAACCTGTACACCGATACCATCCATGTGTTTACACCGGGTCAGGGCCATACGATTCCGGACGACATCCGCATTCAGGGGCTGGACAGCGACGAAGCCCGGGAACTGCTGGGTGAAATCTACGACGACTTTGTTGAAGAAATCGAGCTGGTTCAGGGAGCCAGTCATGAATTCGACCTGGAAGCCTATCAGGCGGGTCGGATGACACCGGTATTCTTTGGTACTGCACTGGCAAACTTTGGTGTACGTGAAATGCTGGACGACTTTGCCCGCTGGGCTCCGGCACCTTTACCCCGCCATACGGATGAACGTGCCGTTGAACCTGCGGAAGATAAGTTCTCAGGCTTCGTATTCAAGATTCAGGCCAACATGGACCCGAAACACCGTGACCGTATTGCCTTCCTGCGCATCTGTTCCGGTAAGTACACCCGCAACATGAAGATGAAACATGTGCGTATTGGCAAGGATGTTAAAATCGCCGACGCTGTGACCTTCCTGGCGGGTGACCGCTCTCACGTAGAAGAAGCAATGTCCGGCGATATTATCGGCCTCCATAACCACGGCACTATCCAGATCGGCGACACCTTCAGTCAGGGCGAACTGATGAAATTCACGGGTATCCCACACTTCGCACCGGAAATGTTCCGCCGGGTTCGCCTGAAAGACCCGCTGAAGCTGAAGCAACTTCAGAAAGGTCTGCAGCAACTGTCGGAAGAAGGGGCCACCCAGCTGTTTATGCCGCTCAACAACAATGACCTGATTCTGGGTGCGGTCGGTGTGCTGCAGTTTGATGTGGTGATGCGTCGTCTGAAAGATGAATACAAAGTAGAAGCCCTGTATGAGCCGGTGAACGTTAACACCGCTCGCTGGATTGAGTGCAGCGACGAGAAAAAGCTGGAAGAGTTCAAGCGTAAATGCGCGGAGAACCTGGCCATTGATGGTGGTGGCCACCTGACCTATCTGGCTCCAACCCGGGTTAACCTGTCACTGTCTCAGGAGCGCTATCCGGACGTTGAGTTCCGCACCACCCGCGAGCACTGATTTCTGAAAAAAGGCCGGGACTCCCGGCCTGTTTATGAGTATTAAATAACTGCCTGACCCACTGCTTTATGTAGCTTAACTGTTCAAAATTCTGCGTAATCACCTGTTTTCATCTAATCTTTACTCTCCAGTCCCCTCCCGGAGCCTATATGAATGAATTTGTCTCGGTGTCTGATAAAGACAAAATCCAATCGAGCAGCCTTGGTGCTCGCCAGATCATCGAACCTCTGGGCCTGATAGCGCTTCTGGTTCTGTTTTTCGGTTACGTGGGCTCAGAAATGGGGCTCACCAACATGTTCAACACTCTGTTCAGCACAGCTCACGACCTGCTTCTGCACACCGTTCTGTTCCTGATGGGTATCACCGTACTCGCAGGCGCCCTGAGTCGGCTTCTTACTGAATTTCATGTCATCAGCCTGCTGGAACGCCTGCTGATGCCACTGATGCGGCCACTGTTCAACCTGCCCGGTCGGGCAGCCATGGCAGCCATGATGACTTTCTTCTCGGATAATCCCGCAATTATCAGCCTTGCCAAAGACAAACGCTTCAGTAGCAGCTTCAAGCCCCATGAGCTGATTTCCCTGACCAACTTTGGTACAGCCTTTGGCATGGGACTGATCGTTATTACTTTTATGGCAACACTGGACAGTGATCCCGGCCAGAACTTTCTTCATGCGGCTCTGGTAGGACTGGCAGGCGCAATGGTTGGTGCCGTTATTTCCACACGTCTGATGCAGCGACTGACCGCTTCTGATGTAAAAGCCATCAACCTGAACAGCCTGAGTTCAAAACCATCAGAGCAGCCTGAAGACCATGACAACAGTCCTGTCTGGCTACGCGGCCTTAATTCGATTCTGGACGGAGGCAAAAGCGGTGTAGAAATGGGCATGGCGATTATCCCCGGTGTGCTGATTATCAGCACTATGGTGATGGTGCTGACCTTCGGACCCTCTGCTGAAGGTTATACCGGTGCTGCATACGAAGGCGTAGCTCTGTTGCCAAAGCTGGCTGGTGAACTGTCCTGGCTGTTTCAGTTCCTGTTTGGTTTTGACCATCCTGAGCTGGTCGCATTTCCGATTACATCGTTAGGCGCGGTGGGTGCAGCCATGTCCCTGGTGCCTAACTTTATCTCCCAGGGCATTATCAGTGAAAGCGATATTGCCGTATTCACGGCCATGGGCATGTGCTGGAGTGGTTATCTGAGCACACATACAGCCATGCTGGACACGCTGGGCTTTCGCAAACTGACTTCCAAGGCAATCATTGCACATACCGTGGGCGGACTCTGCGCCGGTGTCGCTGCCCGTTATATTTACCTGCTGATTCAGAACCTTTTCTAATCTGCTTTAAACAGGAACCTGTCAGATAAAAACCATCTGACAGGTTCACCTTTTCAAAGCTCAGTGATGCATGTGACCGTGAGGGTCTTTCGACATGGTTTCCATCAGAGGTTTAACCGGTGCCAGAATATCAATGGCATCGGAGTCAGAGAAATGCAGGGTTAGCGGTACTTCTTCACCTTCCTTCAACGTCTTCTTCAGCCCCATTATCATGATGTGATAGCCCCCGGATTCAAGCCTGACCTCTTTTCCGGCGGGTAAAGGCAGGTCGTCCATTTTAAACATCACCATTTTATGACCTTCATGGCGATGACCGTGTATTTCTACCCGGGCGGCAATGCTGCTATCCACACCAACCAGCTTAATGTCGTCTTTGCCCTTGTTTTGCAGCGTCATAAAGGCTGCGGTATTGGTTGAGGTGGGTGGCACAGCCCTGACTGCCGGGTCGGTTATCGAAACCATTGCAGCATTCGCTGAACTGATACAACCAATCATCAACGACCCAGCCATAGACAAGCCGGCCAGAGCCGCTCTGGAATAACGAAAGACAGGTGCCAGACACTTCATTTACTGATTCTCCAGTTCAAAAACCATTATTCTTATTAACTGATCAAACTCAACCACCACCTTTGCCAGCCATACCATGTTCCGGTCAACCGGGCAAAACGTAATCATGGCAGTATCCTGATAGCGCCACTGGTCATTGCCCCAGCGGCCTGCTGAGTTCTGTTGCGGCGACAGGCTGTAGGGCATTAACCCCATTGGCATATCACGTCCGACAAATTCCAGACTCACGGCTTCCGGCTTCGCACCATGAACCAATACATCAACCTGTAACGGTTGCAGCACTGGCATAGTATAAGGCTTAATAACCAGTTTGATGGAACCATCCGGATAGTCCAGCTGGCAGCCCGCTGATACCTGACAGCTTGAATGGTGATATTCTTTGCCTTTTTCTTCTGCTGAACGCAGAGATTGTTGTAATAATCCGGGCGCAGTGACTACTGTTGCGATCAGCATCAGAGTCAGAATCAAGGCCAGCAGTACAGCGCCATTCTTCTTATAATTCATGCGGGCATTATACGCACAATCACTGACAGCATTAAACTACCATGACCAACCTGCCACCCCTGATAGACAGCCACTGCCATCTTGATTTTCCCGAGTTTTATCCGGACCGGTCACAGGTCATCAGCGCTGCTTCCGAACAGGGTATTGAAGCTATCTGCATTCCGGGGACAGAGTCCCGACACTGGAAGCCACTGTTGCAGATGTGTACTGAGACCATCAAGCCAGTCAGACTTTACGCAGCACTGGGCATTCACCCATGGTTTATCGATCAACACGAGCCAGATGACCTGCAACAACTGGTCAAATTTTTCGAAACAAACCAGCACATCGTCGCTGTTGGCGAGATCGGGCTTGATTTCGCTCTGCAATCCATCAGTCAAAAAGCACAGGAATTCTGGTTTACTGAACAGCTGGAGCTGGCCCGGCAATTCCGAAAGCCCGTGATTCTGCATGCCCGCAAAGCCCATGACCTGATACTGAAACAGCTGCGACAAAAGCCGGTCAAACAGGGTGGCATAGTTCATGCCTTTTCCGGCAGTGAACAGCAGGCTTACCAGTATATTGAACAAGGATTCTGCCTTGGTTTTGGTGGCGGCATCACTTACCCAAGAGCCAGGAAAACCAGAGCCCTTGCCGCTACCCTGCCCCTGGGTTCATTAGTGCTGGAAACCGACGCGCCCGATATGCCGCTGTGTGGCTTTCAGGGACAACGAAATGAGCCGGCACAACTGACTGAGGTCCTCAAATGTCTGGCAGACCTTCGCCCGGAATCATTAACTGAGATTGCAGAGGCCACTCGCCGGAACACCCTGAAAATACTGTCACTTCCCCATGCCAGCTATCCTTAGATCAGGTACGACTGGCAGGGAAGCCAATGAAAACCGAACCAAAAACCCCGTTGCAGATACAACAGCAATCATCGCCTGAATCAACTCCCCGGAGTTCGCGAAGCCAGCAGACGAAAACAACCTCATGGCGCGGATTTCGCACTGAACTGAGAGAGCTTGGCAAACGCTTTCTTCAATATTTAAAACACCCTTTTCAAACACGTTCGATTCATTCCTATCAGGTCACAAAGGCGGAATCCGTCACACCTCAGGTGAACCAGAAGGAAATAGACTTTAATTCATTGTTTGAGCAAACCTGCGCAGCCGTTCTGCGACAGGAGCCGCACAGCCTCTCGAGAAAACAAAGTCAGAACATTGCCTCTGCCTTTCTGGTGGCCAACGGGCTGGCGCAATACAAAGTTCCTTCAAACGGTAAACGCACCGACTTTTCCATAGTTCCGCTCCAAAAAAAAGCACCCTCTTCCAAACTGACAGACATGAACGCAATGATCAGCCGTATGAAACTGTCTGAAATGATGGGCTTCTACCAGCAGGATGGTTTGGTGATTCCCCGCAAGGCAGGCTTATTGAAAGGCACACGCCAGCTTATCGCCGGACAGAAAAGAAGATTCACCGGTAAAGCGCAACGCAACAAAATTGAAGATATTGAAGCCTATGCCAGAGCCATCATTCAACAGGGGGAAAAGCTGTCTAACCCTGCCTCGGTCTATGTTGTTGTCTATCAGGACAGAGCGCCTGAGCAACCCGGCCATGCCGCGCTGGTGATTGGTGGAAAAGGAATAAACGGGAAAAAACCTCTCTATGTTTCCCACCTGGGGCTCGGGGAGTCCGTGCTGAGTAAAATAAAAGCCGTCTTCCCCGGCTCGTCTACCAAAGCCACCAGTCACGAATTCAGGCAAGACTGCGTACAGTTTGGGATGCCGGACTTTGTGGTTGAACTGAAAGGTATGGACCGGGACGAAATGGTTCACTATCTGGAATCAGTCAGAGACAAGGGCTACCACCTGACCAGCCACAACTGTGCCACTAAGGTCGGCAACCTGCTTCTGGCAGGCCTGCCGGAGGAAAACCGTAAGAACATTCATAAGCCTAACAGCTTCTGGACGCCGTATGACATTACGGTCATGGCGCAGCAGATCTGGAGACAGCAACAGATTGATTCATACGGATGATGACCGCAAAGTTCACTGCAAAGAGAAGGTTCACGCCTCCCTGACTCGAATCTGAATACCAGCTAACTGCGCCGCTGCTGCTTTTTCAGCGCTTTCCTTGCTCGCTGGCGCACCATCTTTTGCTTGAGCGGAGACAGTTTATCAATGAAAAGAATGCCATCCAGGTGATCGATCTCGTGTTGAAATGCTTCGGCAAGAATCCCCTCACCGTCCATTTCATAAAATTCACCATAACGATCCTGCGCCCGAACTTTAACCCAGCCAGCACGTTTTACCGCAGCCCAGCAACCGGGTAGCGACAAACAGCCCATTTCCATATTCTGCTCATCGGCTGAGTCAATAATCTCGGGATTAACCAGAACCAGCGGCTGGCTGCGATCAGAGGTAACATCAATAACCGCTACCCTGATATCCAGCCCAACCTGGGTGGCAGCCAGACCCGCACCGTTCACCTCATACATGGTTTCAAGCATGTCGTCGACGATTGCCTGAAAAGCGTCTCCGAAGTCAGAAACGGGCTTGGTGGGTCGTCTTAAATTAGGATGGGACTCGTCAACCAGTTGTAATAAAGCCATCTGTTTTCTTCTGATGATTGTCTGAAATGATCACTACACCAATATAGACAGAGCGGCTTTATATGAACAACCCCACCCACTGTTTGTCAGTGTAATTGCGACGGCAGTCGTTCTGCCCACTTCTGCAGTGCCACCTGCTGCATGTCCACCACCTCATCGCTTTCATCGACGATTTCACGACCCAACAGGGTTTCAATCATATCTTCCAGCGTCACAATGCCTCTGATATCACCATACTCGGTCACCACCATAGCGATATGATTGCGTTGCTCCAGCAGCGTTGTCATCAATCTTGGCAGGGATTCATTTTCAAGCACAGCAATGATCGGACGTTTCAGTTCACCCAGCGTCACTTTGCCATCCTTCTGATGATAAGCCATCAGGATGTCATTTTTCATCACAAAGCCATTGATATCATCCGGCTCATCGCTATAAACCGGAACCCTTGAGAAGGCATTGTCAGGGCAGGTCTGCAGATAAGTTTCTGCATCCATGGATTCAGGCAGAGTGAACAGGACTGAGCGAGGTGTCATGATCTCAATAATTTTCAAGTCCCTGAAGCGAAGCATGTTTTTAAGCAGGTCCGACTCAGTGCCGTGAAGAACACCTTCCTCCTCTCCAATATCTGCCATGGCACTGATTTCATCACGCAGATAATCACTCTTTTTATGTCTGGGAGTCAGCTGTCGGGTAACCTGTTCTGCCAGCCAGATCAACGGCATCTGCAACCTGATCAGAAAACTGACACACACGGCCGTAGAAGGTGCCAGTTTCTGCCAGCCATTCGCTCCCAGGGTTTTAGGGATAATTTCAGACACAAACAGAATCAACAGAGTCAGAACGGCAGCAAACAGTCCTGTCGAACCGTCACCAAACACACTGGCGGCCTGAGCCCCCGCCCCGGCTGCACCAACAGTGTGAGCAATGGTATTCAGGGTCAGCACAGCTGCCAGTGAACGATCGAGATTGTCGTACAATCCCCTGACTGCACTTGCCCAGGGACTCTGTTTCTTTTCCAGATTTATGACATAAGCCGGGGTGAGATGATGAAGAACCGATTCAAATACGGAACAGAAAAACGATACCACCAGGGCAACCGCTACAAACGCAACGAGCGCTAACACAAACAACTCCAGAGACTAAGATTCAGCGGCTATTGTAACGTCATCCAGAAGCGATTGACGACAAGGGAAGTTAGTAAAAACGGGAAAATAGAGAGGTATAGATACGAGTCAATTTTTTGCGGAGATATTTATGGTGGGTAAAAGGCACATACAAAAAAACCTGCAAAACTGCAGGTTTAATCGCTTTCAAAAAGTGGTCGGGGTAGAGAGATTCGAACTCCCGACATCCTGCTCCCAAAGCAGGCGCGCTACCAGACTGCGCTATACCCCGAACTGTGCGGCTTATTTAGACTCAGAACCATGAGCATGTAAAGTGGTCGGGGTAGAGAGATTCGAACTCCCGACATCCTGCTCCCAAAGCAGGCGCGCTACCAGACTGCGCTATACCCCGAACTGTGCGGCTTATTTAGACTCAGAACCGTGAGTATGTAAAGTGGTCGGGGTAGAGAGATTCGAACTCCCGACATCCTGCTCCCAAAGCAGGCGCGCTACCAGACTGCGCTATACCCCGAACTGTGCGGCTTATTTAGACTCAGAACCGTGAGCATGTAAAGTGGTCGGGGTAGAGAGATTCGAACTCCCGACATCCTGCTCCCAAAGCAGGCGCGCTACCAGACTGCGCTATACCCCGAACTGTGCGGCTTATTTAGACTCAAAACCATGAGCATGTAAAGTGGTCGGGGTAGAGAGATTCGAACTCCCGACATCCTGCTCCCAAAGCAGGCGCGCTACCAGACTGCGCTATACCCCGTATCCCTGAACAGAACAGCTGCCTTGTTCAACGACGGCGGCTAATCTATCAAAATGATTTGCGTATTACAAAAGTATTAACCGAAAAAATGGATTTTTTCAGATTCGCAGGCCAACATCTCAGAGTTTACCAGCCAGTTCCTTCAGAAATCAGCTGTTAACAATGGACACTCATTTCTGCCTTACACCGTTCACCCAGCTTTGCTTCTTTTGATCTGAGGCAGTAAAAAATGAACATATGATCAAGTTACTTCTGAAAGCTCATATTTTTCAGGCGACGCTCTCATTCGGCACACACAGATCGATGGTATGTTTTTAAAAACCAAAAAATACGCAAAAAGCCCATAAGCACAGGGCTATAAACGACAAAAACCCGAAGCCTTATGACTTCGGGTTTTTGAAATATGGCGGACCGGACGGGACTCGAACCCGCGACCTCCGGCGTGACAGGCCGGCATTCTAACCAACTGAACTACCGGTCCGCATATTCTTCTTGAAGCTAACGCTTCAACATAATGTTTGGTGGGTGATGACGGGATCGAACCGCCGACCCTCTGCTTGTAAGGCAGATGCTCTCCCAGCTGAGCTAATCACCCAATCAATCGCTGCGCCTGTCGTGCAACAATTTACTCTCTGCAAGGAGAAACTCCTTATCTGAGATAACAATGGCGGACCGGACGGGACTCGAACCCGCGACCTCCGGCGTGACAGGCCGGCATTCTAACCAACTGAACTACCGGTCCGCATAGTCTCTATAAAGAGCCTTCTTGAAGCTAACGCTTCAACATAATATCTGGTGGGTGATGACGGGATCGAACCGCCGACCCTCTGCTTGTAAGGCAGATGCTCTCCCAGCTGAGCTAATCACCCAATCAATCGCCGCGCCTGTCGTGCAACAATCTACTCTCCGCAAGGAGAAACTCTTTATCTGAGATAACAATGGCGGACCGGACGGGACTCGAACCCGCGACCTCCGGCGTGACAGGCCGGCATTCTAACCAACTGAACTACCGGTCCGCATAGTCTCTATAAAGAGTCTTTAAGAAGCTAACGCTTCAAAACTATGTTTGGTGGGTGATGACGGGATCGAACCGCCGACCCTCTGCTTGTAAGGCAGATGCTCTCCCAGCTGAGCTAATCACCCAATCAATCGCTGCGCCTGTCGTGCAACAATCTACTCTCCGTAAGGAGAAACAATGGCGGACCGGACGGGACTCGAACCCGCGACCTCCGGCGTGACAGGCCGGCATTCTAACCAACTGAACTACCGGTCCGCATAATCTTTTCGAAGCTAACGCTTCAACATAACATTTGGTGGGTGATGACGGGATCGAACCGCCGACCCTCTGCTTGTAAGGCAGATGCTCTCCCAGCTGAGCTAATCACCCTGTTCGTTACAACGCCTGTCGTATTGCAACTTACTCTCTATTAAAGAGCAATAATAATGGCGGACCGGACGGGACTCGAACCCGCGACCTCCGGCGTGACAGGCCGGCATTCTAACCAACTGAACTACCGGTCCGCATAATCTTCTTAAAGCTAACGCTTCAACATAATATTTGGTGGGTGATGACGGGATCGAACCGCCGACCCTCTGCTTGTAAGGCAGATGCTCTCCCAGCTGAGCTAATCACCCTGTTCGTTACAACGCCTGTCGTATTGCAACTTACTCTCTATTAAAGAGCAATAATAATGGCGGACCGGACGGGACTCGAACCCGCGACCTCCGGCGTGACAGGCCGGCATTCTAACCAACTGAACTACCGGTCCGCATAATCTTTTTGAAGTTAATACTTCAACACAATGTTTGGTGGGTGATGACGGGATCGAACCGCCGACCCTCTGCTTGTAAGGCAGATGCTCTCCCAGCTGAGCTAATCACCCTGTAGGAATTGCGATCTTATCGCAAGACACTCGTCGTTCAAGTGCGTAGTTAACGCAGCAGCATGTTACTGCTAAAAATTCGTTTTGCAATTCATTTATTTGCAAGCGAACTGATGAGATAAAAGCAAATGGCGGACCGGACGGGACTCGAACCCGCGACCTCCGGCGTGACAGGCCGGCATTCTAACCAACTGAACTACCGGTCCGCTAAACTCTGCGACACACAACTTATGGCACACTATACAGACGCTTAATCAAAATAAAAGTCTGCATATCTCTTTAATACTTTAAAGAGTGGTGGGTGATGACGGGATCGAACCGCCGACCCTCTGCTTGTAAGGCAGATGCTCTCCCAGCTGAGCTAATCACCCTGTGCGTTGAACTGTCTCTCAACAACGCGGCGCATTATAAGCAGCCAAACGTTCGTTACGCAACCATCTATAGACATTTTTTTTATAAGTATCAAAAACATGGCGCTTATTCCCTCTGCTGCCAGTACAACAAAGATCGGGCGGAAAAGCCCCACTCTGTTAATATGTTGCCCCAGTATTAAAGGATGGAATGCATCATGTGGTTTAAAAACCTGATTATTTATCGCTTCAGCAAGCCGTTCGAACTGAGTGCCGAAGACCTGGAAGAAAAGCTGAATGAAAAACGCTTTCGCAGCTGCGGCAGTCAGGACATGAGCACTTATGGCTGGGTTCCGCCTCTGGGTCGTCATGGCGACATGCTGACCCACGCGGCTAATGGATTTGCCATGGTGTGTGCGCGTAAAGAAGAAAAGATCCTTCCTGCCAGTGTGATTAATGACGTTTTAAATGAACGCATTGAAACGATTGAACAGGAACAGGGCCGACAGGTGTTCAGCAAAGAAAAGAAGACTCTAAAAGACGACGTCATCATGGAACTGCTGCCAAAGGCTTTTACTAAAAGTCAGAACACATTTGCCTATATAGATGCAGAAGCAGGCTGGATGATTGTTGACGCATCCTCCTTTAAAAAGGCAGAAGAACTGACCAGTTGCCTGAGAGAGTGTGTCGGCAGCCTGCCCCTTATTAATCCTGCCCTGAAAAATGCCCCTTCCGCCATTATGACTCAGTGGCTGCAACAAAACCCATCGGTACCTTCCCCCCTTTCACTCGGTTTCGACTGCGAACTGCGGGAACCAGGCGACGAGGGTGGCCAGATCAGTATAAAGAAGCAGGAACTGATCACCGACGAAATTCTGGCTCATCTCGACGCTGGCATGCAGGTCAGCAAACTGGCCTTAAACTGGGACGATGCACAAACCTTTGTTCTGGGTGACGATATGATTATCCGGAAGCTGAAGTTCACAGAAGTCATTGAAGAAAAACTGGATGAAATTAATGCAGAAACCGCTGCAGAACAGTTTGATGCCGACTTTTCTGTAATGACACTGTCGGTACGACAGCTGATTAAGGATCTGATTGAGGCTTTAGGCGGGGAATCTGAGCAATAACTGAGAAAAGCCGGACAGTAATCTGACCGGCTATCTGCCTTTAATGCATCAGGCCAAACAACTTGCCACGGTAGCGTTTGGCAACCGGGTTACCTGCTCCCAGCTGTTCAAACACTTTCAGCATTAGAAGTCGTGCGCCGTCTTCACGGAAAGCACGGTCACGACGAACAATCACCAGCAGGTTATCCAGCGCCGATTCAATGTCATCAGCAATTACAAGCCGTATGGCCAGCTGATAACGCGCTTCATGGTCGTTCTCGTCTTCATGCAGCTGCGCTTCCAGCACATCACGCTGAGGCGCCTCTGCCACCATCTCATAGAAAGCCAGCTTGGCCTTTGGCTGAGCAATGCCCGGGGCATCAGCAGGCAGTACAGCTAACAGCTGGCGAGCGTCGTCCATTCGCCCCAGCTCCAGCAGCAGGTTCACCTGGAGCACCTGCAGTCCATGATTATCAGGTTCTTCCTGCAGGATTTTCTGCAACAGCTCCAGCGCCTGCTCAATCATGCCAGCTTCAATCAGGGCATCGACCTGCAATTTAATCTGCTCTGCCGGGCTCATGGTCAACGGGTCAATCACTTCACGAAGCTGCTGTTCAGTCTGTGGGCCACACAGAACCTGCACCGGGCGCCCTTCATGCAGAAAGGCATGAACCGGAATGGCATTGGCACGCAATTGGGTAATCAGCTGCTGCGCAACTATCTGCTGCTCTTCAGCATCCAGTTTTGCCAGCACCATTTTGCCGCCATAGGCATTCACCAGCTGCTCCACCATTCGTAACTGCTGATTACTGGCCTCATCACTGCCCATACCAATGAACAACATCACCAGCTTTTCAGTTGAAAGCTGTAACACTTCCTGCAGGTTGCTTTCGGTGACATCCATGATGTTCCCTACTGCAGTGGACTCATTCATAAAAGCTCCTTATCAGCGTCTCGAGTCGTCAGATGTACGGAAAACTTTAATACAAAGTTAGAATAAACGGCACCCGGATAAAGGGCTATTCCGCACAGAATTCAGGCAAAACAAACGTTACCCACAAATTCTGTGGATAACTTTGTGGATGAAGTCATCATACTGACCAGAAAGACCCATGAATACTGAGCATCGACCAGATTGATCACTTTTTGATCAATTATTTTTTTATATTTTTCAATGACTTAAATTACACACTCATAAAATCAAGCACTTATGAATAATGCCTGAATTAAACGTCAAGGGGTTGACAATTGTGTATAAGACTTCAGGGATTATTGCGGCTCCAGCCATTTCTGGTGGAAAATGACGGGAACAGGCCGCCATTTTTCACCATCCTGCTAATAACTATTTGCTATTAACACTCAGCAGGGCTATCTGTAGTCCTTAATCAATCAGACCGTACTCACTTTTGAGTACCTCAATAATCTCTGCTTTTGGATTTTCAGACAGAGGCAACCGCTCACCTGTGATTTTTTCAGCGATGTCGATATAGGTGCTGGACACCTCCATCATCACCGATTCAGGCAACTCATTATCACGTGCCAGCGCCAGACGCTCATCCATGCGATCCTTGTTCAGCAGAATATCGGAATCCGGAAAGTGCTTCAGCAATTTCTGGCGGAAGCCTTCCTTGGAGTTCTCAACCACTTTACCTTTACGGTACATTGGCCCATCCCAGATACGTGAAGAGTCAGGGGTACCCACTTCATCCATGTAGATCAGCTTTTCCTGCCCGGACGCATCAGTGACATAACCAAATTCAAACTTGGTATCCACAAACACCTGATCCAGCCTGGATAATGCTTCACTGATGACATCAAAGCCTTCTTTCAGCAATACTTCATAACGATCAATATCTTCCTTGCTGCGGAAACTGAACGCCTCGAAGTTATCCTCAATGTTTTTACGGGTGATATTGACGTCATCAACCGCAGGGACACCAGGAATGCCTTCCAGAATGCCTTTGGTAGACGGAGTGATCAGCAACTCAGGCAGCTTCTGGTCCTTCTCCAGACCTTCGGGCAATTGAATGCCACAAAAATCGCGTTCACCTTTGCCGTAAGCCCGCCACATGGAGCCTGTAATGTACTGACGACAGATGGCCTCTATCATGACAGGCCGGGCTTTTTGCACAATCCACACCAGAGGGTGAGGAATATCGAGAATATGACTGTCTGCCAGCCCCTGTTCACGGAACAACCTGAACCAGTGATTGGAAATAGCGTTCAGCGCCGCGCCTTTGCCCGGTACTCCTTTCATGCCACCTTCACCAGACCACACGCAGTCAAAGGCGCTCATACGATCGGAAATCACCATGATGGCCAACGGTGCATTTTCCGCGACATCATAGCCTCTCTCTTTAATAAGGCGACGACTGTCCTCTTCTGTCAGCCAGTAGACGGAGCGGACTTTACCTGAATGCACAGGCAAGTCGGTGCGAATGGGTAAATCGTTGTTAACGGCCAATACTTTATCAGCAAGACTCATTGCCAATATCCTGTTTAATGAAATGTTGTGGATGATTAATTGTCCGGGCTCCGTTCGTCTGTCATCTCAACCACGTGAACCTGTTTGCCTGTCAGGCTCTGTGGATAAAAAAACGGATAACAATACAACATACAAACGCAAACTCAGACAGAGCAGAAACAGAAAGGATTTGTTTCTGGTAAAAACAAACAAAGGCTGGTCAAACCAGCCTTTGTTTATCCGTTAGTTCATATTGTCCTTAATCAGGTTCAGCACCTTCTGGCTGAATTCAGCAGGAGCAAACGCATTGATATTTTCCTCCACCGTCACCTGAATAACGCCTGTTAATTCACTGACCCGAATCAGGTAAGTAGATTGAGTGGACTCATCTTCATCGTTCTTGCCTTTGCCAAACAGTCTGGCAAAAAAGCCCGGTTTCTTTTCAGGCTGCCCTTTGACGACATCGCCCTGTTCATCTGCAAGAATATAGAACAGACCACCAGAGCGGTTTTTATCGGTCACTTCCAGACCTGCCTTGACCAGGGCCTGATCAATTGCAGCCCAGGCGCGAGCAAACGACAGTCGTTCAATGGTCATGGTCGGGTTGCCGTTGATATCAACAATTTCAACCTGATTGCCTAAGTCCAGGTTCTGTGCCAACAGAGAAACACTGCTGTCGTCCTCGTCCCGGACCAGGAACAGCATCAACTCGTTCAGCGTACCATTATCCATACGCTGACTGCGCTGCTCCATGTTATCCCAGTCTGCGGGTTCAGGTGCCGGCTCGTCACCCTCATCAGCTTTCGGGCGTCCCTTGTGTTGCAGATGAACCTCAGTGGTTCCTGCCGTTACACCTTGCCTGATCTCAATACGGAAACGGTCTTCCAGGGGCTCAGCGTCTTCTGCTCCCACCCAGCGCCCCACTGTGCGATAGATGAAACCACGCTCTTTATCCAGTCCCAGATCAACCCAGTCGGTTTCCAGGTATCCCTGCTTCGCATTCCGGGATAGCACGGGAATATCGTTCTCTTCCAGGAAACTCATGACACGGGGCCAGGTTTCGCTGGGACTTTTGGCTGCCAGCAACCACTGCTCGCCACCATCCCGTTGAATACTGTAGGTATCGCCTTCGCTGTGCTGCAGGCGCTGATCCGGACGGGGAGCCTGAAACCGCTGTTCCAGGTTGCTATGATCAGCCGTAATCGGGGGAATCACCAAAGAGTCACCCATTGGTCGGGTGTTGGTAAGATCCTCAGGCAACTGCAGCGGCTCACTGACCCGGGCCTGGGTGTAGTCACCCGACTTATCCCGGAAATACCCATCCCTGCCAAATGGATTTGCGCATCCTGCCAGCATTAAAGCCACAGCCACCACCGGCAAGGTTTTCATTGAGCGCGACCTCATTGTGCGCAACATAATGTCTCCATTAATCATCTATCCATACACTCAACCTGCCTTTTGAAGCAGACTGAGCCGTTTGTTCTGCCCGGCTTATGCCAGCTCAACCTGCTCCGTCGCCTGTTTCAGGGCTGAACGAAGCTCAGAATGATACATCTCACTCAGTGGCGTCAGTGGCAGGCGAATGCCATCCTGAATCAGCCCCTGCTCTTTCAACACCCATTTAACCGGTATCGGGTTGGATTCAACAAACAGCTTGCTATGCAGCGCGTCCAGCCGGTCATTAATAACGGTGGCTGTTTCACGATCACCGGCCATAGCCGCCATACACAGTTCATGCATCTGCCGTGGCACAACGTTGTTTGTCACAGAAATAACACCGTTGGCTCCCTGCAGCATCAGCTCCATTCCCGTTGCGTCATCGCCCGAATAAATGGCAAAGGACTCACCACACAGTTCACGGATCTGACGGCCACGTTCAATAATGCCCGTGGCTTCCTTGATACCGGCTATATTTGGGTGTCCGGCCAGGCGGGCAACCGTCTCAGGCAGCATATCCACAGCCGTGCGCCCCGGAACATTGTAGAGGATCTGGGGAATATCGACAGCATCTGCAATGGCTTTGAAGTGTCGGTACAGACCTTCCTGAGTCGGCTTATTGTAGTAAGGTGTCACCAGCAGGCAGGCGTCTGCCCCCAGACTTTTTGCCTCTGCCGTCAGCAGGATAGCTTCCTGGGTGGAATTACCACCGGTTCCGGCAATAACTGGAATGCGGCCATTAACCTGACCCACTACCCGTTTAATCACTTCGCAATGTTCTGGCACAGTGAGGGTGGCAGACTCACCGGTGGTGCCGACTGCGACAATACCATCGGTTCCTTCCTGGATGTGGAACTCAACGAGATCATGCAAACGCTTCCAGTCGAGATCCCCATCTTCAGTCATGGGGGTAACTAGCGCCACGAGACTACCGGTAATCATTGATGCACTCCACTGCGGAACGGTCTTGATCATTAAAAAAACTAGCGTAATGTTACTGATGCATACAGGTCTTAACAAGAGCGAGTTGACATTCTGGCCGACAGAGTCCAACTTTTACTATCGTTGGCGTCATTAGATAATAAGTAAAGGACAAAAAATGAGTTTTACCCTAGGTCAACCTGTTCCAGATTTCACTGCGCTGGCTACGAATAGTACTACTGTCTCACTTGAAGAACTGAAAGGCAAAAAGTTCGTTCTGTACTTCTATCCTAAGGACAATACGCCTGGCTGCATCAGTGAAGGTGAAGCCTTCCGGGATCTCCATGCTGAATTTCAGGCCGCAGGCACCCTGATCTTTGGCGTATCCAGAGAAAGCCTTGAATCCCATGAGAAATTCAAAGCTAAATATGAATTCCCCTTTGAACTGGTCTCTGACCCTGAAGAGACACTGTGCCAGCTGTTTGATGTCATCAAACTCAAGAAAATGTACGGGAAGGAATTTATGGGTATTGAGCGCAGCACTTTCCTGGTCGACAGTGCCGGAATTTTGCAGCATGAATGGCGAAAAGTGCGCATTAAAGGGCATGTGGAAGACGTCCTGCAGGCTGCTCAGGCTCTGACATAATCCAAAACAAACAGGCCTTGCAGGTTAGGGGGCGGGAGGTGAGAGCTCCCCCCAACCCGCAACAGCACTCAGTCAGGTTTTAACACCGACATCCTGAACCCTTGGCCAGGCATTCATCACCGCTTTCAGCAACGTTGCCAGAGGGATGGCAAAGAACACACCCCAGAACCCCCAGAAACCACCAAACACCAGAACCGCAATAATAATGGCAACCGGGTGCAGATTGACCGCTTCGGAAAACAGCAGTGGTACAAGAACATTGCCGTCCAGGGCCTGTATAAAGAGGTAGGCGATCATCAAAATGGTAAACTGCTGACCAAAACCCCACTGAAACAGTCCGATCAACGCAATAGGAATAGTCACGACCGTCGCTCCGATGTAGGGAATAACGACAGAAAAGCCAACCAGGGTAGCCAGCAGAACGGCATAGTTCAGTCCCATCAGGGCAAACAACACAAAACTGACACCACCGACAATCACTATCTCAATCGCTTTGCCGCGAATGTAGTTAGCAATCTGACTGTTCATTTCGTTCGCCACCTGATTAATCACACGACGACGCTTTGGTAATTGATTGCCAATCCAGTCCAGCAGAAGGTCTTTGTCTTTCAAAAAGAACAGCACAAGAATGGGTACCAGAATCAGGTAGACCAGCAACGCCATCACGTTGGTCAGGTTGGCAAGTGAGAAGGACAAGGCCCACTGCCCAAGCCCGGCAATCATTCCATTAATACTTTCGGTGACGGCTGCCGTTTCAGCTTCGGAAATAAACGCAGGAAAATGCTCAGGCAGCTCTCGCACCCAGGCCTGACCATGGTTCACCATTTTGGGAAGCTCATTCAGCAGCGAACTAACCTGCTGCCAGACCAGAGGCACCAGCAGAAACAAAGCGACCACCAGAACAGTTACAAACAGCACAAACACCAGTGTCACCGACCAGTTGTGACCCAGCCCCCGACTCTGTAGCCAGTTCACTACGCCCTGCATCAGAAACGCCAGCACCAGAGCTGCAAACACAGGGGCAAGCATATTGCCCATAGTGAGAATAATGGCGAAACCTGCTACCAGCAGAAGCAGCAGCACCAGAGCTTCAGAATCCGATAAATAGCGGTGCAACCACCCCTTTATAGTATCCAGCATTCGTACTATTCCTTAACTATCCCTTATTTGTGTCGCAGTGTGTGAATAAATACGCCCGACACCTGTTCCGATGAAATCAACTCATGGCCGCTGATGCGGGCAAAGCTTTCGAAATCCCGGACGGAACCAGGGTCCGTCGCCTGAACCCTGAGTACCTGACCGCTACGCAACTGCTTTAAACCCTGTTTGGCTTTGAGTAATGGCAAAGGACAGTTCATTCCCTTGAGATCCAGTTCCAGATCAACTTCAACCATGGCTGGCTATTCTCTCCCGTGGTACAACATGAACTCTATTTGAAACGTACAATGTTGCAGACTCATGATAACCCAGTATTGTACGCAATTTGTCGGCATCATGCTCCGCTGTCTGGAGATAACGGAGTGTAAAGAATTCATTACATTTTCTGTTTATTGCCCCTAATAGATTACCTTCCTCCGTCGATGATGTGTAAAATCGTAGAAATCTATTTTGTATTGCCGCAACGTAAACGATACATTGCACCCGACACCACACGAGTATGGACATTCTATGAAGCGACCGGGTTACCTCACGGCAGCCCTGCTTAGCACCTGGCTTGGACTTTCCTCAGCAGTTGTGAGCGCGGCCCCTATCGAACTCCCAAGCCTGGGCGACACGACGTCAGGCATTGTTTCTCCACAGCAGGAGTACGAACTGGGCCAGACCTACCTCAAATACCTGCGTAGCCGCACACCGACCATCAGCGATGCAGAAACCAAAGACTACCTGGAACGTCTGACCTATCGACTGGCTGAACACAGTGGCATCCACGACCACCGGTTGTCGACTATGATTATCGACAGCTCAGCCCTCAATGCTTTTGCGGCCCCCGGTGGCATCATTGGAGTCAACACTGGCCTGTTTTTCAATGCCAACAACGAAGCTCAGTTTGCAGCAGTGATGGCACACGAACTTGCCCACCTGAGCCAGCGCCACTACGCCCGGAATGTTGAAGAAGCCCAGCGTAAAAGCATCCCGACCGCAGCAGCCATCATTGCCTCGGTGGTACTGATGGCGACAGCGGGAAGCGACGCCGGTGTTGCGGCATTGTCCTCCACCATTGCCGGTATCCAGAGCAGCAGCCTGCGTTTCAGCCGCCAGTTTGAACGGGAAGCGGATAACCTTGGTATCATCACCTTGTCCAGGGCTGGTTTTGATCCAAACGCCATGCCGGAAATCTTTGAAGAAATGAACCGCTCCAGTCGTTACCAGAGTCGGCCGCCTGAATTCCTGCTAACACATCCGGTCACTGATAACCGGATTGCGGACTCCCGGGCCAGGGCCGCACAAATGCCCAGCGGAGGAACCAAAGGCAGTGTGGATTATCAACTGGTGCGCATGAGACTGTTTGCCCTCAGCGCAGAAAATCCGGCAGCCTTTGCTAAACAGTTGCAAAACGAACTGCAGGACGGTTACACCAGCGCTCCGGATGTCACCCGTTATGGTCTGGCACTGGCAAGCTATCTCAGCAAAGATTACGCCACAGCAGAAAAAGCGTTGAACACGCTACTGGAAAAGCACCCGAACAACCTTTACATGATCATGGCCAAAGCCCGACTGGAGTCCGCCCAGGGCAAACACAAAGAGGCGCTTGCCCGTATCGATCGGGCATTAAAGGTCTATCTGGATAACTATCCCCTGATGTTCACAAAGGCCGAACTGCAAACGGAAAGCAAAGACTTTACCGGTGCCAGAGATACGCTTCAGGCTCTCAGCCGCAGTCGACCGGATGACCCTGACATCTGGTATTACCTGGCAGAAGCTCAAGGTCAGGCAGGCGATATTCTCGGCCTGCATCAGTCCAGGGCAGAATTTTTCTTTCTAAGTGGCAACCTTGATGATGCCATCAAGCACCTTCAGTACGCCAAAAAGCTGGCTGGCAATAACTATGCGCTGACGGCTCGAATTGAGAAAAAACTCAGTGACGTCTATGCCTATCGAAACAAGTTAAAAAATAACTAAGGGCCAGATCAACCCTCTCCACAATTAGAACTGAGCAGTGTAAGAAAGCGGCAGGACAGGCATCAAGCCTGTTCTTTTTCTGATCGCTCCAGATACTCTTCAAAGCTTTCCAGTGGTTTCTCATCCTGCCGCCCGTGGCGAGGCTGATTATCGTCACTGTTCCAGTAGCACCTATTATCATCTGCAATCAGCAAGGCCTGCTGGTAAGAAAAAGGTTTTTTTTGCTGAGAGGCATTCTCTGGTGGCACCGCATAACTGTCAGGCATCGATTTTTTCATCAGGTTCTGAGCAACTGTGTCAGTCAGGCCTCTCATATGATCGCTTAGTTGACCTGCTAATTGCTTCTCCGGCATAAATGCCTGAATCTGGTCTGAATCTTTGATACCTGAAAATTTTGACAATATTGCCAGCTTGCTGGACTCATATGTATTACGCAGGTACTGCAAGAGAAAAAGGCTCTGATGCAATTTGTCGCCGACATCAAAGGCGACTGTCTTTTGACCTGGAATATAAACAATACCATGCTCTTTGCAGTATTCTTTGACAGTCTCCGCAGACGTTGGCTTAACCTTATCCATTGAACTAATGGTTTCATTCAGGTTTTCAATATAGTTGCCATCCATTTTTTCAATCCCTAAATCCGGGATACAGTCTGACAATTTTCTCTGGTTCATGTCATAGCCCACAGAACCCAACACCTCATCACTCACCTCATCAAGGTAAGCACGACAAAACAAATACCAATTTCTCGCTTCAATGTTGTTATTCACCGGCTGATTTCGCAGATTGGTTACAAGAAAAGCGCCAACATCACCTGAAGTTTCACCAATATGCGGCTGATTTGAAACAACACTTTGATAAAAATTTAGTGGTTTCATTGCCATATACTCGCCCAGTTTCTGAATTTGTCTGGACTTGATTGACGGCGTTATGCGCCGTCGCTGGGCTAATGTTTCATCCTGAAGCAGCGATCCCAGGCCACTCAGTACCATTGCGTTTTTTAATCGGTACTGAAACTGCTCATCAGATTCATCCGGCCACTGACCCGTTTTTGTTTGAGTCAGGTCATTCAATAGTGACTTAAGGTTCGTATTATTTGCCCGAAACCCAGCATATTTTTCACTCAACTCTGCAAGCCCACCCTTTTTATCACTGGGAGAATGCTGAGCAACATTACGATCAGCCAGACTTTTACCTTCATAGTGAGCACTGGGTTCATGGGTCATTAATGAAGGAGTATTTGGGGGAAAAGGCTTTACAGAGCGCAGGCCCATAAAGCGAATAATACGCCTGGCTTTATCCAGTACTTTGCGAACAACGCCGGAAAAACCTGAATACTGGCGGTGAATTGAAGGTTCCGTTTTCATTGTCTGAGCCCTTTCATCAGCTGTCGAACCATGAAAGAAGCATCGGCCGATCACCTATAACATCAAGACCTGCGTAAGCGGTAATTCCACCACACCTTGATTCAAACTGGCTTCTGATTCCAGGGCAGCAACTGCTCGATATCGGCAATTGACTCTGCCCTTGGCAAGTCGTTGAAGACGGTCTTCAGATAATGGCAGGGTTCCAACCCGCAGGCTTTCGCTGTTTCTACCAGGCTATAAAGATTGGCGCTGGCTTTAGCTCCGTCAGTACTGTTGCTGAACAGCCACGCCTTGCGACCCACCACGAACGGACGAATCGCATTTTCGGCCAGATTATTGTCCATACGCAGGTAACCCTCGTCGCAATAACGGATGAGCTTTTCCCACTGGTTATTCAGGTAATAAAGGGCCTTGCCCAACAAGGTTTTTGGCGGCACCTGGGGCAACGATTTATCCAGCCATTGTCGTAATTTCTGCAGAACCGGCAGACTTTGTTCCTGCCGTACCCTTTTTCGTTCATCCGGAGGGCTCTCTTTTATCCCATGTTCTATTTGATAGAGCTTACGGATATAAGACAGCCCCATATGGCTTTTGCCGGTTTTGTTTTTATCTTTCTGCCCCTTGATGGCTTCATCGAACTTTCGACGAGCGTGAGCCCAACAGCCTTGACTGATTACCCCGCTTTTGCGACCTATGGCAGCATAGCCTTCGTAACCATCGGTTTGCAGATAGCCCCGGAAGCCATCCAGCAGCTTCATGGGTACTGAACCGCTGCGGCTGGGCGCGTAATCGAACAGAATGATCTTTTGATTTTTCACCGGTTCAGCCACCTGAACCCACATGTACGAATGACTTCGGGCAGCCTTGCCTTCCTCGTTGAGCACCTGGGTGACCGTTTCGTCACAGTGAATCAGTGGCGCTTCCAGCAGCTTGTCCCGCATCAGGTTGATTAACGGTTGCACCAGATCACCACAGCGCACCATCCACAGTGAGGTGGTGGCACGGGCAATATCAACACCCAGACGAGCCAGGATAAATTTCTCCTGACGGTATAAAGGCAATCCGTCAACGTATTTACTGGTGGCAATGAAGGCTAACAGCCCCGGAGTAGCTATGCTGCCCGGTATCGGTTGGGCGGGCAGTTTGGCTGTTTTAATGCCTTCTTCACAGCATCTGCAGCCGTACTTGAACCGCACATTCTGGATAACCCGGATTTTGGCCGGAATGATATCCAGCTGTTCGGTCACTTCTTCGCCTATACGATGAAGTTGATTACCGCAGCCGCTGCAGTTTTTTTCATCGTCACGGATGTCGTGCTCTTCCCGGACTCTTGGCAGATCTTTGGGTAGCGGTTTTCGACCTTTCTTCTGGCGAGTATGTTCTGCAACCGTGACGCTTTCTTCGGGGTCTGGCTCAGGCTGTTCCGGTTGATCTTGCTCGGCTTCGTTGAACAGTTCCTGCTGATCCGGTGATGTCTTTTCGCTGGAGGCACCAAACTGTTTATGCAGAAGAAGGCGAAGGCGTTCTTCCAGCAATGCATTTTTCGCAAGGATGGACTGAACCCAGGCAATCAGCTCGGGGTTATTATCGGGTAAAGGGACAGGGCAGGCTTCCATGCCGATTCAGAATAGACGGTGGCGCAGTCATTGCCACCTTGTTAGAGTAAAGTCGTATATTCCAGTGTTGGGTGAGGTGCTTTGGGGCGAATGTCATAACCATCCAGAAGCTGGTTGAGCAGGCCTCCATCGATCGCTTCGGGTGCTTCATTCCCCGGCCATTTAAAGCGGAATTTCTCCAGTCGCTTATACCAGAGCACAAAGCCATTACGCTCCCAGCACAACAGCTTGATCTTGTCCCGCTTGCGATTACAGAAGACGTAGACCGTCTGATTAAATGGTGATTGTCCGGCTTGTTGTTCGACTAAAGCCGCCAGCCCGTCGATGGATTTGCGCATATCAACGTGCTCAGCGTAGAGATAGACAGCCACCTCATCTTCCGGGCGGATCACGAGGCAGCCTGCAATGCTTTGATCAGGGCTGCTGCCTGTTCAGGAGCCGCTTCGATTCGTATGGAATCCATATAGAGGATCACCAGGGAAGGCGCAGAAGGTTCTGGCTGAACAACGCCCAGAGGGATCAATTTATTATCCGGTCTGGTGAGCAGTTTGTGCTTCCAGTAAAAAAACAGGTGCTGCTTGATGTCGTGCTTTTTACACCAGCCTGAGGCCGAGAGTCCGGACTGCTGCCAGTCGTTCATCCGCTCTTGCCAGAGTGCCTGGTTTTGTTTGCGCTCTTCAGGTTTCATGAGTTTCTCCCGTTTTAAAACCTGAAGTATTAAGGGGCGTGGCTTTCTTTGGAATGTGGGGTTAATTTACCGCTTACAGACCTGCCTCAGGATTTGTCAGACAAACAAAAAAAGCCGGGAGGACCAATGACCTTCCGGCTTTTTATTGATTAATGCCTCCGAGAAAACCCGGGAGAGGGGTTCTCAGATATCCGACATCACTTTGCCATCGAAGCGGTAAAGTCGAGCATCTTCTGCAAAGGCTCTAAAGAACGAATACGAAGGCTATCGTCCACCTCAATCTTATTCAACTGCCCAGGATTTTCCAGACACTGAACCAGGGCTTCCAGCGTATTCATCGCCATCCACGGACAGTGCGCACAACTCCTGCAGGTTGCACTTTCACCTGCCGTTGGCGCTTCGATAAATGACTTATCCGGAGAGGCCTGCTGCATTTTGTAGAAAATCCCCCGGTCGGTCGCCACGATAAAGGTATCGTTTGGCAGCTCCTGAGATGCTTTGAGCAGCTGACTGGTTGAACCAACAACGTCTGCTACTTCAACCACCGCATCAGGTGATTCAGGATGAACCAGAACAGCCGCATTGGGATAAACCTTTTTCAGGTCGACGATACCCTTTGCCTTGAACTCTTCATGGACAATGCAACTGCTGTTCCACAACAGCATATCGGCCCCCGTCTGCTTCTGGATGTAACTGCCCAGGTATTTATCCGGTCCCCAGATTATCTTTTTGTCCTGATCCATCAGGTGCTCAACAATATCCAGCGCACAGCTGGAAGTCACCACCCAGTCCGCTCTGGCTTTTACCGCTGCAGAGGTATTGGCATAGACGACAACGGAGCGATCCGGATGCTGGTCACAGAATTCAGAAAATTCATCCACCGGACAACCCAGGTCGAGCGAACACTCTGCTTCAAGTGTTGGCATTAACACTCGCTTTTCCGGGCTTAGAATCTTGGAGGTCTCCCCCATAAAACGAACACCGGCCACCACCAGTGTAGACGCCGGGTGACGACTACCAAAACGCGCCATCTCAAGAGAATCGGCAATAAAACCGCCGGTTTCCTCAGCCAGTGCCTGCACGACCGGATCGGTGTAATAGTGAGCCACCAGAACCGCATTTTCGCGATCAAGAAGTTGCCGAACCCGCTCTTTCAGGGCCTCTTCCCGCTCAGCATCCAGAGTTTCAATGGACTGCCCCTGAAGGTGACTCTTAACAAAGTCTCTGCTACTCACTGCGCTCATAAATCCTGTACTAACGACCTGTCTCGTCAAATTGCGGGGTATTCTACCACACGATGTCGACAGAGGCAGTCTGAGGAAAATTCATTAAAAATACAATAAGTTGTTTGTTATCAGGAAATTAATAAGGAGAAGATAACAAACAGCCTGATTAAGGTTGGTAACGGGTTGGGTCATCCAGCCCGGCTTCTTCAAAGCCTTTTTTACGGTAACGACAGCTGTCACATACCCCGCAGGCACGACCGTCTTCATCAGCCTGATAGCAGGATACGGTCAGACCATAGTCTACTCCCAGACGATCCCCTTCCTGAACAATCTGCGCCTTGGTCAGTTTTAACAGGGGCGCACGAATATGGAAATGGTCACCCTCAACACCCGCTTTAGTGGCAAGATTTGCCATTTTTTCAAAGGCTTCCAGATATTCTGGTCGACAGTCCGGATAGCCGGAATAATCAACATCATTGGCACCAATAAAGAGTTCCCTGGCTCCCAGCACTTCTGCCCAGCCCAGGGCCAGAGACAGAAATACCGTATTGCGCGCCGGAACATAGGTCACAGGAATACCCTCATCCAGATTCTCCGGTACATCAATCTCATCATCGGTCAGCGCAGAACCGCCGATATCCCGAAAATCCATCTTCAGGGTTTTGTGATCCTTCGCACCCAGCACCTCAGACACAGTCTTTGATGCGTGCAACTCGGCACGATGACGCTGACCATAATCAAAGCTCATGGTGTAGCACTCATAACCCTGATCCTTTGCCATCGCCAAAACTGTCGCAGAATCCAGACCTCCTGACAGAAGCACAACCGCTTTTTTAGACATTCCAATCTCCTTAGACACCTGTTTTGTCACCCCAGATTACCCGGTGCAACTGAATTTGAAACCGAACCGGTAATCGATCAGCCAGAATCCACTCTGCCAGTTCCGCTGGCTCCACTCCGGTACTGACCGGAGAGAACAACACATCCGATACTTTTCCGACCAGATCATACTCAATCAACTTACTGGCAGACCAGTCATAATCAGCACGATCAGCAATCACAAACTTCACCTGGTCCTTGTGATCCAGATGTTGAATATTCTGATAAAGATTCTTTCCAGCCTCACCGGAACCTGGAGCCTTCAAGTCCATCACCTTGACAATTCGCGCATCCACCTCAGCCAGATCCAGCGCACCGCTGGTCTCGAGTGAAACCTCATAACCCGCATCCGCCAGTCGTTCAAGCAACAGTAGACAGCGTGGTTGCGCCAGCGGTTCACCACCAGTGACACAGACATATTTAGCGCCATAGTCAGCGACCTGCTGCAGAATACTGTTGAGCGTCCTGCGCTCCCCCCCGGTGAAGGAATATTCGGTATCGCACCAGTTACAACGCAGAGGGCAGCCTGTCAGGCGCACAAACACAGTTGGCAGTCCGGAGGTTCTTGACTCCCCCTGAAGAGAGTAAAATATTTCGGAAATTCGAAGGGATTCAGAAAGCATGAGAGATACTATTTATTAATCAGAGAGTTATTAATCAGAGAATTATTAATCAGCAAAGCAGGGTATTAATCAGCAAAGAAGGGTAGCTAACTGCCAGTGAGAGTGCAAAATTATGCAGCACCTACAAAAACACCATGCAAGCATGGTGTTAAGGGTTAGCCAGGAGCCTGTTTCAGCTATCCGACATACTCTGTAGATAAGTATCAGACAGCCTTGCAGCCGAACTTCCGGGGTACTGGCTGACGACCGATTCAAGGTACTTCCGGGCTTCAGCCTTGTCACCCAGCAAGTCATACAACCGACCCAGCTTATAGGCTGCGTCAGGCACCTTGGCACTGTCCGGGTATTGCTCCATGACAACTCTGAATTCATCACGGGCAGGCTCAAACTTTCCCTGGGCCATCAGCACTTCACCCAGCCAGTACTGTGCGTTATCGGAAAGTCTGCCATCAGGGTATTCTTCCAGCAACTTGCGCAGAGCAACCAGCGCCTGATCAAACTCGCGATCACGAATTAATCCGAAAGCCGCCCGGTACTCAGCCTGCTCACGCTCAGCCAGCAACTCTTCAGGGGGTTGACTAACAGGCAGCTGCACCGGCGTATTACCCGGTTCAGCTGGCTGACTTCTATCTGGAGAACGATTATTGGCAGAACGATCACCGGTCAAATCAGGTGCAGGCTGATCACCCATCGCCCTGCTGATACGAGCATCCAGGTCCAGGTAACGATCACGGAACTCGGCTTCGTTCTGCCTGAGTTGAAACTCCAGCTCTTCAACACGCCCCTCCAGAGTCATGTTTCTTTTGCGCAGTTCTTCGATCTGATTAAGAAAATAAGCCGTGCTGTTTGCCGACTGCTGTCGGGGCTGGCTATTCTCTTCAGAAACCTGCTGAGCCTGCGCACTCTGAATGACACTTTCAACACTCTCCGGCGCTGACACAGGTGTGGCATCCTGAGTGGTTTCTCTGACGACCTCCGCCGTTGGCAAAGACTCAACAACAGGTACTGCGGCAAGTACCGGAACGGCCAGCAGGCTGGCCAGAATCAGAAAAGAACTGGATAAAGGTTTCAAACTCATTAGCTATCTCAGTTATTAGTTAATGACGATCTGTGCGCGACGGTTCTTGGCCCAGGCAGCTTCGTTATGGGCTGGATCTACCGGCTTCTCGAAGCCAAAGCTGATCACATCAATACGGCTTCTGGCTACGCCTTTCGCTTCCAGATAGTCTTTCACCGCATTGGCACGACGCTCACCCAGAGCCAGGTTGTAAGTACGGGTGCCACGTTCGTCAGTGTGTCCCTGCACAATAATGTTCTTACCCTTACCCTGATCAGAGTTCAGGTAAGCTGCTTGTACGTCCAGAGCCTTATAATCACTGTCGCTCAGCTTAGAACTGTCAAAAGCAAAGTTAAACGTGTCGCGATCCAGCAGCATCTCGACCTCTTCCGCACTCGCCTGAACTTCACCACTGTCCATAACAGCCTGTACCGCCGGATCCAGTACTGGCATGGTTTCAATCACGACGTTTTCAGTCACAACCGTTTCTTCAGGTGTTACCGTGGTTTCTACACCGGAAGTGCTTTCACCGCCGGTAGAAGCACAACCGGCCAGCCACAGGGCAGAAGCCGCCAGGGTGGCTGCCTTAACATAATTGACAATTCGCATTACAGACTCCAATTGTTTAATGTTGGTTAGTTGGATGTTAGTTAGATTGTTGCAGTACAGTATCAGAACCCTTTACACGGGACTAGCCCACACCGCAACAAACGCGACACACACAACTACTTTTTTACGGCATTTACCTAACCGCAGGCCCCCAGACTGGTTCCCGGACATCACCAGTCGCCGACGGCAGGCGGTATTTTACCCTACCATCCGCAGTGACAATACCCAGTTCACCATTCTTCCCCCCCTGAACAGCATAGATCAGCCGTCGGCCGCCCGGAGAAACGCTGGGCGAATCTTCAAGCTGTGCAGATGTCAGCAACCTCAGGCGATTGGTGTCCAGATCAAGAATTGCAATGTTAAATTCGGCTGCGCCCTGCCCCTTGTGTACCAGGGCCAGCGATTTACCATCCGGGAAGACTTTTGCCCGCGCATTGAAACGCCCCTTGAACGTCAGGCGACGGGGGTTGCCCACTGGCTCAACAGAACCATCAGACAAGTGTTTAACATCCAGTTGATAAATCTGCGCACTGCCACCCCGGTTCGAGGTGAATACAATGCTGTTGCCGTCCGGCATCCAGTCCGGTTCAGTATCAATAGAAAAATGCCGGGTCAGCTGACTCAGTTTGCCGGAAGCCAGGTCCTTGACATAAATATTCGGATTACCATCTTTGGAGAGTACCAGGGCTACTTTTTTACCGTCCGGAGAGAACACCGGCGAGCTGTTCAACCCCTTGTAATCAGTTAATTTCTGTCGTTTGCCTGTTGCCAGTTCCTGCAGGAAGATAGCAGGCTTACCCGCTTCAAAAGACACGTAAGCAATACGGCGGCCATCTGGCGACCAGGCAGGCGACAGAATAGGCTCTTTGGAACGAACGATAACACGCGCCCGTTTTCCATCGGCATCGGCATAGTTTAACTGATAATCGGTGTTATCAATGCTGTGCCTCTGGGCAGTCACATACATTAAGCGGGTTGAAAAATCGGCCGGAATGCCGGTGATTTTTTCGTAGACGGCATCACTGATGGTATGCGCCATGGTTCGCAGCTGGCTTTCAACGCCCCGAACCTGCCCTTTCAGAATAGAACGCTGGCGCAGTACATCAAACAGCTGATATTCAACCGTATACTGACCGCTGCTCTGGCTAACCTGGCCGATAACCAGATAAGAAGCCCCAAGTACCTTCCAGTCACGAAAGAACACATTGGACTCTTTGCTGGGAAAACTGAGCATATCATCCCGCTTCAGAGGATCAAACAGGCCACTGAGTCGCAAATCATCACTGATGGTTCCTGCCATATCTTCTGGCAGAATCGTCTTGCCGTCAAAACTGAACGGTGCCACAGCCATACGCACCGCACGATCATTACCATGGGTAATTTCAATGGTCAGCTCAGCCCTTGCTGGCATTGCCAGGGCTAGCTGAACCAGAAGCAGCAGGGCAAAGGCCGCAAACCATCTGACGGTTGTCATATAGCACCCCCTCCCTGGGTCAAAGTGGCTCGGTGTCGTATTTATCGAGCGAGTCATCAAACGAGTCATCGAACTAGATCCTCTGGCCTGAATCTGAAATTAAAGCGTCGGAAGTTGGCATCAAAAATTCTGCGATCCAGCTCTTTTAACTCTGGAAATGGGGCTGCACGTTGTACTGCCTGTACCGCAGACCGGTCAAAAGAGTCACTGCCACTGCCTTCCAGCAGCTTAACTTCCAGCAGGTCACCAAATGGCGACAGGGTAACCTGCAGCAATGCGGTCATATTATTGCGGGCGCTGGGCGGACGGTTCCAGTTATTAACAATGAGGTTATTCAGCAACTCGCTGTAATAGCGAACCTCTGCCGCATCTTTCTCAGCCTGTTCCGCCGCCTGCTGGGCTGCCGCTTCCTGTTGTTCTCTCTGGATTCTTTCCTGCTCCAGCCGGCGCAGGGTTTCTTCCCGCTGCCTGCGTTGACGCTCAGCTTCCTGCTGTCGCTTTCGTTCTTCTTCCTGCTTGCGCTGACGTTCCCGTTCCTTACGCGCTTCCTCTTCTTTTTTCGCTTTTTCCCGGGCCTCCTGCTCTTTGCGCAGGGCAATTTCCCGCTGCCGTTTTTCTTCTGCCTGACGACGCTGCCTTTCTTCCCGAATCGCTTCCTGACGCTTGCGCTCAGCAGCCTCCCGGGCTTTGCGAGCAGACTCGTCTACCTGAGGTCGGGGCTGCGGGGCAGGCTGTGCCACCTCAACCAAACTCGCCTTGATATTGCGGGGTGGAACAATATTCAACTGACGCTCAACCGACCAGCTGGTGCTTAATACCAGTAACAATGAGGCGTGTAACAGAAGCGACACTACAACTGGAAAGCTGTAGCCACGAAAGACTGCTTTACGAAAAACCTTGCCCAGTATCCGGTTCAATACTTTTTTCATCAGCAGCAGCCGTCAGTTCCCTTGCCGATCCAGTTCCGCCGGATCAGTAATCAGTCCGACATTTTCGACACCGGCTGACTGCAGTCCTGCCATTAACTCAATCACAGAGCCATAAGCCACCTTGCGATCTCCCTTGATCAACACCTGGGTACGGGGGCTGGCAGACAACACCTTACCCACCTTTTCAGCAATCACATCCAGTCCTTTTGCAGCTTCCCGCTCTGCCCCCAGATCAATGAAGTACTCACCATCCGCCTTGACTGAAATAATCAACGCTTCAATATCTTCTTCCAGGGGGATTACCTGACTGGTTGTTTTTGGCAGGTCGACCTGCAGCCCCTGGGTCAGCATTGGAGCACTGACCATAAAGGCAACCAGCAATACCATCATGATGTCGATAAACGGAACCATATTGATTTCCGACATCACTTTGCGACCTGTTCTGGAGCGCGCCATAGACAGTAGTCTCCTCAGCCCGCTTCTGGTCGATTGGAACGGCTGTGAACCTTACGATGCAGAATACTGTGGAACTCATCGGCAAAGGTTTCATAGCTGGCAAGCAGGGCATCAACCCGCGACGCATAACGGTTATAAGCCACAACGGCCGGAATGGCTGCGACCAGGCCAACCGCCGTAGTCATCAGAGCTTCAGCAATACCCGGGGCAACAGAAGCCAGCGTCGCCTGTTGTACCTGGGCCAGCCCACGGAACGAGTTCATGATCCCGACAACGGTTCCAAACAGGCCGACGTAAGGGCAGGTTGAGCCGACACTGGCCAGAAACGGCAGGTGGGTTTCCAGCTTCTCCTGTTCTCTGGAAATGGCAACCCGCATGGCTCGCTGCGTGCCTTCCATAATGGCATCCGCATCCGAGGTTCCCTGGCTGCGCAAGCGACTGAACTCCCGAAAACCTGCCTTGAATATACTCTCCAGACCTCCGTCCGGACTGCCGTTATCCTGCAATTCACGGAACAGTTGGGAAAGGTCCATACCAGACCAGAACCGATCCTCAAATTCGAGCATGCTTTGCTGAGCGTTACGAATCAACAAACCACGCTGGACAATCATCACCCAGGAAACGACAGAAGCCGCAACCAGCATCAGCAGTACTAACAGCACAATCCAGCTGGAATTACTGATCAGCGACCACATGGACATGCTATCAGCCACCGATTACCTCGCTTGCAGTTAATTTAAAAATAGGGTGTATCATACCATCAAACCTGTGACGTGTTGGTGACATTCAGGCATAGACTCCGTAAGGCTTTTGTAATACTGGCAGGCTTCATTGAAGCGCTGTCGAGACAGGCGACAACAAACTCTCCGGTACACAGTACCTGCTCATTAACCAGCCCCTGATTGAGCAGGACGGACTGGCGAAAAACAAGACTGGCCCGCTTTACTTCAGAAATTTCTACGGTCACAGACACTTCGTCATCCAGTCTGGCCGGGCGACGAAAACGTACATCAGCACTGGTCACTGCAAATACTCTGCCCAGCTCACTCATAACCTGATGTCCCACACCAATATGTCGCAACAAATCAGTACGGGCGCGCTCCATAAATTTGAGGTAGTTGGCATGATAAACAATACCGGCAGCATCAGTGTCTTCGTAATAAACCCGCTGAAGGATAGAAAAAGAGGCGTCAGAACTCACGACAGTGTACTCATATACTCAGTTAGGTCATTAAACCAGATCGCTGAAAACCTTGAAAGACTCTGCAGAAACACTCATTAGTGCCACTAATACATTAGTAGCACCAGTGGCACCGCCGGCGGTGATGGTAATGATAAGGTGCGTAATGGTAATCGCGCCATCGAATGGCATCAATGTGTTCACGCTCAAGTTTCTGCAGGTTTTCATTACGCCGGTCCTGCTGCAACCTCTGCTCCATACCCTGCTGGCGCTGCAGCATATCCGCCTGCGGCACCGGCTGGTCATAACGTCTCAGGGCTTCCTGAGCTTCAGGAATGCCCCAGCGGGCAGCCATAGTGTAGTACTTGAAAGCCTGCTCCATAGAGACTGGCACTCCGACACCCCGCTCATAACACAGCCCGGCATGGTACTGGTCAATCGGCAGTTCAGCAGTCCCACTCGTGACTCTGTGGCAGGATGTTTCAGACAGCGAAAAGCCATCCCCAAAGACACCGGGAGCCGTTGGCTGGGCGTCCACCCGAACATTATTGCTGCAACCACCGACCAGCATGGTCAGTATTAGTAAGACACCATACAGCCAATATCTGTGTTCAGGTCTCTCTGTGTAATTCATCATTATTGACCTCTTCTGGTCGATCAGCAGCTCGACCCAGTAATTCTTCCCTGATGCTTTCCAACCCGGCCAGATCCAGCGCTCCACAGCTTTGCATGATCTGTCCCGGATAATGCCCCAGGCCCTTATCTGTTGACCACTGTTCTGCCAGATCGTTCAGAGAACCGACATCACCGATGTCAAGACAGGCAGAAATACTCGACAGCATCATTTCAACACCTTCCAGCGACACGTCAGTATAATCGGTGTCGCAGGTTTTGCTGTGCTGAATATCAGTACCCTCCCCTATCCAGCGGTATACTTTGCTGAACAGTTCACTGAAGCAGACGGGCTTGCTGATAAAGTCGCACACTCCAGCACTGCCAATGCTCTCACGGGTCGTGTCCGACACACTGGCTGAAACTGCTATCACACTGAGCGTTTTGTTATCCGGTTGCTCATGAATCAGCCGGGTTGCTGTCAGGCCGTCCATGACCGGCATTTTCAGGTCCATTAACACCAGATCATAATGGTACTGTCTGCACTGCTCGACAGCTTCAGCCCCATCCGCAGCCTCTTCTACTGTAAAGTTCGCACTGCGCAGGGCGTTACTGAGCATATCCCGATTGGTTTCGCTGTCATCGACCACGAGAATGCGTCGATTATGATAATCCTCTGGAGCTCCGGGCTGCTCCGGCTCATTTTCTACAGCCAATCCTGTATCCACCGTTACCGGCAAATAAGGAATACTGAAGTAAAATTTACTGCCGCGATGCAACTGGCTGGACACCTTCAACTCCCCACCCATTGCCTTAACCAGACGGTAGCTGATCGCCAGCCCCAGTCCGGTTCCTCCCTGCTTACGCCCGGATTTGAGTTGACCAAAGGGCTTAAACAGCCGGGCCTGATCCGCTACACTGATACCCGGACCAGTATCTATCACGGCAAAGCTGAGCCGTCTCCGCGCTCTGTTCACCCGCAGCATAACACTGCCATTGTCGGTAAATTTAACGGCATTACCCATCAGATTGATCAATACCTGCCGCAGCTTCACGCTGTCACCGATTACTTCCGGGCTGATATTCGGGTCAACATCCACGTCCAGAGCCAGCTTTTTTGAACGAGCAACTTCCTTAACGTTTGCCTGTACGGTGCTCAACATACTCTCAAGCACGTAAGGCTGAGAGTCCAGTTCAATACCACTGCTCTCAATTTTGGTCATATCCAGAATATCGTTAATCAACGTCATCAGGTGCAGCCCACACTCTTCCAGTGAAGACAGAGTATCCCGATAACGTTCCGGCACCCGGGCGTCTGCCTGCAGCAACTGCGCATAACCCAGCACACCATTGAGTGGGGTGCGTAATTCGTGACTGATATTGGACAGAAACAGTGACTTGGCCTGACTGGCCTGTTCCGCACTGGTCTTGGCCTGAACCAGCTCTCCTTCAATGCGCTTGCGCTCCGTGATATCCCTCAGAACAATGGAAATCTGCTTTCCCTCTGCCGTTTCCAGCACATTGCTGGACACCTCCATGGGAAAACGACGCCCTGACTCGGTTATCCCTTCTGTAAGGTACTCTTCAACACAATGGTATTCAGGTCTGGCAGGATCAACCGGAGCCAGCAGGGGTTCTTCATAGCGTCGTTCAGGAGCCACCAGCAAAGCCAGAGGCATGTTCACCAGCTGTGACTCGATAAAGCCACACAGCTCCGTGACCTTTCGGTTAACCAGTGAAATAATACCGTCCTGATTACAAATCACTGTTGCATCCGGAGCTGATGCAATCAGCTGCCTGAACTTCTCGGTATCGTTAGTGCGTTCTGTAATATCATTCGCCATCCCCTCAATAACAACCGGCACCTGTCCGGATCCTGCACAGTCTTCACCGGCTACCGTTACCGGCTTCTCATGAGTCGTACAGAACAACTCCACCCGGCGGATACTGCCGTCCTTATGCACCATTTCCACTTCAAAGGCTTCCTCCCACTGACCGGATACCAGCGCTGAAAGCTTATCGGAAAATTCCCGGTTCAAGCTGGAAGGTGACAGAAACTGGTGCATCCTGCCGGCAAACTCCTGCTCACCATAACCAAGGATGGCCTTGATAGAAGGGCTGACATAAGTCACGACTCCGCCCGAATCAAGATTAAAATAAAAATACTGGCCTTTGAGCTGTTGAACCAGATGACCAATATTGTTCGCCCTGGCTTTTTGCAGCGACCGCTCACGATCCTGCAGTCTCTGCAACAGCATATTAAAGCTGTAATCCAGACTGGCCGCTTCATCACAATTACTATCATCCGAATTCAGACCATAAGGCGTAGCAAATTCGTTCATCTGTGACTTCAACCTGTTCAGTGGGCGCGTAATCAGGCCGGATACCGTCCACAGGCAAAATATGGTCAGAATCAACACCAGCGCAATCAGGCCAACACTGATCACCGCCTGACGAACAATGGGTTGCAGGATGCTTTCTTCCAGAATGCTGATACTGAAATACCAGCCGGTAGCAGGAATTGGGGTCGCAGTGACCCACTTCTTTACTCCGCGCACCTCCACCCTGAAATTAATAGACTGCCTGTTATCCGTCACCCGCCGGAATGCCTCATCAAAAACAGCACAGGGCGGCTTACCTGAATGGGTTTTAATGGGGCGGGCAATAAAATCAACCAGTTCACCGGTATCTTCACGGGTCACGTTGATCTGGCTGTAACCATCACAGGGACCGCTGTTAATAAAAGTGCGCAGCTCCCTGTTCTTCTCCAGAGAAATACTGTTGGCGTAAACCGTAATACCCT
Source organism: Endozoicomonas sp. NE40 (assembly GCF_040549045.1). NCBI lineage: Bacteria > Pseudomonadati > Pseudomonadota > Gammaproteobacteria > Oceanospirillales > Endozoicomonadaceae > Endozoicomonas > Endozoicomonas lisbonensis. The sequence continues at coordinate 4,071,136 of NZ_JBEWTB010000002.1, read as the reverse complement.
CCCGGTCGAGTATGACCAGCCGGGTTTTTGTGTCTGCCCAGATCAATGGAGCCGTTAAAAGTGAGCCGTCAATATCAATCCGCAGTACAGCAAAGGCACCATCACGAAACCATACCGGCACCATATAAGTAGAGCGAAACACCGCAGGCTGGCTGGAAACACGGTTAACATACCAGTTCGGTTTTACTCGTTGCCCACTAAGATATTCCTGTAAAAGCGCTTCAGGCAGGCCGGGGACGGAATAATGGTCAGGCATTTTGGAAAACTGGTCTGCACGTTTACTCCAGTAACGATTTTTTTCCGGCTGTGCAGGAAAAATCAGCCCAACCCCCAGCACCAGTCGCGCATTTCCCAATAACCTGGATGCATTCACAGGCACTGCACTCAGGTTATCCGATGAAGGTTGCTGATCCAGCAACAGCCCCAGGCTCTTACCCGCCAGATGTATTTCCTGCAAATGTCCGTCGATGACACTGGCATAACGAAGGCTCTGTTCCAGATGACTGCGACTGATTTCCACAGAAGCGGCGTGAAAGGTGAAATAAAGATACACAGCCGTCACCAGGCTATAGAAAACCACAGCAGGTGCAAGGGTAAATAACGTAATCTTTTGCCTGATTGAAGTAGACATAAATCGTTTGATACGTTTTGCGCCCCGGATTCTGTTCCAGCCTTAATACATCATTCCCCCAGCGGAGAAACTGCCTGCAATGAGCAGAAGATATTGTTGCAGCTAAAGAAACAGTCGCCTGCCCGTACGCAGCGTCCTTTGACTACAAATTGAGGTCAAGTCACAACATAGACAGTTAACGGGACTCCAGCCAATTGAATTTAATCCGATCGACAAAAAAACGGGTATCAATAGAAGTGCAGGAAAGGCTATGAAAAGTGAAGAGGCTTCTGACTCTCAGAAATGTTCGCAGGGGGCAGAAGTCCCCCTGACAGATCAACAACGGTTACTCTTCGCCGCTCAGACCAAAATGCGTATAGGCATGCCTGGTGACCATCCGGCCACGAGGTGTGCGCATGATGTAGCCCTGCTGGATAAGATAAGGTTCCAGTACATCTTCAATGGTATCGCGTTCTTCGCTGATGGCCGCTGCCAGACTGTCTACCCCGACCGGGCCACCATCAAACTTCTCAATCATAGCCAGCAGCAGGCGCCGGTCCATATGGTCAAAACCACTGGCATCAACATCCAGCATATTTAGTGCAGCATCTGCCGTAGACTCGTCAATCAGGCCACTGCCTTTCACTTCCGCAAAGTCACGCACCCGGCGCAGCAACCGGTTAGCAATACGAGGAGTACCACGGGAACGTCTGGCAATTTCTCTGGCCCCCACCTCTTCAATATCCACTCCCAGTATTCCGGCAGAACGCACCACAATATGCGTCAGGTCTTCAATACTGTAGAACTCAAGCCGCTGAACGATACCAAACCGGTCTCTCAGTGGTGACGTCAGCAAACCGGCCCGGGTGGTAGCCCCCACCAGAGTAAACGGAGGCAAATCCAGTTTAATAGAGCGGGCAGCGGGTCCTTCACCGATCATAATATCCAGCTGATAGTCTTCCATGGCTGGGTACAACACCTCTTCAACCACGGGACTCAAACGGTGAATCTCGTCAATAAAAAGAATATCGTTGGGTTCCAGATTGGTCAGAAGCGCTGCCAGATCCCCTGCTTTTTCCAGTACCGGCCCTGACGTGGAACGAATATTACTGCCCATTTCATTGGCAAGAATATGAGATAACGTGGTTTTACCCAGTCCGGGCGGGCCAAAAATCAGGGTATGATCCAGGGCATCCTGACGCAGACGAGCGGCCTGAATAAAGATTTCCATCTGTTCGCGAACTTTTGGCTGACCTACATAGTCTGCCAGCTTAACCGGACGGATCGCCCGATCCTGTGCTTCCTCAACAGGGCGCGGTGCCGCTGATATCAATCGATCTGCTTCAATCATTTCAAAGCCTGCTATACAATCCTCTCAGCGTATCATTTCGTTGTCAGAAAACGAATCACAGCTGAAAATTTTCGCTATCCTTGGTATCCCGTTGGCTTTTCAAAATGCCTTTCAGGTTTTAATCAGTACAAATGAACCAGATATCCAGTCCATCTCACTATCAATATGGTCGTGGGCTCACCTGCTCAGTGATAGCCTCCATCCTGTTCGGCATTACGCCATGGCTGGTACAACAGCTTTATATCAGTGGCAACCAGCTGTTCTGGGTACGCATGCTGACCGGAAGCCTGTGCCTGATGCTCACCATTACGCTAAGCGATCAATGGCACGATGTGAAAAAAATGCTCAGCCATCGCCGCAACCTGTTGTTTCTGATACCCGGCACGGCACTGGTCGGCATCCAGTGGTGGCTGTTTGTCTGGGCGCCAGTCAACCAGCAAACCAAAGAGCTGGCACTGGGCTATTTCCTGTTACCACTGACACTGGCACTGACCGGCTGGTTGTTTTATGGCGAAAAGTTGAGCCTGCCCCAGAAGCTGGCCATTGCCCTGGCAGTGCTCGGAGTGGCTGTTGAACTGTGGCAACAGGGTCAGCTGCCCTGGGTAGCCCTGGTGGTTGCCGGGCTTTACCCGGTTTACTTCATGGTGCGCCGGAACGTAAAAGCCAGCGTGGTCACCATCATGCTCTTTGAGCAGTCACTCTTTCTGCCATTTGCCCTCTACTTTCTGCTGCAAAACAGCGAGTTCACCCTGCTGGTACAGAACACACCTTCCCTGTGGTTCCTGCTGCCTCTGTTTGGCATTATCTCGGTCTGCTCCATGCTGATGTATGTCAACGCCTCCAACAAACTGCCTTTCAGCCTGTTTGGTCTGTTGTCTTATCTGGAGCCCGCTCTCATCTTTGTGGTCGCGATAGCCATATTGCAGGAGTCGTTTGAAGCGGCACAATGGGTCACTTATGGTTTAATCTGGACCGCAACCCTGATCGTGGTGATTGATCTGATCAGACTGCTTCCGAATCAGGTGAGCCACCAGAAAAAAGCATCAAAACTTCATACAGAGCAGCGTTGACGGGTTCCTCCGTCAACAATCTCTTTGCCAGCGAGGTGGTTGACTCAGGCTTTAAATCATACTTTTCAGTGACTGACGGATGATTTCTTCCGCTTCCATACCTTCCACAAATATCTTACCGACCACTTTACTGGCATCCTGCGGCTTGTAACCCAGAGCCACCAGAGCGCTGACAGCCTCTTGCTCGGTATCCCTCGCCGCTTCTGCCATAGCACTGCCCACAATCATTGGCTTACCATCCAGGAGCGGTGAAGACTGCCAGCGGTCAAGCTTGTCCTTCATTTCAACAATTAAGCGCTCTGCTGTTTTCTTGCCAACACCCGGCAGTTTCACCAGGGTGGCACTGTCATTTTCATGCACACAACGTACAAAAGTCTGCGCATCAATCCCTGACAGCAGCGTTAGCCCCAGCTTCGGCCCCACTCCATTCACTTTAATCAGGGTTCGAAACAGCTCCCGCTCTTCACGACTACCGAAACCATAAAGCAGCTGGGCATCTTCACGTACCACAAAATGCGTGAATAAAACCACTTCCGCACCTGCCTCCGGAAGCTGATAAAACACCGACATCGGTGCTTCGACTTCATAACCCACCCCGCCGGCATCCACCAGCAAATGGGGGGGCTGTTTCTCTACCAGAGTTCCACGGATTCTTCCTATCATTTTCAACCTCTTAGCGTCCCGCAGACTGACCAGAGCGTAAGAATGTCTAACAATGACCGGCCTGCTACGAACTTTGTATTTTCCGCCAGCTCTAAAACAACTAACGCATTAAAATCACGCATCCTGGAATACGCTTATGGAAAGACTCAAGACCTTCTTCAACTCCCTGTGGCAACTGCTCCCCAACGCAGGTCTGGCCAGCGAATACCACCCGGCTATTGACGGCGGAGCCATACCGATTCCCTTTATCGTGTCACAACGTATCCTGCTGAACGATATGATCCATAAACAGGAAGGCGCCCCCACTCTTCAGCCCCCTGCCCGCAGTTTCACTGGTTATATGCAGGGTTATACCAGTCTTCCTGTAAGAGACAGAGCTTTGAGCGCCCTGCGCAGTGCGCATCTCGCCGGCGCCCGCCACCTGATACCGGATATTGCCCGTTGCGCTCTGGATGCCGGACTGCAGGCCAGTGACCTTGAACTGGTCGCGAAAGGCCAGATATCCAGCGGCTGGACTATACGGGAAGCGCTAATTTTGCGTGTTGCAGAAGCGCTTTATCAAGAACAAGCCATCAGTGAACAACACTGGAAGCAGCTGAAACAGATCTACAAACCCCAGCAGATTCTGGACCTGTTGCTCTGCTGTGCCGCCTTCCACTTATGTGTTCATCCAAATTAGACTAAGCTTTCCAGACTGAACTATTCAGACCGGGCTATCTTCCGGTCAGGCGACGATTTCTTGTTCCGCTCACCCCTGCCATTCTCACCAGGCTGGCACGGGTATGGGCATGACAAAGGGCAATTGCCAGCGCATCGGCAGCATCTGCCTGTGGTGTTGAACTGAGTTTCAGGATCGAAGTCACCATATGCTGAACCTGATGCTTATCAGCCGAACCTTTACCTACCACGGCCTGCTTGACCTGACGGGCAGAATACTCCGCCACTTCCAGCTTATGATTGACAGCTGCCACAATCGCCGCAGCACGAGCCTGCCCCAGCTTCAATGCAGAGTCTGCATTGCGCGACATAAACACCTGCTCAATGCCCACGCTTTGCGGACAGTACTGCTCCACCAGGGTCGAAACACTGTCATAAATCTGCTGCAGTTTTTCCGGCAGTGAAGCGTCTCGAACACGGATACAACCTGAAGCCACATAGTGGCACTGGTTACCTACCTCTTCGATAACGCCATAGCCGGTCACACGGGACCCGGGATCAATACCCAAGAGTATGGCCATGTAGAATTCTTCTCAAACACGCTATTCAAAAAAACAGCATACTGTACATTTATACAAGTTTCTAGACAGTACAATCGTGCAAATCACACTTACAATTCAAAACACGAAGATTACGAAATTCTCCTACGACAATCTGCCAGCCTTGCATAAGCTGGGAACCATCGATTATTCGGTGATGATTATGCGAGATACACTAAAAACTCTAATGACCCTGACCGGAGTGGTGATAATACTGTTTATCATTGTGATGGGGATTAATCTCTGGATGTAACCAGTCACTGGCTTTTTTTATAATCAGAACCAGCCGGTGAATAGACGACTATAGAATTCTAACAGGCACCAGGCTGGCTTCCGGGAATGTTCACCAGCCCTGGCGCTCTTATCAATCAGCCCAGCTGCTCTATGATTTCCGCAGAGATATCCGCATTGGTGTAAACGTTTTGCACGTCGTCCAGGTCTTCCAGACGATCCACCAGCTTCATGATTTTCTCTGCGCCATCCTTGTCCAGCTCGGTCTGAACGTCGGCTACCATGGCAACTTCCGCTGCCGCTGCAGTGAAACCTGCCGCTTCCAGCGCATCTTTTACCGCCATGAACTCCGTCCAGTCGGTCACCACTTCGAAGGAGCCATCATCGTTAGTCACAATGTCTTCAGCACCGGCTTCCAGGGCGGCATCCATCAGGGCTTCTTCTTCAATACTGTTGTCGAAGAAAATCTGACCACGACGCTCGAACATATAAGCAACAGAACCGTCGGTACCCAGATTGCCACCGTGCTTGTTAAAAGCATGACGCACTTCCGCAACCGTACGGTTACGGTTATCTGTCAGGGTTTCAACCAGAACTGCGATACCACCCGCACCGTAACCTTCGTAGGTCACTTCTTCCATGTTGGAGTCGTCATCACCGCCAGCACCACGGGCAATTGCGCGATTGATGGTGTCACGGGTCATGTTCGCACCCAGAGCCTTATCAACCACCTGACGCAGCTTCGGGTTATCTTCGATGTTGCCACCGCCCTGCTTCGCCGCAACCACCAGCTCACGGATGATCTTGGTGAAAATTTTGCCACGCTTGGCGTCCTGAGCCGCCTTACGGTGTTTGATATTGGCCCATTTACTATGACCTGCCATAGGAAATACCCTTTATCTCAATTTTTTCGTGCCGGACTTCACCCACATTGTTGACAAAATCAACGCATGAATAAAGTCCGATCGTTCGTTTAGTGACTGGTCGCAGACGCCGGATCACGGCGGATACGGATGTTCAGGTCGCGCAGCTGAGTGCCGTCTACTTCGCCGGGAGCCTGAGTCATCACACAGGCGGCAGACTGAGTTTTCGGGAAGGCAATCACTTCACGAATGTTGTCAGTACCGCAAATCAGCATCACCAGACGATCCAGACCAAACGCCAGACCAGCGTGTGGAGGCGCACCGTACTTCAGAGCATCCAGCAGGAAGCCAAACTTCTCGCGCTGCTCTTCTTCCTGGATATCCAGAACGCCGAACACAGTCTGCTGCATTTCTTCACGGTGGATACGAACGGAACCGCCGCCCACTTCGTAACCGTTGATCACCATATCGTAAGCACGGGACAGAGCCGTAGCCGGATTAGCAGCCAGTTCTTCTGCGGAGCAGGTTGGTGCAGTGAACGGATGGTGCAGTGCTGTCAGTTTACCATCGTCGGTTTCCTCGAACATTGGGAAGTCAACGACCCACAGCGGTGCCCACTCTTTAGTGAACAGATTCAGGTCTTCACCCAGCTTGCAACGCAGTGCGCCAAGGGCTTCGTTAACGACTTTCTCTTTGTCGGCTCCGAAGAAGACGATGTCCCCGTTCTTGGCTTCCAGACGTTCCATGATCTTCATGGTGACGTCGTCGCCCAGGAATTTGATGATTGGAGACTGCAGGCCATTCGCACCGTTTTCAATCTCGTTCACTTTGATCCACGCCAGACCTTTGGCACCATAGATGCTGACGAACTTGGTATAGTCGTCGATCTGCTTACGGGACAGCTCAGCACCACCGGATACTTTCAGCGCCGCAACACGGCCTTTTGGATCTTCAGCAGGTCCTTTGAAGACCTTGAATTCTACGCCAGCCATCAGATCAGCTACGTCAACCAGTTCCAGCGGGATACGCAGATCAGGCTTATCAGAACCATAACGGCTCATGGCTTCAGCGTATGGCATGTGAGGGAATTCACCCAGGTCGATATCACGAACCTGCTTGAATACTTTCTTCACCATGTTTTCAGTGATACCCATCACACCCGCTTCATCCATAAAGGAGGTCTCGATATCGATCTGGGTGAATTCTGGCTGGCGGTCAGCACGCAGGTCTTCGTCACGGAAGCACTTAACGATCTGGTAGTAACGGTCAAAACCGGACACCATCAGCAGTTGCTTGAACAGCTGTGGTGACTGTGGCAGCGCAAAGAATTTGCCTTCATGGGTACGGCTTGGTACCAGATAGTCACGGGCGCCTTCCGGAGTTGCACGGGTCAGAACCGGTGTTTCAACATCCAGGAAGCCTTCGCCGTCCATAAAGCTGCGAACTGCGCTGGTGACCTTGCTGCGCAGAATCAGCTTTTCCTGCATTTCCGGACGACGCAGGTCGATAAAGCGGTGCTTCAGACGAACATCTTCACCGACATCGGTGTAACCTTCAATCTGGAATGGAGGCGTCTGGGCTTCATTCAGGACTTCAACCTGCTTGCCCAGCACTTCGATCTCACCAGTACTCATATTTGGGTTGACGGTACCTTCCGGACGCGGACGTACCAGACCAGTGATTTTCAGAACGTATTCGCTGCGGGCTTTGTCAGCCAGTGCAAATGCTTCTTCAGTGTCAGGGTCGATAACGACCTGGGTGGTGCCTTCACGGTCACGCATATCCAGGAAGATAACACCACCATGGTCGCGGCGGCGGTGTACCCATCCACACAGGGTCACTTCCTGCCCGTTATGGGAGAGATTCAGTTCGCCGCAATAATGGCTGCGCATAACATACCTCGAAACAGGGGTTTTCAGTTCGGATTCAACAGGGCTTGAGGGAAACACAACCCCTGAGACTATTTATAAACGAGTAATAAACCAGCAATGATTAATGGCTGGTTGCCGGGCAAGAGCCACAGGAACTGCCGGAGCTCCGGCTGGGGCAGTGGTTGTCGCTGGACGAGAGGTTCTTTTTCTTGCCACCCTTGAAGTCAGTCTCGTACCAACCGCCGCCTTTCAGACGAAAGCCCGGGGCGCTCAGCAGTTTTTTCAATGCAGATTCACCACAATCACCACAGTCAGTCAGCGGAGCATCGCTGAATTTCTGAATGGCTTCGGTCACTTCTCCGCAGTTTTCGCACTGATATTCGTAGATCGGCATTGATCCTCAACATCCTTCGTTTGCCACTATCAAAACCGAGGCATTATACCTGAAACGCGGGGTTTCACCAGACTGGCTGGCAGTGATCAGGCAACCTTTCCATGCTCCAGCAGCATGAAAATCGCTGGATATTCATCATGAGGCCCCAGACTTTGCTTCTGTAATACCTTCCAGCCAGAAGACCGGACGATATCCAGCCAGGTTTCTTCTGTTTCCGGGTAATCGTATTGACGGATATGGGTCATGATATGGGAAAGCCAGTCAGGCCGGACGCCCTGTTTGGCAAAGTACTGTTCCAGCATCTGTGTGTAATCATCAAACCCCTGATGGGGATGAATCATGATATCTGCGAGAACAAAGGCACAATGGTCAGGTGTCTGTTGAAACAGTTTTGAAAAAAACTGCCGTTTTTTCTGCTGATCGCCATGGTGAACAGCAAAGGCACTGTAAATTAAACCAGGAGACGAAGAGTTCTCTGGCATGCCCGAGAACAGATCCTGGCATAACAGCTGATGTTTAATCCCGTTACACTCAAGCAACTGCTTTGCCATGGATAATGCATTTTCAGCCAGATCAATACCACAATAGCCATCCAATTGAACCGAACGGGTCATCTCAGGAATTAACAGGCTGTTACCACAGCCAAAGTCGGCCATGGCAACTGGTGAATCTCTGTAACGGTCTTCAATAAAGGACGTTGCTGCGGTGAGCAACTCCCGATGCCCCATGAGGTTGTTATCAACCACCCATTGATAGGCGTTCCACTGATCTTTAAAAACCGAAGTAACTTCATCTGCGGTCATGCCAGACACCTGTTAACCCTGATAGAGAGTTTAATGTAGCAAAAACATCAGGGTTAAAGGGTCAAAGTTCAGGGCAGTGACTTCTTACAGAAGCTGCCTCAGACCGGGCTTCTCCGGCTTATGTCCGCTTCAGCCTGTTGACCTTCATCGAGAGACTTGGCTGTTTCTTCAGGAATAGTGGCAAAATCCTGCAGGGCATCAGCAAAGGACTGCTTCTGGAGCTGTTCGGTCTGAATGACTGCTTCCTTCCCGTCTTCAAGATGGTTTTCCTTGGCAGCCTGAGTAGCCTCGCCCTGTTCCATCTGCGCCTGCAACCAGAGTCCGGCGAAAATCAGAGGGTTTTTTGCTCCCTCAAATGACAGGTTATCTCCTCCGTAGGTCGACGCCGCCGGGTTTATCTGTTCCTCTTCAGTCAGCTCTTGTGGTGACAGCTCTTGTGGTGACGGCTCCTCTGGTGACGGCTCCTCTGGTGAAGGTTCGGACAACTTATCGAGAGCACTTTGCAGGACAATAGCCAAACCTTCGTCAAAGGGGGGACGCTCAGGTTGTTGAGCATTAGCATTAGCAGCAGTAACAGCTTTAGTTTTATCAATCTCTTTCTTCGGCGGCTCAACCCTGACGGCTGGCACTTCATCCAGCGCTGCTGGCGTTTTATCCAAGGCCGCCTTAAGCTTATCGACGTCAATGCTCCCGAATACTTCCTTCAAGATTGCGGCCTCTTTGGGTGGCAGGAAAGAAAGTTGTGACTTATACAACTCACCTTCCAGCACATTGTCAGCCCTCTGTGTCTCCTGTCTACGGGTTGATTTATCAAGATCTCTGGAAAGGTCTTTTTGTACTTTCTGACGCGCTTCTTCACGACGGACTTCCAGACTGACCTCTTTTGCGGCTTCCTTAACTTCCTCAACTTTCTCTTCACCGGTATCCAGCGCTGCATGATCAAACCGTTGCTTCACCTGGCCTACCAGGCTGCCTACATTCACCAGTTCTTCCTGAACAACACTCAGAGCCCTCTGGAAAGAACCAATGCTGGCTTTGTCGACTGTATTCAAACTCTGCAGCTCTTTTACATCCTGCTGTAACCCTGAAATGCCCTCTTCAGCATTGGCAATTTTGTGTTCCAGCAATGATAGCTCCGTGTTGAGCCTGGTAATATCAGCACTGCGGTTGATACCTGATGCCTGCTCATCTTTAGCGTTGGAAAGCTGATGCTCTTTCAAACTTTTGGCAAGGAGCTTTTTAGCGAGACTGCTCGTGTAATCGCCCAGCTGATTATTTTTTTCCTGAATACTTTCCTGGCGCTCCTGTATACGAGCCTGAACAGTCAGTGTTTTTTTTGCTTTACTCGCCCTTGCTGATTGTGCCTGCTGATTACTACCAAATGCCTGGCTGATCGACTGCATGGAGGCGACGGCTACCAGTTCATCAACAAAACCCTTAATCATTAAAAACAGCGTATCGGTATCGCCCAGATAGACATCAGATGCGTCAATTTTCAGGTTATTACGAATATTACTCAGACGTGCGTCAATTTCAGCATCCATTGACTGACTGACAAATTCTTCAACGGTCACTTTAACAGCTTCAGGCTTAGGTAGATTCGCGGATACATTGGCTGGCGCAGGGGAGCCACTGGTACTGGAGACTGAATTCGTACCGCTATAGCCCTGAGAAACCTGGTTTGGTGAAGGAGCTCCACCCGTTTGACCATTTGCCGGAGCCTGACTGTTGCCACTGTTGCTCACTCCATTCCCTGAGTTCACTGGATTCATATGTCTAACTCCTTCCTGACTGATTCACCAGATAATGTTTTAGTTGTTTTGCCTGTTTCCTTTCTTCATCCCAGTCTTTACTGACCTTCAGCCTTTTGACGGCTTCCGCCAGGGCTTTTTTGGCCAGTTTGCGATTTTTGAGGCTTATGAAGCACTCGGTCATGCATAATGACGGCCTTGGGTCCTGTTTATCAAGCCGCTCTGCGTAGGACAGTGCCGGAATTGCATCGGCATAATGCTTCAACTGATAAAGGCAGTAACCAATGGCAAGAAAATAGCGGGCATTCCAGTGATCAAGCATTGCAAGGTATCGAAATACCCTGAGAGCCTCGGCATAATGCCCTATATCAAAATGCCCATAGCCCAGCGTATACATGGCTTCCATCTGTTCGGAATTTACCTGCCTGAGCTTTCCCAGGGTTCCCCCCTGCTTTAAATAAGAAAGCCATTCCTCTGGGCTGGCTTCAGATTCTGTTGGCTTATCACCAGAGACCGGCCTGTCCATGCCTTATCCCCACTCTTTACATTTTTCCGCCATTATTCAACTCATTATAAACATTCGTAATTTATAGAGGTTTAGCCATTAGTCCGATGCATAAAAATAAAAAGAAACAAAAAATAATTTTTTATTCTTTATCGTAATTTGCAAAAAAACAGATCACTGTTTTACTGAATTACTCAAATGACAGAATCACTAACACACGGGCGGCGATAACCTTAATCAAAAATAATGAAGCGCCCGCTCTATCTCAGGAGCACTTCTCAATGAAACTTGCCGTTTCATCTGCGACAAGTACCGTAGTTCTTTTGACTGCCTTGAGTTCATTATCTGCACCACCTTCACAGGCCGCAGATCATCTCTACGACCCTGACAATAACGACCATCATTTATCCCTGAAACTGCGTAATTATTATCAGGATCGTCAGCTTAGAGACTTCAGCAAATACTACTACGAAGAATTATCAGACCACTCGCTTCGCAAAGTTAAAACTCATAACAAACAGCTGGGCTGGGGTCAGGGACTGGAAATCAATTTCGAATCAGCCTGGCTGGGAAGCAATACCGCTGCAATTGGTGTCGATGCGTCGCTTTATGGCGGTTTAAAGCTGATTGGTAATAAAGACGAATATGGCACAACCATATTAAAAGAGGAGCCACTCGTTTTTAATGAACACAAAGGACTCTACACCTCCAAACAGGACAGCTATACCAAGCTAGGACAGATTTACCTTAAAGGCATGGCTGGCCAGGAGAGAATGAACATTAAAGGGAAAGCCGGCTGGATTCCTATCGAAAAACCTCTGCTAAATACCTACTACCGTTTGACACCAACACGTTTTCAGGGCGCAATGGCAGAGGCAGAGGTAGGGGATTTTGAGTTTTATGGCGCGTGGACCAACAGAGTTTCCATTTACAACCATGATAAAATGGAAAAATTCACCAGTTTAAAGCCAGGCAGGGAAGGGCGGGACAAAAAATTCGAAGCCATTGACCACATCTACACCATGGGTGGGTCGTATAACCATGAGTCAGGACTGGGATCTGATCTGGCCTACGCCGAAAGTGAGTCCTACCTGAAGCTTTATCACGCCAACTTAAATTATACCTTTCTGCTGGATGACCAGACCTCCCTCCTTCTGGAAGGACAGTATTACAAGGGTGAAGAAAACGGTAATAAATGGAAATCAGACGGTAAAACGTTTGGAGGTTTTGACAAAGACGCTAACCTTTATAACTTAAATGCCAGGCTGACCTTCGAGATGTTGTCATTTATGGCTTCTTACAGTCAGGTAGAAGCGAAAAAGAACGGCGCTCTCGGCGAGTTTGATTTTCATCTGGCCTACGACTCTGGTCGTGACTATGACGAAATAGGCTTTCGAACCAAACGTCAGATTTCCGCCTTTAATCACAATGGCGAATCCGTCTGGCAGGCGGGTGTCTCCTACGCTTTCGACAATCTGGGTTTGCCCGGCTTATCCATGGGCTACACCTACACAGCAGGTAAAGACATAGAAGCCACCAATAAACCTGATTACACCGACAAGTACAAAGAAAAAGAACACAACGTAAAGTTTGGCTATGCCTTCCAACAAAAAGCTCTGAAGGGCCTGAGTGTTACTGTGCTTTATGCACAGTATGAAGGTGACGAAGAGCTGAGTGAAATGAAAAATGAAAGCAAAAAAGACTTCCGCTATGAGGGTAAAACGGATTTGAGAGTATTTGTGGATTACACTCTCAGCGTCTTCTGACGCACTTCTCTGATAAGGCATGGACGCCTGACTTATCAGGTCAACCCCATCGTACAATTGGTTCCACCACTGAATTATTTAACATCTGTAATATTTTTACATTTACCGGTTGCAATTTGCATGATGGTTGTAGAAAATCTTGGATGACCCTATGGGGAGATTTGATGTACTTCATTCAAGAGCTGTATAAACAAATGAAGGAATCAGGGTCACAAATATAATAAACACAGCAAGGAACTAAACCATGAAACTCACACAACTGAGCGTTCTCAGTGCCGCTGTTATGCTGGCCTCTGCAGCCCAGGCTAACTCGTTTGTTGATGATTCCAGCCTGAATATTGAGTTGCGTAATCACTTCCACGAGCGTTCTAATGAGCAAAAGAACTCGTATGATGACTCAAGTTCACAGTGGGCTCAGGCAATTAGAGCTGATTACTCTTCCGGCTACTTTGAGAATATCGTTGGTATCGATATCAACGCCTACTATGCGCTTAAGTTAGGAGCATCAAATGTAGACGGTAATACAAATCCCGGGGTTCTTCCGGTTGATACAAAAGGCGACTCCAACAGCTTTGGTAAAACAGGTTATGCCATCAAGTTCAATCTGATGGATAGCGGTGTTGCCAAATACGGTCGCATGCAGCTCGACACACCTCTTATCAATGACTCCGACAGTCGCGCACTGCCAAGTATGACTGAAGCGTTTTATGCTGACTATAACTATCAAGGCCTGAGCGTATTCGGCGTCTGGGCAACAAAAGCAAATGCAAAAACAAGAGCAGGTTACGATAAATACCAAACCATTGATGACAAATTAAAAATCAATGATGAAGCTGTGATGTCTTTCGGCGGATCATATGACTTTGGTAATGGTCTGGATCTTCATTCTGCTTATGCTCAACAAAATGATTTTGCAAAAAAATACTTAACAGAAGTAAATTATGTGGCTGAAGTAAGCGGCGTTGGCCTGTCTGTAGGCGCTCAATACGGTCAAATGACTGCTGACGGCTTAATAAACGATCTTTTGAAGGCTGCAGAAGTTGACAAAAAAATGAGCGCATGGGGCATAAAAGTGGGGGCCGACATTGGACAAGCTTCGCTTGGATTGGCGTATACAAAAGTAAAGAAAAACAACATTTCTCTGATTGTTGATGGTGAAGAACTGTTGTCAGATTCATACGCCCATGGCTGGATGGGTGGTAGTGACGATACAGGCTATTTTGGCTATAACGCTGTCCAATACAGCGACTTTAACAAGAACGGCCAAAAAGCCATTGGACTGAGTGCAGGTTATGATTTTGTTGGCTTAGTCGATGGCCTGAGTGCCAGTGCAGCCTATGTCACTTCTGACTTTAAAACCACTGATGGCAAAACACTCGATGAAAAAGAGTACAACCTCAGCCTGAAGTACGCATTCCCTCAAGTTGAAGGTCTGACTGCACAACTGCGCTATGCCAAAAACACTGAAGAAAAGAACAATGCTAAAGATGTTGTCATCAAGGACACCCGCTTCATCGTGAAGTACAACATTGCAGTATTCTAAGTCCCTGCTGTCGTTATTGCTGAAACAGTAGTCGGTGCCTGCGGGCACCACCCAAAGAAGTAACAGTGAACCAAAAAAGAAGGGAGGCCAGATGCCTCCCTTTTGTTTTGCCTGACGTGACAGACTAAGATAGAGCGTATTCCTTCAGCTTTTTCAATGGACGAACTTTAACCTGCGTAGTAGCTGGTTTGGCTGGAACATCCATAAGCTCCCCCGGTCGGAAAGGATTAGGAACACCCTTGCGGGCTTTCTGAGCCGGTTTTTTCTTGGTAACAATTTTCAACAGACCGGGAAGGGTAAACTCTCCACACCCCCGTTTTTTAACATGACGCTCAACGAGGTCACTGAGTTCATCAAAAACGGCTCCGACTTCTTTTCTGGTCAGCCCCGTATTGTCAGCAATTTCAGCGATAATCTGGGTTTTGCTGTATCGATCCTTGATAGCTGCGGCTTTTTTACCTGCCATGCTGTTAGTCTCCTGATGGTTATCCCTGTACAAACACTGCGGCATTTCGCTGCAGTTTATTATCTGCCACTACACCAGGCTGATGCGTTTCCTGAGGAGAACCAAAAACACCTGCAAACTGCACTTCAGATCACTCCTCTTTTCTCTGAAAGCCCTAAATACCAGTGTTTTTAATGCTTTCAGGACATCTAAATCCACTATACCAACAGTATTTTTTATCTGCGAGCATTTTTTCAACAATTATTTATGACATAAAAGTCAGGTCTGCCAAGGGGTACAAAGCCATTGAGGTCAAAAACGTATCAGGTTACATTAACGAAAAAAGGTGTAATAATCAGTCTCTGAGCCTGAGCTTTTCGTGTAATTTCTTTTGTTCCTTATGCAGATAGAAAGGGTGCAAAAAATGAAAAGCTGCCTGGTTGCTTTTCAGGCTGATTAAAAAATAAGTCGTTGTTTAGCTGCATGGATTACCTGTTATCTGGAATCAGCCACTCGATCCTGATGTTTTCCAGAGAGGTTCAATCCAATATTTTCAGTTTTTAACTATAACAACCTGCAGGCGGATTCATGGTTTATGTCACCCGCCTGATATAAAAAGGGAACTGCCTTGAAACATCTCAAATTTATCCATGCCCTGGCCGGGCTTCTGGGACTGATTGTTCTGGTGATTGACGGCCGACTCATTGCTGCTGCCATCCACCAGACGCTGCCCGCTTCCACGCCGGTATTCCTGTTATTGATTGCGACTCTGGTTCACTTTTGTCTGGGAAGCTATCTGACCGTTTGTCGCTGCAAACTGAAAGTCGTCCAGCTGCTGTCAGCCCTGGTGCTGATTGCAGCATCCGCTCTGCCTGCCCTGGCGATTTTTGGACAAACACTGGTCACTATGCCTTTGATCGTCATGCTGATCTGTGTCGGGGTCGCACTGCATGTACTGATTAACCTGAAGTCTTTTAATCCGGTCAGTCCGATGGAATACCAGGATACTGACCGGGAAACCGGTACCGTAAAATGGTTTAATGTCACCAAAGGGTTTGGTTTTATTACCCGTGACCAGGGCGACGACGTGTTTGTTCACTATCGCGCTATTCGGGGAGAAGGCCATCGTGTACTCACTGAAGGCCAGCGAGTCGAATTTGTGGTGGTAGAGAAAGACAAGGGCTTGCAGGCTGAAGATGTGATTGCTGCCCCCAAAGGCCGTTAACCAATAGCTCCACTCTCACTAATAAAAAAACACCGGAGATTAATCCGGTGTTTTTTTATCATAACTGTAAAGAGCTATTAAAAATTAATAATGCGGAGGCGGCGCTTCGTCCGAATCACCTTCCACATCACCCGCAACCACTTCCTGCATCTGCTTCTTCAACTGCTCAACCTGCAGCTTCAGCTGATCAATTTCCTGTTGCTGGCGAGTCACTACATCATTCAGCTGAGCGACCGTATCTTCCTGAAAGCTCATCTGCGTCTGCAGTTCAATTAACTCATCTTTCATGACTAGCTCCCGGTTCAGGCGAACACTTAACCAAATCGGGCGAACAAAGGCTGAAACTTCTCACGCATCTCAGCCAGTTCATTGTCGGAATACGGTTGGGCTGGTGCCTTGCCCCATACAGGCTCAGGCCAGGCCGCATCATTCTGTTTGCGAACAACGTGGTGCATGTGCAGCTGTCGCACCTTGTTACCCAGTGCCGCAACATTCATCTTGTCCGCTTCGAACAGGTCGTTCATATAGCGGGACAGGATACCAGACTCAAGAGCCACCTGAATCTGCAATTCATCCACCAGTTGAAACAGTTCCTCAATTTCCGTGACACGAGGTACCAGAATACACCACGGATAGGTGGCGTCATTCATCAGCAGAACACGGCACAACGGCAGGTCACCCAGTACTACGCAGTCTTTTTCCAATTGAGGGTCCAACGGAAATTCTTCCATTACAGGCTCCGAAGTCAGTACAAACCGGCACACTATATCTGACATGTTGCAGACTGAAAACCGTATTCATGCAGGTAAAGATGAAAAAAACGTCGACAGACCGTAAAATACCGCTTTTTGAATGTCGACAGCTCTGCCAGTGACTGTAAAAGTCCGCTGGCAGGGGGCCTTCCGGACATCATAAGTTCAACAGGCTCCCACCGTCGTTAAAGAGGATATTCGCACACATGCGCACAAGTCAGTCCTTGATGGCTACCCTCAAGGAAACCCCGTCTGATGCCGTCGTTATCAGCCATCAGCTGATGCTGCGAGCAGGCATGATCCGCAAACTGGCATCCGGACTGTACACCTGGATGCCAATGGGCCTGAAAGTACTTCGCAAAGTCGAGCAGATCGTTCGTGAAGAGATGGATCGTTCCGGCGCCCAGGAAGTACTGATGCCAGCGGTTCAACCTGCGGAGCTGTGGCAGGAAACCGGTCGCTGGGAACAGTACGGCCAGGAACTGCTGCGTTTGAAGGATCGTCATCAGCGTGACTTCGTTATCGGTCCGACACACGAAGAAGTCATTACCGATATGGTTCGTGACGAAATCAGCAGCTACAAGCAGCTGCCTGCCAACCTGTATCAGATTCAGACCAAGTTCCGTGACGAAATCCGTCCACGCTTTGGCCTGATGCGTGGTCGTGAGTTCATTATGAAAGACGCTTACTCCTTCCATAAGGATCAGGAGTGCCTGAGCGCCGAATACCAGAACATGCACGACACCTATTTCCGCATTTTCGAGCGTCTGGGTCTTAACTTCCGCGCCGTAGAAGCGGACACCGGTTCCATCGGCGGTAACGCTTCCCACGAAATCCATGTACTGGCAGACTCCGGTGAAGATGCCATCGTTTTCTGCGAAGAAAGCAATTACGCCGCCAACGTTGAAAAGGCTGAAGCGGTAGCCCCTGCCCATGACCGCGCTGCCCCCACAGCAGACATGGAGCTGGTCGATACGCCAGATGCCAAAACCATTGCGAACCTGGTCGAACAGTTCAATCTGCCCGTTGAAAAAACCGTTAAAACGCTGATTGTTGCCGCCAGTGAAGAAACAGAGTCTGACTTTGTTGCCCTGCTGGTTCGTGGTGACCACGAGCTGAACGAAATCAAGGCAGAGCATCTGCCAGACGTTGCCGAGCCCCTGCGTTTTGCCACCGATGAAGAGATCAGGGACATCATGGGTGCAGGCCCCGGCTCTCTGGGTCCGGTTGGTATCAAAATTCCATGCATTGTTGACCGCAGCGTTGCCGTTATGTCCGATTTTGGCGCAGGTGCCAATATTGAAGGCAAACACCACTTCAACATTAACTGGGAACGTGACGCCCGGTTTGACCGTATTGAAGACCTGCGCAATGTGGTAGAAGGCGACCCAAGCCCATGTGGCAAAGGCAAGCTGATCATGAAGCGCGGCATCGAAGTAGGACATATTTTCCAGCTTGGCACCAAATACTCCGAAGCCATGGGCGCTAAGGTTCTGGATGAAAATGGCAAAGCTGTCACCATGCTGATGGGCTGCTACGGTCTGGGCGTCTCCCGTGTGGTGGCCGCCGCAATTGAGCAGAACCACGACGACCGTGGCATTATCTGGCCGGAAAGCATTGCACCTTTCCAGATTGCCATCGTAGGCCTGAAGATGGAGAAGTCTGAAGCCGTTCGGGAAGCCGCCGAAAACCTGTACAGGGAACTGACAGAAGCAGGTTACGACGTTCTGCTGGACGATCGCAAAGCCAGCCCGGGTGTTAAGTTTGCTGATATGGAACTGATTGGCATTCCACACCGGGTAGTACTGAGCGACCGTGGACTGTCCAATGATCAGGTAGAATATAAATACCGCAGTGCTGCAGACAGGGAAGACGTGGCTCTCAGTGACATCGCACAAATGCTTAAAGACAAACTGGGTTAAATTAACCCCTAATAGAAGTCTGCTCCTAGCTGCCCTGCTGCTTCCGGCCTTTGCCGGGGCGCAGCAGCGGCACGCCCTTCTGCTGCGAGAAACCTTAAACAAAAATAATTAAAAGAGGTTACTACAAAAGATGACAAAAAAAACAATTTGTATAACTGGACATAAAGGAAGCATCGGACAAGTTCTAACAACCGGGCTGAAGGAAGAGTATGAGTTAATATTGATAGATTTGCCTGACACTAATATTTTAGATTACGAAAGATTTAAAAATAAATTAAAAGACCAAAACATCGATGCCATTATTCACTTAGCCTGGAATTGCAAAGTAGAAAACTTTTCGAGTAAAAAAGCAGATCCAAACAATTTAATCATGGCAAACAATGTTTACGAGGTAGCGTTAAATTTAAATATCCCAAAAGTGATTATGGCAAGCTCAGTTCACACTCATGACGTATATAAAATCATTAATAAAGAATTGAACTTAGTCATTGATTTAAATACAAAACCTAATCCTGTCTCTCCATACGGTGAGAGTAAAATCCAATTAGAAAAAACAGGAAAAAAGATTTCAAAAAAAGGTCTTCAAGTGATTTGTATTAGATTTGGAGGCGTCTGTTCACAAGAAAATCCCTGGTCAGATACCCCATATTTAGGACTGTCTCATCCAGATTGTGTTGATTTATTAGACAAATGCATCAAGTCAAATATCAAAAACAATTTTTTAATTATTTATGGCATCTCAGATAATGACAAAGCATTTCACAACCTGAAAAACACAATAAACTGGATTCCAAAAATCAAAGCGACGGACTTTTACAACATCAGCAATTAACAGCAAGAATTTTAAATCTGTAGAAGTCTGAAGTCGTTCGCGTAACCGCCGAAAAACTCTTCAGGGTAACTCCAACATGAGAACTCAATGCACGAGCTAAAGACAAACCAGGTTAAGATAACCCTCAAAAGAAGTCTGCTCATCGTTGCCCTGCTGCTTCCGGCTTTTGCCGTGGCGCAACAGCGGCACGACCCTCTGCTTATCCAGTCGTTGCAGGATAACCTGCGCCACGCCGACAGTTTTACCGACCGCTTTGAAGCTGAAGTCTGGTTGCTGGTCATGTCCCAGCGCATGCAGCCCTTTATCAAAGACCCCGGACAACGAATCCAGCTGTTACAAAGTGTACACAGGGAAGCATCCCGCACCAACCTGCCAGCAGAACTGGTTCTGGCACTTATCCATACCGAATCCTCCTTTGACCGCTTTGCTGTTTCTTCCGCTGGCGCCCAGGGATTAATGCAGGTTATGCCTTTCTGGAAAAGTGTGATTGGTCGCCCGGATGACAACCTGACGGACATTGAAACCAACCTCCGCTATGGCAGTGCTATTTTAAGTCACTATCTGGAGCGGGAGTCCGGCAACCTTACCCGGGCTCTGGCACGGTACAATGGCAGCCCTGGCCAAACCTGGTACCCGGAAAGAGTGTACAAAAACTGGAACAGGCACTGGAAAAATGATTAAGGTATGGTCTAACCAGTCGTAAAGGTTTCAAACGCCTGCCAGGGTTCCTCGGATACGCTCACCGATTCAACCTGAGCCGCGGGCGGCCCTTCATGAAGCCAGCTTGCCAGTTCTGTCAGCGCGGACTCCTCGCCACACATCAGAACTTCTACCCGTCCATCCGCAAGATTTTTTGCCCAGCCAGAAATTCCCAGCTCCTGAGCCTTTCGCTGAGTTGAACCACGATACCAGACTCCCTGAACCCTGCCTTTAACCAGCGCACGTTTACAAACTTTAGCCACCCGCTGTCACCTTTGTCTGTTGTTTGCGAATTGCCTGCTCAATAGTATTTTGTGTCTGGGGACCATACAAGGTTTCAACCAGCTCGCCCCGGGGACTAACAATAAAGGTGGCGGGTAAGACCTGTGGAGTCTGAGTTTTCAGGCGTTCGAGCGGACTACTGGTCAACACGGGAAAACCAATAGCGAGTTTAGCGATTTTGTTATCCAGCTCAGTCCCCTGACTGTTGTCAAAGTCGTAACCCAGAACCCGGATAGCGTCTGACTGGTAAACGGCGTTCAGTTCCGGAATTTCTTCCCGACAGGGGTCACACCACTCTGCCCAGATATTCAGTGCCAGCCAGCGCCCCTGATCATCACTGAGACTTATCCCTTTACCGGAACTATCCGTAAATTCAGGCTGACTGCAGGAGGACAGCAGTGCCACCAGAACCACCAGCAGAGGCATATTCACCGGAGAAATCAATCTGAGCATTTGCAGTCTCCTGAGCATTAGACCGGTTTCCAGTGTAGCAGGAGAACCCTGCCAGCTGGAACACGGTTTTTTGGCTCAATTGAAACAGCTTCTACACAATGCTTACTTTAACGCGGGCAGCGGTATTACTGGCTTTTCTACAGGCATCTTCAGTATTCTCCCCCAGAGCCAGGGCGACCCCCATACGACGGGCGCCATTTATTTCCGGTTTACCAAACAGACGCAAGTCGGTTTCCGGCTCCGACAGTGCAACCTCTAAATTGTTGAACATAATCTGGGAGGAGTTACCAGACGGCTTAATGACTGCCGACGCAGCTGCTTTGGATTGATGTATATGACTTACAGGCAACCCGAGAATAGCACGGGCATGGAGTGCAAATTCGCTGAAATTCTGCGAAATCAGGGTCACCATTCCCGTATCGTGAGGACGTGGAGACACTTCGTTAAACAGGACTTCATCCCCTTTCACAAAGAGTTCAACACCAAACACACCATACCCGCCAAGCGCACCGGTAATCGCACCAGCTACCGACTCAGCTTGTTGTAATGCCAGATCCGACATTCTCTGCGGCTGCCAGGATTCCACATAGTCTCCTCCTTCCTGACGATGACCGATCGGCGCGCAGAAATAAGTCCCCTGCCGGGAGCGAACCGTCAGCAAGGTGATTTCATAATCAAAATCCACAAAGCCTTCAACAATGACCCGCGTCTTACCTGCACGACCGCCTTCCACGGCGTAGTCCCAGGCAGAGGTAATATCACCATCCGACTTCAGTACACTCTGACCTTTGCCGGAAGAACTCATTACCGGTTTAACCACACAGGGAAAACCAATTTCTTCAGCCGCATCACGCAGTTCCTGTTCCGATTCTGCAAAGGAAAATGGCGAAGTCGGCAGTCGCAGTTCTTCTGCTGCCAGCCTGCGAATCCCTTCCCGATCCATCGTAAGCTGGGTTGCACGCGCACAGGGTACGACGGTAGTCATGCCTTCACGTTCAACATCCACCAGAACATCGGTAGCAATGGCTTCTATTTCCGGCACAATATAGTCAGGGCGTTCCTCAGCGATCAGCGCCCTGAGCGCATCAGCATCCAGCATATTGATAACATGGCGACGATGAGCCACCTGCATGGCGGGCGCATTGTCATAGCGATCAACAGCAATCACTTCCACCCCAAGTCGCTGTAACTCGATCACAAGCTCTTTTCCGAGTTCGCCAGAACCCAGCAGCAACACCTTTGTTGCAGAAACAGAACCAGGGGTACCAATGGCTACCATAAAAAAGCTCTCCGTAAAGGGCGATAGTGAGAAAGGACGATCGTGATAACGAAATCGTGCTGTGATCATACCGGCGAATGGATGCACTTACATCAGTCAAATCTACTGATTGCATATTCATATTATTTGAGCCTTGATTGCAGAACCCAATGACCTGTCTTTATGGCTACCTCAAAAGAGAAACCGGCATATAGCCGGCTCCCTTTTCTCAACACACACTTTCGCACACACAACACACACAACATTTCAAAGATTCATCAGGCAGTGACGGTCTCTCCCTGTGTCTGTTCCATTTCCTGTGATTCCAGAGACCTGGCATAGACTTTCAGGAATGGCAGGTAAGCAACCGTAGAGAAAGCAACCAGCCCCAGACTCAGGATAAGGGCGCTGATACTGAAGTTAGTACCCAGGAAAGCAGCCAGAGGTCCGGGTGTTGTCCAGGGTACCAGGGCTACAACACGGCCAACCAGATCCAGAGAGGTTGCAACATAAGCCACCGTTACATTGATCAGCGGCACCAGAATGAAAGGAATACCAAGGATCGGGTTCATCACAATAGGCGCACCAAACAATACCGGCTCATTGATGTTGAACAGACCCGGAACAACAGACAGCCGGCCGATGGAACGCAGGTGAGCACTCTTGCTGATCGCCATGGCAATCGCCAGTCCCAGGGTCGCACCGGAACCACCGAGATAAACAAAGCTGTCAAGGAAGCCACCGGCAAAAATGGCTGGCAGAGCTTCGCCCGCTTCCAGGGCAGCCTGGTTGGCAGACAGATTGGTCAGCATAATTGCGCCAATCACACCCGTTACAATGTTGGCACCATGCAAGCCACAGAACCACAACACATGCACCAGCAAAACAATAAACAGCAGACCTGGCAGAGAATCAGCGGCACTGACCAGAGGCTTGAAGATGTCCATCATCAGCTGAGGCACCAGCATGCCACCTTCACCAACAGAAGCGACCAGCAGATTAAGAGGCTGAAGAATAAGGATCAGTGCAATTACCGGTGTCAATGATTCAAACGAACGGGCAATAGCAGGCGGAACCTGTTCAGGCAGACGTATAGTCATATTGCGGGTCTGCATGAAACGATACACTTCTATTGCCAGATAAGAGAACACGATCGCAGTAAACATGCCCTTACTATCGAGATAACTGGCATTAATGGCAGGCGGCCAGCCATCAACCGGCGCAGCGACCATAAGGAATGCAAACAGGGAGAGAAAACCACTGGTCACCTCTGGCAATCCATACTGTTTACCCAGGCTGGAACCAATACCAAAGGAAATAAACAGACACGACATACCCAGTGTCGCATAAAACGGCTGCAGCCAGTTGCCTTTGTGTTCAGCCATCAGGTTGGTGTACCACTCAGAGTACATGAAGTTGCTCGGGTCAGTCAGTGGCAGGTTCAGCAACAGCAGGATGATCGAACCGACGATAAAGAAAGGCATGGCATACACCATGCCATCCCGCAGGGCGATCAGATACTTGATATTAGCCAGCCGGGTAGCCACCGGCATCAGCGTTTGCTCCAGTTTATTCGCAAAATTTTCCATCGAGACCCCCAAGATACCACTTCCTATCAATCTGTTTTTTTCTGGAAACAAAGCTCTGTACAGACCTGTCGAGCTTCTTTCCGTTGGCTTATGGTTTTTTACCGACTCTGGTATTACGCACCAGTTTTTCTTATTACGGTTATTACGATAACAATCCTGAACAGGAAATGTAACCGGTTTCAGCAACCGGTTACATCAAACGGATACTTTGTTGACGAAAGTCAGTTTTTGGGGATTTTTGACAATAGTCTAAGCTTGTCAGTCTTTGAGAACGGCAAGATCCAGCAATGAAACGGCTGCTGGAGCTGGAAAAAAGTGGTTACAACGTGGTCCGGACAACTGGCAGGGTTGGGCTACCTGAGTAACGCAGTTCGCGGACTGTATTGCCGAAACCAGCATCGCCCCAACACGCACTATCGACAGGTTGCGATTGATGTAACGGACCCACTCAACAAAATCACTGGTAAAGCTCATCAAGATTAATATCAAGCGCCGCTGCCCTGATTTCATTCACATGCAGAAGCCGGTCCATTAACTCTGAAAACCACTGCGGACGCCCCTCCCGGGTGATGTTCGCCAGAGAGAGTGCGTCGGGCATGGGCCAGGGCTGTTGCTGACAGAACGAAGCAAGCGGCATTTGTCGTAAATCCTGAACCAGTACCAGCTCCCCCTGATGACTTTTACAGATCAACCCCTGCTCCTGCAACAGAACAATATAGCGTTCCCAGTCTTCCAGGGAGAGAGGCCATTCATTCTGGAACATTTTATAATTGACCGTTTTACCCTGACAAAACTGCTGACGAAACATGGAGAGTACCACCAGAAGCCCCAACAGGGGTGGCCAGTGCTCATCCTTTTGCTGCCCTACTGACATCGTCAGATTGCGTACCATAACCGCCCCAAGCAGAACAAGGTTCCAGCTCAGGTATATCCAGACCAGAAAAACAGGAACCGCAGCAAAGGCACCATACACCAGTTCATACGTCGGTGCCTGAGCAATAAACAGTGCAAAGACACCTTTGGCGACTTCAAGCACCGTAGCGATGGCCACCGCTCCTGTTAAAGCATACCGAAAAGGCACCTTGCGGTTAGGCACCGCCGCATAGAGCAGTGTTAACACCATTGTACTGAGCAACACCGGCATCAATCGCAACAGGGCAGATTCTGCACCGAAAAAAGCTGTCGTATCAGAAATAAATTTCAGCGAAGCCAGGTAAGAGGTCAGAACAAAACCCAAACCAATCAAAAACGGTCCAAGGCTCAAAATAGCCCAGTACAGCAAAAAACCGGAAACGCCACGGCGTACCTTGTCTACCTGCCAGACCTTATTAATGGCCTTATCCACAGTTTTCAACATCATAAAGGCGGTCACAATCAGAAACACTACACCGACCGCCGTCAGCTTGCGCGCCTGCTGGGAAAAACTGACCAGATACGTTTGTACGGTTTCACCCGCCGTTGGCACAAAATTATTGAAGATAAAAGACTGTACCGTTTCGCCAATATCCTGAAAGCTGGGAATGGCGGACAGCAGGCTGTAAGTAACGGTCATCAAAGGCACCACGGCAAACAGCGTGGTATAGGTAAGGGCAGCGGCACTGTCCATGCAGCCGTTCTGAACGAATCGCTCAACTGTGGACTTGATAAACAACAGCAGTTGTTTGATGGAACGCAGGGAAATATCGGGCCTGACCATGAGCTGCTCCTCAGCACATCAGGAGTAAAGGCTATTTTCACCTTTACCCCTTTATCCAGTCAGGATATCAGCTTCCAGAGGTTGGCGGAAAGCCTTTAAGAATGGCATCGACTGCATTATTAATCTGCTGCGTGCGTTTTTCCGGGGTCGAACGGTCAGGAATGAGCGCCTGAGAGCGACCACGCCAGACCAGCTCTTTACTGGCAGGATCAATAAAATCGACCATCAGCGAACCCTCCTCATAATCCCTCACACGGGTTTCCGACTGCACGCCCACTCCCCAGCTGTTAATGCCGTACCCCAGCGAGGTAGAAACATGATTCTCTTCCCGGCGGGTTTTGGTTTTAGTGAGGTAGTTGACCAGAAAATCTGCGTCAGACTCATCCACCAGCCTGAATCCTTTGGCTTGCAGGTCACGGTTTACGGCAGCACGCACCCTGCGATCCTGCAGGCCGTCCAGGTGATAAGCCGACGACTGATCTTTATCAACCGTCAGCCAGGCATAGGTTTTCCAGCTGTTCATCTGCTGCTGAGCCCTGGAAGATGTATCATAATCCCAGTCAATTCTCTGGCTGGCACAGCCCGCCAGCAATATGGCAAAACACCCTAACAACCAATGCCTGCTGCGTAACATAATGATTCTCAATTCTGTTTGCGACGAAAGCAGAAGCATATTCGTTCTTCTGAACACTCTCCAGTTCCACGCCGACAAATTACACAACATTTGCTCAACAAAAGCGGCTCTTCAAAAGAGCACCTTAAGCGGTTGTGCAGAGCCACAATCGGGTTTACTCTTCGCCTGAACAAGAAAAAGAGTAAAAAACGAGGAAACCTGCATGGCTGTCACCATTTATCACAACCCACGTTGTTCCAAATCTCGCCAGACACTAGCCCTGTTAGAAGAGCATGGCATCAGCCCGGACATCATCCTGTACCTGGAAACCCCTCCTGACGAAGCCACCCTGACAACTCTGCTGAAACAACTGGGCTTAACAGCCAGAGAACTGATGAGAAAAGGGGAGCAGGAGTACAAGGATAATAACCTGAAAAACCCTCAGCTGAATGACAAAGAGTTGATTCAGGCAATGCTGAAATATCCCAGGCTGATTGAACGCCCGATTGTTGTCAATAAAGGGCAGGCCCGTATTGGCAGACCACCGGAGTCTGTTCTGGAAATCCTCTGAGATGAGCCACTGCAACAAACTGAACGACCAGACAATGATAAAAAAGGCAGCCTTCATTTACTCGTTAACCATGGGCTTATACGTCAGCCTGGCGCTGGCGCTGCTGGCGGAAACCTGGTGGCTGAATCCACCACCGGGTTCCAGACTGGCCATTACCGCTATTCAGCTTATACCCCTGACTCTGCCCCTGTACGGGCTGTTAAAACGTAACCCAAGGTCAGCCGCATGGCTGTGCTTTATTCTGTGTTTCTATTTTATCAGTGGGGTTTTATCGGTTTCTGCCCAGCCCGAATCACTACATGGCTGGCTGACAGCAGGCATCAGCTGTCTTCTTTTTAGCGTGTCTCTGTTGTTTATCCGCTGGCAGAGCCGGGTTAATAGAGAAGTTTGAAGTGCATCCGGGCCTGCTCATCAACCACCTGAGCAGGCTCAATATGCAAACGACTGCTGTCTACCCCTGCTTCCAGCAGGCAATTCTTAATCGTTTCCGCTCGTTCTTCAGCCAGGTTCTGTAGACTTTCCGGCTTGACCGGCCAGTGATCCACCAACCAGCTTTCTGCCCTGACAACTCGCTGCTGTTGTGTCTCCTCACCTATTTCCGGAAGGCGGCGATTATGGATACGCAGATACATCTGTTCAATCAACTGTTCCCGGGTCTGCAAAGGAATTCCGGCAACGCTTTCTGACTCTTTTTTAAGCAGGGTAGAATACAATTCCAGCAGGTCTGCATCTAACTCAGCCCTGGCCAGACCCGGCTTATCGGCCTTTATAGAAGCAAGCCCCTGAAAGGATAAATCAAGGGCAGGTCTGCGATTCAATACATTTGTCCATTGATGAACCGTTTGTTCAGATTCACTACACAACAGGGCTCGCCCCGGTACGTAATCAATCGCTTCAACCAGAGGCTCCTGACTGCCTGAAACCCGGCCCAGGTACTGGAAAGGTTCATCCGTCACACGCTTGAGACTTACCTTTACACTGTCCTGTAACAGATTCACCAGTGCAGAAGGCAGGGGTTCATCAGATAACTTACGCTCCGCAACGGGCACAATAATTCGTCCTTTTTTGTCCGTCATTGCAGCTTGAATTAACGACAGATTCCAGTCTATTGCTGAATCATTGTCGGGTCGTGCTTTAAACCGGGTAAACGTCAGCCGCCCTTTCGCATGTCGTTCACCTGCTCCCCAGAACAACTGCATAACGGCATTCATCGTACTGTCTGCCAGATCATAACCAGCCACAACCCGTTTCTGTTTTGAAACACTGCCAAGGTCGACTTCTCTCAGATTAAACCGGGCTTTGCCATGACCATCAGCATGAAGCTCTGCGTCAACAGCAACCGGTAGTGTCTGCAAAGCGTAAGCCGTCCCTTTTAAAGTAAGTCCGGACTCACCATTGTGGCCAAGCTGTCCGTTCAGATTACCCAGCTCCGGCTTTCCCTGACTGCTTTGCCATTGGTCCGGATGGGTAAATAGATTCAGCCGCCTGAGTTCCAGCTCGGAAAACACCTTCAGCTGTTCTGGCAACAACGCCAGCGCCTGCTCACTCAAAAGTACATCAGCACCATTCAGAGAGCCTTTAACCACCGATACGTGGCCATCGGACAGGGAGAAGCCCAGCAGTTCAAGCTCATCCCAGCGAAATTTCTGGTCCTCAGAGAAGCTCACAACCCCCTGTTGAAGCACCAGGCTCCCTTCCATACTGACACTCTGCCGGGGCGACCAGAAAAAGCTCTGGTTACCACTGACTGTCACCTGTTCCCAGTGATCAAACTGGCTGTTTGGGAAAGCTGCCTGAATCGTAGCCAGTGGCACACTCCAGACATCAAACTCACCATTAAGCTCACCAGTGTTCAGGTCGAACTGCCCCTGGAATGCCCAGTCACCCTTCTCTGGTAAACCATCAACCGTCAGTCTTAATTCACCTCTATCGCCGGTCTGTATCCGCATGGACTGATAGGCCAGAGAAGCCGCCAGAGGTTGCGCCCCGCTGCGAGAGAGAAACAGGCCGCCCTTGCCCAGCTCAAAATACTTTACGACGGTTGCCAGATATTCCTGAAGCGATGAAGATTCAGCTGCCCCGGAACTGCCCAGAAGATCAAGGTCAACATTAACAAAAGGGCTCTGAAAATAAAGGCTGGATAGTTGCAGGGGATCAGACGAAGTGAGTTTTGACAGGGGAATACGCACGCGCACTTCATCGGCACTGATCTTTAGTCCCGGCAGCAGATACAGGTCGGAATCTTTAAGAATCAGTTCCCTACTAAGCAGGGAGTAATCTGCCCGCACCGGCAGAATCTCAACACCGGATTCCTGAGACAGTCTTTCCAGAAAATGCCGGGCCAGTCGTTCGGGCAAAAGGAAATAACCTGACAAAAGAGTCAGGAAAATAAGCAGTCCGGCTAAGACACTTACAAACCAACGAGACTGCGACTGGCTTTGCATAAATACTCTCTGGTTACGCAGGTTTAAAAGAGCAAACAGATGCTTCGCAGGATTAAGTCGTTAACTACCAGCTCATAACCTGTTTCACAAAAGGAATGGTCAGCTTTCTTTTAGCTCTCAATGATGCACTGTCGAGCTTCTGAAGAATCCTGAATAAATGTCCCATATCGCGGTTGCTGCGATAGATAATAAAGCGGGCAACGTCTTCATTCATGTCCAGCCCCCGCAGATGAGCACGCAACTGCAGAGCGGCGACCTTTTCTTTATCGGTCAGTGGCTGAACCTGAAACACCACCCCCCAGCTGAGCCGGGAAACCAGGTCTGGCAACTCAATTTTCAGGGCTTTGGGAGGACAGTCAGCCGCTACCAGCAAACGGGTGTTGGCATCGCGCAGACGGTTGAAAAGGTCGAACAGGGCTTCTTCCCATTCAGGAATGTCTGCCGCCGCATTGATATCATCAATACAGACCAGCTGCAGACTCTCCATCCCTTCCAGAAGTTTTGAAGGATAGTGAACCAGTTCATTCATTGGCAGATAAATACTGCGCCCCTGGCGACTATCGACTTGATGGCAGGCAGCCTGCAGTAAATGACTGCAACCCACACCACTGGAACCATACAGATATATAAACTGCTCAGTCTCTATGCCGGGAACTTGTCGATCAATATCCAGCATATTAACCAATGCAGCATTCTGTCCGCTGAAAAAGTTAGCGAATGTGGCATCGTCCCTTAACTGGACGCTGAGCGGCAATTGCACAGGCAGACTCATATACGACATCAGGCAATGGATTGATAATATTTCACAGGCACTGCCCTACGCATAAAGAACGCTACAGCCCCTGACTTTTCTGGCACCGGTGTTAGGTATTCTGTTACACCTTTCATGGCTCACTCCTCAGGTTTCTCACCAGGCTCGCCCGCATGATAAAGGTCACTTGCCTTGTAATTCCGATGCAGATGACGCAAGAGTACCATAATAATTGCAGCAAGTGGCAGTGCAATCAGCATGCCAATGAAACCAAACAGCTGTCCACCTGCCATTAAGGCAAAAATAACAGCCACCGGGTGCAAACCAATTTTATCCCCAACCAGCCATGGTGTAAGGACATAACCTTCCAACACCTGTCCAGCTGTAAAGACAGCCGTCACAGCCAGCAAAGCCCAGTATTGGTCAAACTGGAAAAGTGCAACAATGATTGCCGTGGCAAAACCTACAAAAAATCCCATATAGGGAATAATGCTCGCCAGCCCTGCCAACAGACCAATCAGCATAGCGAACTGCAGCCCGATCAGCCACAAGCCAGCGCCATAAATTACACCGAGCGCCAGCATAACCATTAATTGCCCTTTTAGAAAGGCTCCCAGCACTTCATCGCACTCTTTTGACAGAGTAACGATCTCTGCTTCCATATTCAGGGGCATAATCAGGCGCAGGTGCTGCATCATTTTGTCCCAGTCCCTGAGCAGATAAAACGTCACCACCGGAACCAGAAACAGATTAACGACAAAGCCAGCGATCACCAGCCCTGAAGACGTTACCTTACGACTCAGGTCTGCAATAATGCCACCGGTTTGCTGCCACTCGGTCGCCAGTTGCTTAACCACTATGCTCAGGTCAAACCATTCAGGGTCCACCTCGATATATGTCAACAATTCTGGCACAACATTGTTGCGTACCCAGGCTTCCCAGACTGGCAGCAGTTGTATCACGGTTTTGATCTGATGAAACAGTGCAGGAATCAGCACCAGCAACAACACCAGACCGGCTACAAACAGGGCAAGAAATACCACCGTCACCGACAGCGAGCGACTCATACCCATTTTTTCCAGTCTGTCTGCCACTGGATCACCCAGATAGGCCAGCACCAGACTGACCACAAAAGGTGCAAGGATAGGACTTAGAAAATGAATCACTACCCCGGTGGCCAGGGCCACGCCTGCCAGCATCCAGCGTTGTCTTATGGTCATACCCATTCCTGCAGGATTATTGTTTTTATTTACCGCCCACGCCAGCGATAGTGCAGATAGCCTTCACCACTGCCAGCATCCGACTCCACCTTTTGCAGCCGACGTTCCAGGGCAATGGAGTCTGACAGTTGTTCAACAGTACCATCAATGGTGAGTTCCAGCTCCAGCTGATCCCCTGACACCCGTTTTACCATAACATTTCGTACTGCCGTTAAACCTTCTACATAAGCAATGGCCCCTGCATAGGCTTTGGTAGTACCTGTACCATCAATACGCAGTATGGGGTTCTCACTGCTACCTGCCGTCACTGCATAATGTCTGGACAGGGTGTTACCCACCAGGTCCGCCATAGCGAGCGCAACACCTTTAGCACTCAGGTCTTCGATGCTGGCATCAAATCGCTGGTTTCTAAACAGAAGAACCAATCGACCATTGTACCGTTCACCCTTGTCCGTTTGGCTGACCGAGAGGCGACCACCAAGAATGGATTCGGAACCGTAGCGCACTGACGCTTCTGTCAACTTGCTGGAAAACAGTCCCCAGACATCCACGGCACTGATGGCCAGGTTGTCTTCAAAATCCATGACCGGAAAGATCAGCGGTAAAGCTCGCTGATCGAATACCTGATCAATGTTTTCGGACAGTTTGGTTGACCTGCCGCTACTTTGAATCTGCCGACGACCGTCCTCATCAACTGCTAACCACATCAGAGTGGTCGACCGGTTCCCTCCCCAGATACCCAGACCATTGTCGCGAAGCAGACGGGTTATCGCCTTGTCATCAAACTGAGTCACCAGCATCAGCTGTCGCTGCCCGCCTACTTCATCACGGCGATAGCTGAATCCCTGCAGGTAGCTGGTCGCTTTCTGTAATGCACTTTTTATTGCGGGGTCAGCCAGTGTCTGACGCTGCCCAGTGACCCTGACCAGCACTTCCGACATCGCCCTGGACGTTGCCCGGCTGCGGTCACTACTGCCCTGACTGGATACCGGCACCTCTACCTGATACAGGTTATTGATCTGGGATGCCGGAGATGACTGAGACAAGAGCAACAGCAATGAACAGGCCAATAACAGCAATACCTGACGCGGCAGCCGCAACGCTGGACTTCCCGAAAACTTCAAACTTTTTGCTTTCGCCACGCTACTTTCTGCTTTCGCCACGCTACTTTTTGCTTTCGCCACACAACAAGCCATGACAGCTAACGACATGCCTGAAACCTTGAAAACTAATCAAAAAATAGATTTTGCCATAAGTACCCAGCGCACAACAGGTAAAAACTCGCATCATCACCAAGCTTTACGCTAGAATGCGCGCTCTGATCATTGACCCTCGACTTAGTTCGACATAAATAGTTAGGTGCGGAACCACCTCTTATGAGTAAAATCGACAGCGATTCCTCCAAAGACTCTCTTAGCTCTTCTCTTAGCTACAAGGATGCTGGCGTAGACATCAGTGCAGGCAACACACTGGTTGAACGTATCAAGCATGTAGCAAAAGCCACCAGACGCCCGGAAGTGATGGGCGGACTGGGCGGCTTCGGAGCCCTCTGCCAGATCCCGGCAGGTTATAAGGAGCCCATCCTGGTCTCTGGAACCGACGGTGTAGGCACTAAACTGAAACTGGCCATGGACCTGAACAGGCATGACACCATCGGCATCGATCTGGTGGCCATGTGCGTCAATGACCTGCTGGTATGTGGTGCTGAACCTCTGTTTTTTCTCGACTATTACGCAACAGGCAAGCTGAACGTCGATGTAGCAGAACAGGTCGTCACCGGCATCGGCAAAGGCTGCGAACAGTCTGCCTGCGCCCTGATTGGCGGTGAAACCGCAGAAATGCCCGGCATGTACCAGGGTGAAGATTACGATCTGGCCGGTTTCTGTGTCGGCATTGTGGAAAAAGAAAATATCATTGATGGGTCCAGCGTATCTGCCGGTGATGTTCTCATCGGACTGAAATCCAGCGGCCCACATTCCAATGGTTACTCCCTGATCCGTAAAGTTCTGGAAGTCACTGACGCTGACCTGACTCAGGAAGTCGACGGCAAGCCTCTGGCTGATGCACTGCTGGCCCCTACCCGCATTTACGTCAAATCCCTGTTACAACTGTGCAAAGAAATGCCGGTACATGCCATGGCACACATTACCGGTGGCGGGTTAACCGAAAACCTGCCACGGGTGATTCCGGAAGGTTGTCGCGCTGTTATTGATACCAGCAGCTGGGACATCCCACAGGTCTTCCGTTTCCTGCAGGAGGGTGGCAACATCGCCCAGTCTGAAATGTACCTGACCTTCAACTGCGGTGTTGGCATGGTGATCTGCGTACCTGCGGAACAGGCTGAGCAGGCTGTTACCCGTTTAAACGAGCTGGGCGAAGACGCCTTTGTCATCGGTCACATGGAGACTGGTGAAGGCGAACAGGTCGTTTATCGATAAGCTCCTGTAATACCGGGCTAACCATGGACTCCCATATTTCTGTATGGGAGTCACACGATCAACGCTATAATAAGCCGCTAATACAATATAGCGTTACAATAAAGAGCCGTACCCGTACCTAGCCATGAGCACGAGCATGAGCCGCAAACGCGTCGTCGTCCTGCTGTCTGGAAATGGCAGCACTCTGCAGGCACTGATTGACCAGCAGCCTGATTCTCATTACGAAATCGTTGCCGTTTTCAGTAACCGTCCTGACGCTTACGGACTGCAGCGAGCTGCAAACGCCAATATCCCTCAGCACGCCTTTGACCACAAAGACTTTTCGGACCGAAGCTTATTCGACCAGCACATGATGCAGAAGATTAACCAGCTGAATCCTGATTATGTCGTTCTTGCCGGTTATATGCGCATTCTGTCCAGTAAATTTGTCCGGCACTTTTCAGGCAGGCTTATCAACATCCACCCTTCCCTGCTGCCAAAACATAAAGGACTGAACACCTACCAGAGCGCCCTGGAATCTGGCGACTGCGAACATGGAACAACAGTTCATTTTGTTACAGCAGAACTCGACAGCGGTGCCATAATCCTTCAATCCACCCTGCCCATCCGTCACTCTGATACTGTCCAGACCCTTGAACAACGGGTGAAATCCATGGAACAAAAGGTCTACCCACTGGCTTTAGACTGGCTCTGCTCTGGCCGACTCATCTGTAAGGACAAT
Organism: Endozoicomonas sp. NE40; assembly: GCF_040549045.1. Lineage (NCBI taxonomy): Bacteria > Pseudomonadati > Pseudomonadota > Gammaproteobacteria > Oceanospirillales > Endozoicomonadaceae > Endozoicomonas > Endozoicomonas lisbonensis. The sequence continues at coordinate 4,036,548 of NZ_JBEWTB010000002.1, read as the reverse complement.
GCGGTATGGCTTGACAATCAGCCCCTTCCCAAACAAGGATATTCAGTGCAGGAAAAAAATCTGGACCAACAATGCCAAAGATTATTAATCAAACCCTGAAGAGCCTGCCCCTCATTGGCACTTTACTGATGACGGCAGCACCTTTTACCTTTGCTGCCTCCGAACCTCAGACTGGGGTTCCCGCTGGAAAACCCACAGCGGCAGTGACGACTCAAACCATACAACCAAAGCCGTTTACTGCCCGTTACAGCACCCGCTATAGTGGTTTTAGTGCCAGAGGGTCCCGTACTCTGAGCAAAGAAGACGATGAGTGGGTACTGGAGTTCGGAGCTGATGCCAGTGTTGTCAGCCTGACAGAAACAACCCGGTTTACCATAAACAAGAATCGGGTCAGGCCAGTATTTTATCGCTATAAACGTGGCGGACTGTTTGGCAGCAAACCCGAAGAAGCACACTTTGACTGGCAGAAGATGCAGGCCACATGGAATCATGAAGATCAGCCTGTAGCGTTTCCAGCTAACGCACAGGATAAACTGTCCTATCAATATCAGCTGGGGCTTGACCTTGCTGCCGGAAAAACAGACCTGCGCTATCCTGTTGTCGATGATGATGAAGTCTACGAGCGGGAGTTCATTATTGAAGGTGAAGAAGTGCTGGAAACCGATGTCGGCAAACTGAACACTGTGCGAGTCAAAATCAAACGAGACAACAGCAAACGCCAGACATGGATCTGGTTTGCCAAAGACTGGGACTATGTACTGGTCAAGTTTCATCAAAAAGATGATTCAGAATACCTGATAAAATTTGCTGAAGGCGAAGTAGACGGCAGAAAAATTACTGGTCTGAAATCCTCCTGAAAATATTTTACAGCAGTGATGGCTTCAGCTATCGCTGCCCAACCGCTTGTAACGTAGTGTAAATTTTTATAACACCAACCCTACCCAATGCGTTTTATCTGCCCCCTGCTTCAGCAAATACACCCCTCAGGGAACTTATCAGACAACCATCCATCCAGCTGCCGAATCCAATCCTGAAAGTTAGTAGTGATTTTTTAGTATGCTTTTAAAAAATTTAGCGAATTTTTCTGACCACATATCTTATGACAACACTCGCAAACCAATATCTCTTGCAGCCTCAACAGGGCATATATTACTTTTTTGCACTTTAGATACCCTTTATCAATATTTCTGCATTAGAATGAATGCATATTGATCAGTAAAATCACTCCACATTATCTTCACACACATTCTCATCTTATGTCCCCAAGTGTCTATGAAAAGCTGCACACGCTGGAGCTAAAATCCCTACTGGTTCTGGATATACTGCTGGAAACCCGCAACCTTTCCGAGGTGGGAAGGCAGCTCAGTATGCGACAGGGGAATGTCAGTTACCATCTGGCAAAACTGAGAACAGCACTGGATGACCAGCTTCTGGTAAAGTCAGGTAAAGGGTACACACTCACCTCCAGAGCCGCTAACATCAAAAAAAGCCTGCATCAGAGTCTGGCAAACCTCCAGGACTCTCTATTTGACGAACCCTTCAATCCAAAAACAGCAACCATTACCTTTCGTATCATGGCTGATCCTATTGGAGCGGGTTTACTAATTCCACGGTTACTGTCCCGACTGAAGACAGAGGCACCTTCAATCACCATCGAACATATCCCTGCCCAAAAAAAGATAACAGAAGTCATGGCATCCGGTATGGCAGATGTTGTGCTGTACAATCTGCCAGAACAGGTTCCAGAGCTCAATAGTCACCTCATTGCGACCATGAGCATCTACCTGGTTACTGACAAAAAACACCCAATCCGAAAAACGGATTACAGCTTTGAGAAAATTTTCAGCTACCCAACCATACAACGCTATCCATATGGATATATCGAACATGAGCTGTCTCAAATCACTCAGTCCAGAAACCTCACGCGGTCAGTGAGCTTTATTGCACCGTCATTCGAGTTACTAAGAGACATCATCCCGGGGTCAGAAAATGTTGCTTTCTGCTTTGAGGCTGATAAATACGCCCTCAGTAACAACCCCGATCTCCACTTCCATAAATTGGAGCAAATGGCGCCCTCCCCTACTTATGCTATGTGGCATCCACGCTGTGACAACGACCCTGTTCACCAGTTCATGCGAAAGATAATTATTGAAGAGTGCCTGCAACTGGCGACTATATTCAGCTTATCCGGATCCTGAAACTGTAAATACTTCAAGCCTTGATAAAAGATCAGGGCTTTCTCATCAAACTAACCTGAGTACGAGCTGCTTCAATAATGAACATTAAGCTAAATAGATTTTCTTAAAACCACTGGCTGATGGTTTTCAGGTGAAACAGAGAAAAAAGGAAATGAGCTGGATAGACATTCTTTAAAGCACACCTCCTTGTGCGCGATTAGCAACGAACCCTAAGGTTCAACATTTCGATTAGTTAGCTTTGAATAATTCGTCTATTACTCCTCCTTCCATACGGTTAGTTTTGTTCGCACTATGCAAACGGTTACTGGCGAAATTTCAGATCCCTTTTATCAGGTTTCTCTGAAATCTAACTTTCTGAAAAGTTTTATGAAATATATACAGAACGCAAGCAATCATCAATAAGTTAAATGCTAACAATTAAAATAACAGATACACAAAGTTTTGTACTTACCGATCGGGGCTGTTTTTATCTGCAATTAGCCAGCTATTCCCACAGCAGCTACCCTCTCTGCTTTCGTAGCGTTTAAATGCAGCTATTTCCAAAGCGACATAGAGCCTTTAAACTTTTCCCTTTTCTCACAAACAGAACTGGAGTGCCTTGTGCGAGTTCTACACACTATGCTGCGTGTTGGCGACCTGGATCGTGCCATTGCTTTTTACACCGATGTTCTTGGCATGAAGCTGCTGCGGAAGCATGACAACGAAGAGTACAAATATACCCTGGCTTTCGTTGGCTATGCCGATGAGTCTGAACAGGCAGTGATTGAGCTGACTTACAACTGGGGTACCGACAGCTACGATCAAGGCACAGCCTTTGGTCATATCGCCATTGGTGTTGACGATATTTACGCCACCTGTGACACCATTCGGGCCAACAACGGCAACATCACCCGTGAGCCGGGTCCGGTACTGGGCGGAAGCACAGAAATCGCTTTTGTCACTGACCCGGACGGTTATAAGATTGAACTGATCCAGATGAAAGGTGCGACAAAAGGTCTGAAAGGCTAAACGCTGATCACGAAGGAACCGGTATCCATCGTTTCCTTCGTCTTTATTCATAAATAAACAAACACTACTCACTTGAAGCCTGTTGCCAGGGACGCGCGCACTCTATGACAAACTGTCGTTTAATCGCTTTTCTTCTCTCTGTTTTTATCCTTTTACCCGGCTGCTCCAACGATGCCAGCAAAGTCATTGTCAGAGAACTTTCAAACAATAACCCGAACTGGACCAACACCCTCAGAAACATTAAAAAAGACGAAATTGCTTTTGAGGCACTGGTTCGAACACTGGCCCGGCAGGCACAAACCAACTGGGGCGATGAAAGGCAGGCGACAAATAACGAATACGTTAAATACACCAACAACTACCGCACCCGTGTATTTGTTAACTTTGAAACCGGCAAAATACACGTAGAAACTCTGGACCAGGAAGACCTGCGCCACGCCATCATTATCACGCTTTTGACGCCTTACGATCCGGATAAAGTCGACCTGTTCAGCGATAAAGCCATTGAACTGGGCGAAGAACCCATGCTGTACGGGCAGGTGCTGGACCATGAAAACCAGCCCATTCGCTGGGAGTGGCGCGCTGGCAACTTTGCGGATTACCTGACCGTTAACCACCAGGCCACCCGCAACAGCAGCCGGGGAACAATCTATTCGGTAGATATTGATCTGGTCAATAATCATCTTGAACAGCGACAGTATCAATACGCCGACATCGTACGACAGCATGCCAGTAAATATAATGTGGATGAGAGCCTGATCTACGCTGTGATGCGCACAGAAAGCTCTTTTAACCCTTATGCGGTCAGTCCATCTAACGCTTACGGGCTGATGCAGATCATTCCTGCTACCGCAGGGCGGGACGTATTCCAGCGTTTGAAAAACCGTAATGACCAGCCCACCAAGACTTACCTGTTTCAGCCCTGGAACAATGTGGATACGGGTGTCGCTTACTTACACCTGTTGCAAACTCATTACCTGAAAAGTGTTCAGGATCCGCTCTCCAAACATTACGCAGTGATCTCCGCTTACAACGGCGGGACAGGCAATGTATTAAAAACCTTCCATTCGGATCGTGGTAAAGCCATGGATATTCTGAACAGCATGCAGCCAGAGCAGGTGTACTGGGCGCTAACCCAGCGACACCCTCGTGAAGAGTCGAGAAATTATCTGAGGAAGGTAACGACGGCCCAGAAGGATTTTTACAAAGGCGACGTTTAGAGAAACTATAAGGGATTTTTGAGCCTGCATCAGAAGTTACGTCTGAACAGGCTCTTAAAGAAGTAATCAGCCCAGATCACGCCCTTTATCAGCTGCAATCCGCAACCGCAATGCATTCAGTTTGATAAAGCCTTCCGCATCCCCCTGATTGTAAGCGCCCGCGTCTTCTTCAAAAGTCGCTACGGCTTCATCAAACAGAGTATCGTCGGACTGACGACCAACAACAATGATATTGCCTTTATAGAGTTTCACCCGAACAATGCCGTTTACATGCTGCTGGCTCTCGTCGATCATTTTCTGCAGCATTTCACGTTCCGGCGACCACCAGTAGCCGTTGTAGATCAGCTTGGCGTAACGGGGCATCAGCTCATCTTTCAGGTGCGCTACTTCACGGTCCAGTGTGATGGATTCAATCGCCCGGTGAGCCTTGAGCATAATAGAACCACCCGGTGTTTCATAACAGCCCCGGGACTTCATACCCACATAACGGTTCTCAACAATATCCAGCCGCCCAACACCGTTGGCGCCGCCCACCTTATTCAGGTATTCCAGTACTGTCGCCGGTGACATGGTTTCACCGTTAATAGCAACGATATCACCCTTTTCATAGGTCAGGTCAAGGTAAGTGGCTTCATCGGGCGCCTGCTCAGGAGACACCGTCCAGCGCCACATATCTTCTTCCGCTTCGGCCCAGGGATTTTCCAGAATGCCGCCTTCATAGGAGATATGCAGCAGGTTGGCGTCCATAGAATAAGGCGACTTGCCTTTTTTCCGTTCAACCTCAATGCCATGCTGGTCACAGTAGCTCAGCAGTTTTTCCCGGGAGTTCAGATCCCACTCACGCCAGGGCGCGATCACCTGCACACCGGGCTTCAGAGCGTAAGCTCCCAGCTCAAAACGCACCTGATCATTACCCTTACCGGTCGCACCGTGAGAGATCGCGTCCGCACCGGTTTCATTGGCAATTTCAATCAGACGTTTAGAAATCAGCGGGCGGGCAATGGAAGTTCCCAGCAGGTATTCGCCTTCATAAACCGTATTCGCCCGGAACATCGGAAATACAAAGTCACGAACAAACTCTTCACGCAGGTCCTCAATATAAATTTCCTTAATACCAAGGGCTTCAGCCTTTGCGCGGGCAGGCTCCACTTCCTCGCCCTGTCCAAGGTCTGCCGTAAAGGTGACCACCTCGCATTCGTAAGTGTCTTCGAGCCATTTCGCAATGACCGACGTATCCAGCCCTCCGGAATAGGCCAGTACCACTTTTTTTATCGCTTTCATCGGACACTCCAGATTCCCGATTGGATAGCTATTCACTCAAATCAAGATAATTAGCTACAAAATGCATGAATTATAAGTATTTATGTATTTTTATGCTTTTTTTGAGCATATTAATTCACACAAGTTCCACTGGCAAGTTAATTAATGCCAGCTTGTCCGACAGCATGCCAGCTACTTCGTGACAGAAAAACCCGTTTCCATAGTAAAAACAGTAAAATCCATGTACTTCAGGCAAAATATCACTACCATGTACAAACGATATTCGCTAGGATGCCCTTCCGGATACAAACTGCCTTTTTATCAGGCTTTCCCGGAACAGGTACACTCCCTCTTATGACTCAACAGCTTACCCTGACACGCCCTGACGACTGGCACCTGCACCTGCGCGATGGTGACGCCCTGACAGAAACGGTGGCCACAGCAGCCAGAACCTTTGCCCGCGCCATTGTAATGCCAAACTTGCTCCCCCCGGTGCTGAATGCAGAAGACGCGGCTGCCTATCAGCAGCGCATTTCTGCGGCTATCCCTCAGGACGTTGATTTTGAACCCCTGATGACGCTGTACCTGACAGACCAGACCACACCGGAAATGATTTATGCCGCCAAAGCTCAGGGCAATATCAAGGCTTTGAAGCTGTACCCTGCTGGCGCCACCACCAACTCCGACTCTGGTGTCACAGACCTGGCCAATATTCATGACACACTGGCCGCTATGGCAGAATGTGGCATTCCTTTGCTGGTACACGGCGAAGTCACCGACCCGGACATCGACATCTTTGACCGTGAAAAGGTGTTTATCGATCGTTACCTGCGCGACCTGGTCGAGCGCTTCCCGACCCTTAAAATTGTTATGGAACACATCACCACTGCTGACGCCGTGGAGTTTGTGACCAGTGCGCCTGCCAATGTTGGTGCGACGATTACCGCACACCATCTGCTGTTTAACCGTAACGATATGCTGGTCGGCGGTATTCGCCCCCACTATTTCTGCCTGCCGATTCTGAAGCGCAATATTCACCAGCAGGCACTGCTGGAAGCAGCCACCAGCGGCAACCCGAAATTTTTCCTCGGCACCGATTCTGCTCCCCATGTACAGGGTGCAAAAGAAGCAGCCTGCGGCTGTGCAGGTTGTTACACCGCCCCGGCAGCGCTGGAAATGTACGCTGAAGCGTTTGAAATGATGAACGCACTGGACAAACTGGAAGCCTTTGCCAGCCATTACGGCCCGGACTTCTACGGTTTGCCCCGAAATACCGGGACTGTCACTCTGGCTAAAGAAGAATGGCAATTACCTGAAAGCATTGCCTACGGCGATAGTCAGGTAGTCCCACTGAGAGCTGGCGAAACCCTGACCTGGCGACTGGTTCGCTAACAGCTTGTAAATAATGAATTAAGGAGATTCCGTGGTTGATGAAAGCCATCTGATGGCCAACCGCTTTCGCGGTTTTTTGCCGGTTGTGGTTGATGTGGAAACCGGCGGCTTTAATCCCGCCACTGATGCCCTGCTGGAAATTGCGGCGGTGGTCATTGAAATGGATGAAATGGGCTACGTACATCCCTGCAAGCCCCAGTCTTTCCATATCAAACCGTTTGAAGGTGCCAATATCGAGCAGGCAGCCATCGAGTTTATCGGTGTAGACCCTTTCCATCCGTTGCGCATTGCCACTGAAGAAGAACAGGCGGTTTCAGCCATCTTCAAAAATGTTCGCAAGGAAGTGAAACGTCAGGGTTGCAGCCGGGCCGTACTGGTTGGACACAATGCGTCTTTTGACCTGAGCTTCCTGATGGCAGCCGCAGAGAGAAACGATATCAAACGCAACCCGTTTCATCCTTTCTCCTGTTTCGACACCGCCACCCTGGGTGGACTGGCTTATGGTCAAACGGTTCTGGCCAAAGCCTGTGAAGAAGCACATGTCAGCTTTGACAAAGGCGAAGCCCATTCAGCCCGTTACGATACGGAAAAAACCGCTGAACTGTTCTGCGCGATTGTCAACCAGTGGAAAGACCTGGGCGGCTGGCTCTGATCAGTCCGTTTTCTTCAGCCCTTCAGGTGCTCACCTGAAGGGCTGCCACACCTACTGCCCTCTTGCCCGTTAGTAAAACATTCCGGTAGAGTTATTAGATGACGTTCAAGGCAGGGAGCCATTTCGTTGAACGCAAAAAACCTGCAGGAAAAAGCGTTACACCTTAAAAACTACTGGCGGCAGCTGGGCCTGAAACGGATTGAGGAAGCCAGCGATGACCAGACCTTTTACCTGTCCACCAGCCTGACCGCCGGGCATATACCCGCTATCCAGCTTACCGCCGTTTTGCAACAGGGTCTGAATCCGAACTCCCTGTGCGCCATTATTGATGCCCAGCTACCGACTCCCGTTACCTTAACCCCGGCCACCCAGGCTTTTATACAACAGTCAACTGCCGTATTAGCCCCGGTTGCCCTGATCATCAATCCAGAACCGGTTCAGCTGGTTATACGACAGGCAAGACTCATTTCACTGAACACCAAAATCAACAGCCGGGCTATGCTGGACACGATTCAGATTCTGGCTCCCCTGCTACATCAGGCATGTCTGCAAATAGAGCAGCAACAACTCAGCAATGAAGAAGCCCGGATGATGGCAGACCTGCTATCGGAACACTGGTTTGAGGTCATCACCCATGAAAGCTGAACAAAAACTGCTGTTCGGTCATTTAAAGGCTGCGGGGCTACAGCCGGTACTCTTTCAAGATAAGAGCCAGGGTAAAAAAAATGCCTTCACAGCCATCAGCTTTAACCTGGCTCCCGGCATTGAAGCAGAGTGCATTACTCGCAAGCCTGCCAGAAATCTGGTCTCCACCACCCTTATCGTTATCATTGACCTTGAGGAGTCGGAAGACCTGAACACCTTCGCTCTGGCGACAGGACAACTGATCGCACCACTCATTCTCTGTCAGACCCGACAACAAATGACATTGCGACTGCTTATCCAGTCGGAAAGCAGGACCCACCTCAATCTTGTTAATGAAGGTATTATCCAGCTGCGTAGTGCGTCAGGTGCCATTTTCAATCCTGCCATTGCATTGAGTCAGCAGACAATCAGCCTGTCCCGGGCCATAGAAGTAACCATTAAACAGCTCCAGACACTGGAGCCTGCTGAATGAACCGAATCCGTTCACTGCGTTCAGCGAAACCTGTTCATCAGGCTTACATGTGTAGTACAGAAGACAAGCCGGCCAGCAGAGGATTGTTTCACCGGTCAGCCAGTGCTGATATTCACGTTCACCCCCTGGGACAACAGAGTAACGCCCTGTCCGAGACACCGGGAAAAGCACTCAATCTGGCCAGACAGATTGTAGCTGGTCATCCACAGGCTCATTTTGACAAAGGTACCAGCAAAATTGAAAAAGCGGCGGTTATTGGCAGTAACATCAAAGCCTTTCTTCATGCAGCACATACAGTAGGGCTGGCCGGCGTCAAAACCATCAAGGCCGGATTTAAACAGCATACCGGCTCCTGGGAGGTTCCTAACCGCCAGTTTAATGAAACCTATCACAGCCTGCAGGGAATCGCCGCAGTGACGGGAGGCTTGTCGTTTATACAGGACTCTCTGACAGGGGCCTGGCACGCTTTCAGGGATATCCGCCATCACAGTGAGCGTAAACGGACACAGACATTACTCAAACTGTATGATCCACGGACCCGGAAGCTGGCTGGTCACCCGGCACATTTGAAAACACTGAAACAGCGTCTTGTCACAACCGCCTCAGACTTGTCCCGCAACCAGAGCCAGACCACCATTGACCATCTGGTACGAGCCAAAAACCTGCTGGCCAAAGGCACAAGCGCTGTCGAAAGTTCACTGATATTTGCCGGAGGTTTCAGCCCAACCGCTGCCCAAGCGCTTCCCGTCTTTGGAATTGTTGCCTCGGCTATTGCAACAGCGCATTCTGCCATCCAAACCGGTACCCAGATCGCTGCTCTGAACAATCTCGCCAAAGCCAAAGCCGCCACGAATGACCCTCTGCTGAAAGCACTGGCCGGACATATCAGACAGGAACGAACCATTGAAGCCCGTAAAAATATGCTCAACACCGCCATAGGTGCTGCTTTTACCGGTGTATCAGCCGGGTTGACAGCTTCAGCCGTTGGCGCCCCTGCCGCTCTGATTGCCACAGGTACTCTGGGTACGGCAACAGGGCTGGGTACGATGGCATTCGACCTGTACCATAACAGAAAACTGGCAAAAGCCAGGGAAGGCAGTGAGACACTCATGGCTGCAAAAGACAGCCTGGCTGCGCTGGCAAGAAACAATATTGGTGTCGCTGAAAAATCCTTTCTACTGCGTTTGCGCAGTGCGGAGGGGAAAGAGTTATCAGACTGTATCGAATTTCTGCGCAACTTTGGCGTTACTGACAATACGATTAAGAAGCTGCAACTGACTCCTGAAAAAGTTGCCATGAAAAGCCTGCAGAAGGTTTTATATCGTGACAAGGTGAATTTCAAAGGGCTGCAACTGAAACAAACCGGTAAGACGCTGCTTCATGTGGTCGGTTTAACGACTCTTAGCAAACAGATCAGATCCGGTTCCCTGTGGCTAACAAGCAAGCTGAGCCCAAAGCGAAAAGATCAGACGCAACAGGGGTCTGTCACCGCCGGTTACAGCCTGACTTTTAACCCTGAGCAGAAGGCTTCCCGACGATCCCGGATAATGGCTCGTCACTCAAGACTCAGGGTCCAACCCGCTGATGCAGCAATACCCAACCATTTTCGCTATGGAAGGATTCTATCATGACAGGCATTGAACTACTGGAAGCATGGATGCAGCAGGCCGGACTGGATCGTTCTGCCACAGACGACAGTGGAAGAGTTTGTGCGTTTACTTTTAACAATCTGTTTCCAGTCACTCTGGAAGCGCCTGCCTACTGTGACGACCTGTTTATCATTATTGAGATGACATCCATTGGCAGTGGAGAAATTCGCAGAAAACGGCTGGAAACCGCCATGAAGCTTAATGCTTACGCCCTTGAAACCCGGGGAGCGGCGCTGGGCTGGGACACCATTGGCGAACGCATTGTACTGTCGCATCGGGCTACGTCAGAAAACACCACGGTTGAGATGCTGGATAACATGGTCGCCAACCTGCTGGATGTCGCCGAACAACTTCTGCCAGAACTGGAAATGAAAAAAGAAGCCGAAGCCCAGCAGAAACTGGCCGACGGCTTCGATGAGATGTTCAAGCCGGTTACGCCTTAGAGGCTGCCTTCAATCAAAGATGCCTTCGCCCATCTGGTCGATAAACATTCTGGCTTTGCGCAGCATCACCTCATTAGCATCTTCCGGCATCATAAACAGGTCGGAGCGAATAAAGTCATGGGTTTTCAGCTCACCGTCGATCTCTTTGCAGATGCGCCCATTCACCTGAAACTGCGAACTGACGGCCTTGGCTTCGGCATAAATCTGAAAGCCCTGGTAATCAACGGGTTCAACCACTGTTTCAGGCTGCTCAGATTCCTTATCCAGACCAAACAACTTTGAGAAAAATCCCACTCCGGCTCTCCTTTTTCTACTACCCGTTTATAAGGGCAAACTGACCAGTACTGTGCCTGCCAGCGTCATAAATACATTGGCAAAAGCGTAGGTACCTGCATAACTGAGAGCTGGTACATTGCTTTTTGCTTCTTCTGTCAAAATGTTCAGGGCGGCGGTACTGGTGCGGGCTCCGGTCAATGCGCCCAGCAACAGTGCCACGTTCAGCTTCAGCACATAATGACCGAACAGGTAGCCTACCATGACTGGCACAATCATAATAATCATCCCGCTGAGCAGAATCATTGGGCCAATATTCATCAGGGCATTGACAATACCATCACCGGCACTCAGGCCAATATTAGCCATAAAGAACATCAGACCAATTTCCATCAGCACATAAGTGGCTGCCGGTGGTACACGACCAAAGGTTGGGTAATTACTGCGCATGTGACCAATAGTGATACCCGACAGCAGCAGTCCACCGGCATTACCCAGAGTGATATCAATATTGCCGACTTTAACAATCAGATGGCCAATCAACAGACCGGCGACAATACCAAAGGTAAAGGTAATAACGTCGGTAATATGGGACTGCTCATCGGCATAACCCAGTCGTTCAGTCAGACGTTCAAGGCGACCTTTCTCACCACTGATTTCCAGCACATCGCCACGGGATAACTGAAGGTCGTCGTTAATTGGCATTTCAATCTGGGAACGGCTGACCTTACTGACAAAACAACCGTACAGGGCATCAATACCCACATCCTGCAACCGCATTCCGGCAATATGGGGATTGATTACCACGACTTCCTGAGAACCAAACTCATAATCCAGCAGTTCGCTGTCGAAGATTTCCTGTCCGAGTTCGTAGGGAAACTTATATATCTCCCGGGGGCGTCCCACCAGGGCAATGGAGTCGCCCTCCACCAGCGCGGTGTCACCATCAGGTTCAAAGATGCTGCCATTACGGCGAATCTTATCGATCAGACAACCAGTACGTTCCTGCAATGCCAGCTGCCGCAGTGTTTTACCATCAAACTGCCCGATACGTTCTTCATCCAGCCGGAATACCCGCACAATAGGTAGCTCAGTATGCCTTTTAATATTTTTCTCAAGCCCTTTGGCTACAGCGACTTTTTTGGCTTCTTTCTTCAGGTCAACACCCAGCATGGCCGGTGTATAATTGATCATCACCAACAGGCCAACCGTGCCAAGAATATACGTCAGTGCATAACCCACACCAATATCCGACAGCGCCATCTGCGTCATCTCGGACGACTCCACCAGCGTATTACGAATAGCGTCCTGAGCACCAATCAGCGCAGGCGTACTGGTCAGAGAACCTGCCATAATACCCGCAGACATAGGGGCTGATATGCCCTGCAAGTGAGACAGAATCAGGGTAATGGCCATAGCGGCAAGCGCAACAATGGCTGCCAGGGCAATGTATTTGGCACCATCTTCGAGGAAGACACTGAAAAAGCGGGGGCCGGTCTGAAGGCCGACACAGAAAATAAACAGAATAAAGCCAATGGTATCGAGCCCTTCCATGGCCGAAAAACCGAAATGACCAAACAGCAGCCCGACTAACAACACCCCTGTGGTTGACCCGATCTGAAACGATCCTATGGTAATTTTACCTACCACATAGCCTAAAAACAGGTTTAAAAAAATCAACAGGGGGGCGCTTTTTTCTAAAAGCGCAATAAGGTCAAGTTCCACTGTCTGCCGCGCTCCGACGCGATTTATTAGTAGTGACAAATAAGAGCGAAATTGAGCGGCATATAACCATCTATTGACAGTTAAAGGTATACGTAGTTAGTGCTAATCAAGGGTGAAGTTTCAACACAGGAACGAAATGCACTCACAGTTTTTTCAGTACATTCTCAGCAGAGGTCAGGCAGAAACAGCCCGTTTCTTCCCGATAGAAGTGAATAATCTCACCATTATCAACCACCATGGCAAAGCGGTCGGAACGCACACCCATCCCTCTCGCTGACAGATCCAGGGTGACATCCATCAATGTCACCAGCTCGGCAGAGCCATCTCCCAGCATGCGCATGCGTCCATTGATATTCAGGCTTTCTGCCCAGGCATGTAATACAAAGGGGTCGTTGACTGAAATACACCAGATTTCATCCACCCCTCTGGCCTTAAAGTCATCTTCCATTTCCAGATAACCTGGCAGGTGGTTGCTGGTACAAATCGGCATAAATGCACCGATCACCCCTATGGCGACCACTTTCTTTTTATGGGCAAGATCAGGCAGCCTCCAGGCCTTGGGACCTACCTGATCGTATTTGGAGGCTTCTGCAATGTATTCGTGAATGGTGATATCGGGTAAATGATCGCCCACTTCGATGCTCATTGAGTTCCCTTTCAATAAACGCTTTTGATAATAGTTGCTTCTATAATGATGGCTATTTTGGCCTATGTCTAATAGTAAAGCCTTCAGATCTGGCTGGTTCCTAAAGAGATAATGTCGACAGTTCCCAATCTGTTTTTCACGCTCAGAAAAAATTCACGACAAAGTGATTGGCGAATTCATCGAGAGAGAACATTTTCAGCGGTTTTGAAGCGTAACCCTCCATAGTTACTAAGCCTCCAGTCCAATCTTGTAGAGACTCCAATCACGGTTGTATCCTTTACTTATTATAAATTGGATGAAACTGCTCAACTGAACTAAAAACTGCGTTAGATTATTACACCTGAAAAGTCCATGCTCAGGATCAAGCATTTCCACAGTCTCATTGTTGTGCCATAAGCCAATCGCGTGACTTCTCTTATCACTGCCACGACATGATAAATAAAAATATCCAGAATTCTTCTGCACATATTCATAGACATGGTTTATGCTGCCAAACATTAATCCAGATTCATAATCCAAAACAATAAGATTTTGACTTCCTAACAAGAAATCCATGCTAGTAACGTTTTGGGTTTCATCAGAATGCGGGGTAAACATCATATAGGCTCCTTGGATAATTGAGATTGCCTTCATATCCAGTTCATCAGCACTTTGAACACCCTTTCCGTTTGAAGCGATGCATTTTTTTATCCATGTAACTACCATGCCAGCGCAAATACCAAAATTATCGTCGAAAACAGGTTCCAAGTTTTTTTTATTCCATAGAACACTCACTGAATACCTATTTGATGTGGAAAAGATTTTTTCAAAATAGTGAAACATGCTGAAATAATCATCTAAGATAACGAATAAGCATAGGCATAACACTATTAACTGTTCCGGCTTTTAGTTATTAAAACCAATAGCCTGATGTTCTGCATGCTTGATGCTTACTCTTGATTATAGGTAGCCGCCCTGTATCTATATTCAGACAACTGTATTTAAAAATCAATGGCCCTAATTTGAGCCTTAACCCGTTGGTACATTGTTAGCCTACGCACCTCTGCTCTTGAGTGTTGAAGCATTTTACAAGACCTTGGTCGTCTTTTTACTGCTCTGGGCTCATTGTGCCAGATCGATTACCTATAATATGCTCTGATGCGATCCGTACCATGTGCTTATTGAAATAATACTGGGAATAAAAAACGGAGGAAAATAAATTTCATAAATGGCAAATGCCTTTAAAAAGTTAACTCAGGGTAAATTTACAAAGAAGCAATATAGACCCTGAGCAACAAACAGACTTACCAGTTAATGCGCGTAATGCCGCTCAAGAAACTCTGCGACCGCATCATCATCACAGTGACCAATCACTTCATGATCTGGCAGCAATGCCCTGAGCTTCTGGTCTGCATTGCCCATCAGCAGACCTTTATCCACTCCCTGCAACATTTCATAGTCATTCATACCGTCGCCGAAAGCGATGGTATCTTTAAACTGATGCCCTTTGAGCCTTAATACCTCTGCCAGGGCCACACCCTTGCAGACACCGGGAGCCATGACTTCAAGACAGATTGGCAGAGAGAACGTCATACTCACGCTGTCACCCATTTCATCCTTGATGCGCTGCTCCAGCGGCAGCAGGTCTTCGTGCTTTTCCGCCAGATAAAAGATCTTGCTGACGCCTGTTGTGTTCACAGAGTCGAGGTTCTGCAACTGGTAAGCAAACTTGTTCACATCGCTGAACTGATCAACCGTCTCGTGTCGTTCTTCAATAAACCAGGAGTCTTCCTGATACACATTGGTCAACACTTTACCCTGAAACTCCCGCCCCATGTCGATCAGCTCCGGCACCTGCTCCGGGAAAATATCATGACGAATAATGATCTGACCGGACGGATTATGCACCCTGGCACCATTGGCAGTAATCAAATACATGCTGATGTCCAGTTCATCAGCCAGCCTGCCCACATCAATATGGTGACGCCCGGTTGCAAACACAAACTTGATACCTGCGTCATGTAAACGACGAATCACCTGTCTGGTGTGTGGGGTGATTTCGTGCTGACTGTTAAGAAGCGTTCCGTCCAGATCTGAAACAACAACTGAATGCATGCCTACCTCGGGTTCAACAGGAGTTTTCAAACCATATTGAACCCGAGCTATGGCAATTTGGCAATTAAGTACTAATTCATAGTATGGATAAAACTGCACAAACGCAGAAATTACCGTAAAACAAGGCAACCAGAAAAAGCTTTATGGTGAGCAGATCCGGACCTTTGATCAATATTGGCAAGATAATCCCGAAGATGCACCGGGGTTAGCTTTTGCGGGGCAGGAAGGCAAAGAGCATGGTCGTGTTGAGCATCGTCGCTGCTGGGTCATAACCGATATTGCCGAAGGTTCAAATGCCTCATCCTGGGAAGCCAGAACCATAGCCGCTGTCCAGTTGGACAGCCGCAAGAAGGATAAAGGAAGCACGTTGATTCGCTACTTTATATCCAGTCGCCAACTGTCTGCTGAGGAGGTGCTTCATGCCACCAGGAGGCACTGGCTGGTTGAGATTCAACTGCATTGGGTTCTTGACGTTGCTTTTGATGAAGACCGTTGCAGAGCCAGAGAAGGTTTTGCCACTGAAAACCTTGAGTTGCCAGGCAAGTGGCGCTTAACCTTCTCAAACTGGACACTTCAGTGAAAGCAGGTATCAAGAACAAGCGAAAGACGTGTGGCTGGGACGAAGACTACATGATGAAGGTTCTCGGACTGATAGATTTATGATCATGTTTTGCCGTGTTGACACCGCCTTTTTATTAACTAACGTGACTGCTATTTCAATCTGACGTTGAACTTCTACAAAGCAACGCTGTCAAAAAATATTATTAAAAATTAACTCGCTCGGTGATCAGCAATGGACGCACACATTTCCAGCAATCCGCTTATTAACAAGCCTTACAACATTAAACGCCCACATCCAACCGAAGAAGCGGCTGGGGAGACCTGTGACGGTCAGCCTTCTAGCAAAAAGTTACCTGAGTCTCCGACTCACAATACTGAATTTGACTCACCTGATTTAACCGGTGACCAGCGGGGGGCAGCCTTTAAACGATTGAAGGTGATACGTATTCCTGATCCGGAAAAATATCTTAAATCCCCTGATATGCTGCACCCAGACTACATAGGCACTGCCGCCCCCAAGGAATTACAAAAACACATTAAGCATGTTCGCAAGGGGCAACGTGGCAAACAAGATGGGGGACTGATCTACTGGGAATACCTGAAAGCGCAACAAACAGCCCTGAAAGCCCTTGGTGAAGAAGTCGCCAAACACCCCAGTGAAATTATATTCACGATGGAACGGGGTGGTACATTTTTATACGACTGTCTTGAAACCTATATTCCAGAGAAGGGGCGCCCGAAAGCTGTAATATCAACTGCGAAACTCGAGGAAAACACCTGGGCCGCAACTATGGAATATCTGCTGAGGCAGATTCAGGAAGCCTACGATCAGGGATATCGGCGAATAGGTCTTGTAGAAGTGTCTGTCACTGGTGGGCAAATGTTATACATTTTAAGGCATCTTTCCGAGTATACTGAAAAACTGGAGAGAGCTGGCGCTAAATTGGAGACTAGTACTGAACTCCATCTTTATGTAATGCAACAAACAATAGTTACATCTCCTGAATTCGTAAATTCTCAAAGAAAGAAACAGGAAACGATTGTATCTAATAATAGCTTCATTCATTTCCATTCCGTAAAAACACCCTTCTTGCATGGAGAAGATGTAGATAAATATCTTGAATATGGTGAAAATCAAACCGTTCCTGTTAACGTCATTCACTCTGAAAAGGGGCTTCTTCAGTTATACAGTGATGAAGGACCGAGAGGGACACTCAGGAATCTGATGGCAGGGCGATATCAGGCCCTTGAGAGCCTGAGTGAAAAAACGGTTTCTATCAAACCTGAAGACACACCCGATTCAACAACGTCGTCAGAAAAGGCTTCCCGTGACAGCCAATCCAGAATGGAGAAGCTGAAAGACGTAACTGCCCAAAAACGACTGCCAAATTTTATAAACTATCCCCCACAGCCCTGTAAAATCGTTAAAAAAACATCAGAAACTGAGGTTTTGCCAGCCCAAAATAAGCAGCCACATAATCAAACGCCTTTTGAACAGTTAAATGTCGTTCGTATCACTAATCCGGAGATATTTATTGCACAACCAGAAGCACTAACCCCTGACTTTCTTGAATCACCGGATCTGGAACCTGACGAAGTATGCAGACGAATTGAATTGATTCGAAAAGGTCATCGCCACAGGGAGGGTGCCGGAATCATTTACTGGAAATATCTGCAGCAACAACAGGATGCCTTGAGACAAATGGGAGAAAAAATATCCCGGGCTCCCTGCGAGGTAATTCTTACGATGGAGCGTGGCGGCACTCTGTTATATGACTTTCTGGAACCCTATATTCCAGCCTCTGCACGACCAAAAATAATGATTTCTACTGCTAAACCCGAGCCTAAATCAACCAGTGCTCATATTAAAGCCTTGATTGGAGAGGCCACTAAAGCCTATCAGGCTGGGTATAAAAAATTGGGGATTGTAGAAGTTTCCATAAGTGGAAACCAGTTACTTTCGATAACAAGAACGCTTGCTAATAGCTTTAATGACGTTAGAGACCCGAATGTAGAGCTGCATTTTTACATTTTTAAGCAGACGTTGTCGGAGAGAGAAGATATTTCAAAACTTTATGGACCAAAGCAGGAGAAAGTTTTTGCAGAGAGTTCTCGCATGCATCTTCATATGGTAAAAGTGCCTTATCTTATAGGGGAAGATGTTAAATCTCAACAAGAGTACGACCAGGAACTCTCCTACCCGATTAATGTCATTCACCCGAAATTAGGATTTATCCAGCTTTTTGGGTCAGGGGGTACTCGAGAAACTCTTAAACAATTGGTTCATGGACAATACAGCAGTCTTGATCAGCTTGACCCCGCCTCACTACAAGAAATGACCACCACGATTGATATGACTACCACAACGGACAAAGCCTCCAGTCTCAGTGCAAGAAAGCTGTATCAGCTTGTCCTTGATAGCCATTGGGATGGCATTCCAACCGAAATAGAAAAACAATCCACACAGTATCATGAATATCGGGAATTACAACGGAAAATGACGCTGTTAAAAAACTGGCTCGAGAAACACACTGAAGAAGTGCATAAAGAGTATGGAAAACTCCCTTTTCACGAACATAAGCAACGTTTCTCCCAATATATGAAAAAACTTGGCTCTAAACTGAATCCTGATTCTTTACCTCCAATGCTGAGTCAGTTCTATGTCCTACGTTATTTTCATGGGTGCACCACAGAACAGTTTTTTTCCAGGGAATGGAAACGCATTAAAGATGTACTTCCTGATATCGAGGAGCAGACCGATCTATTAGCAAAAACGACTCAATGTGTCGGCGAGGACCAGGAAGCTGGAACTAAGCAGCTAGAATGGAATTCCTGCGGGGAAGTTGAGATAGTCAGGGAGTCGTACAGGAAAATTATCACGGAAAGCACTCCGGATCGCAAAAATGCAAACATCTTAAATTTCATCAATAATAAGCTGATGAAATTTATCGACACTCTTTGTGAGAATATTATTATCCAGCACCCTGATATCCATGAGACCGGGGATTATCAAAAGGCTGTCGGTGTTACTCGCCAGATACTTAATACGGCTGCTACAGCGATAGAAAGCACTGTATCTAAAAAAGGAAAACGGGTCATTAGAGAACTCGATCAAAAGCTGTCGAACTGCCTTGTTGTTCTAAGTAAAACAAGCAGCGAAGAAGAAACAGCCAAAAGCCTTCAGGCTATAAAATATGACAAGCAGAACCACAAAAAGCTGAAAGAAAAACTATCAGGTCATAAGAAGGCAAAACAAATTCAATCCACTCAAAATCTGCCATTTAAAGAAAAAATAAAGCAACTCGCCAAAGCTTTGGGCATAACGGAAAAAAACAGTCTCCAAAAGATACAAAGTAAAATACCGGTTGATAGTAAACAGTCGGAGCTTCGGACTGACACTCTGGTTTCCGTTGCGGATGAGTCAAAGAAAAGCCTGAAACTGAGCGCACACAGAATTATTTATGACAACCGGCAGGCAGGTATTGCCATGAAGGGGCCTGTTCCTAAAGAAATGCCCGCTGTCCTTAGAATGGCTGAACAGGAAAATGTCGGACTATTCCTGGATTTGATTCACGACGAGGACCGACACAGTGATAAAGGCTTCTACCGGTTTCACTGGGCGCAAATTTCCGATGACAAGCCATTGATACTGGATGGGGGTTATCAAATTCGTAAACTGGGTCAAAAAATAGTGAAATTCCATCGCCTAACGAATCCAGAATTCGCGGAAAAAGAAGCACCAGAAGTTACCGTTCGAACATTTTCGGTTTCAGGGCCAAACGGTGAGCGTGTAGTGCGGCAAATTTCCTGTCCGTTCTGGCCTGATCACAAAGGCATGCCTCCCGAACTTTTAACAGAGCTTATCGCCTTGGTGACAGAGGAAAAAGCAGCCTGTGAAGGTAAACAAATTGTGGTAAATTGCCTTGCCGGACTGGGACGAACAGGAACATTCTTTGCCGCAGAAAATATGGCTCACAAGTTACTGGCGGGAGAGGTTACCGAGAATAACCTTGATGAAATGGTGATTGACACCATCATGCAAGGAAAGCTGTGCCGACACTGGGAATTTATTCAAACACCAACTCAGGTCAGGTCTGTGCGAGAAACTGCCCGCCACATGTTGCAATCAACCTCCACGGTTAGAGAGTGATCCACGGCAAAAACATGATCATAAATCAATCAGCCCGAGAACCTTCATCATGTAGTCTTCGTCCCAGTCACACGTCTTTCGCTTGTTCTTGATACCTGTTTCCACTGAAATATCCAGTTTGAGAAAGTTAAGCGGCTTAGTCCCGTTTTCCCAGAACTTCAGACAGCGTTGAACCCACCCATTGGACAAAAACAGGCAGGCTCAGGCACTGAGCAGAGGTAAAGAACGAGGAGCAGTAGACCCTGCTCCCCAGAACATTAGTTGTAGTGATCAGCCATTACTCAAAATTAATTTTATCCTCACTGACCACTGCCCTGATGGTATCGCCCGGCACATAACGACCAGAGAGAATCGCCTCAGCCAGCGGGTTTTCAATACTGCGCTGAATCGCCCGTTTCAGTGGACGAGCGCCGTATACCGGGTCAAACCCGACCTGCGCCAGTTTTTTCATGGCTTCATCTGACAGGGTCAGTGACAGGTCGTTTTCAGCCAGTCGTTTATTAAGACGCTGAATCTGAATACTGGCAATGCCTTCAATCTGATCACGGGTCAGAGAGTGGAACACCACCAGCTCATCAATACGGTTAACAAACTCAGGGCGGAAATGCTGACCCACCACATCCATCATGGTAGATTTCAACGCCTCAAAGTCTTCTCCCTGCATGGTCTGGATAACATCCGAGCCAAGGTTCGACGTCATTACAATAACGGTGTTCCTGAAATCAACGGTTCGCCCCTGGCCGTCAGTAAGACGACCATCTTCCAAGACCTGCAGAAGGATATTAAACACGTCAGGATGTGCCTTTTCCACTTCATCCATCAGCACCACAGAATACGGCTTACGACGTACAGCTTCGGTCAGATAACCACCCTCTTCGTACCCCACATAACCCGGAGGCGCTCCCAGCAGGCGGGAGACAGAATGCTTTTCCATAAACTCGGACATATCAATCCGGACAATGGCATCTTCAGTGTCGAACAGGAACTGCGCCAACGCTTTACACAGCTCCGTTTTACCTACGCCGGTAGGGCCAAGGAACATAAATGAACCATTTGGACGGTTCGGATCTGACAGCCCGGCTCTGGAGCGACGCACTGCATTGGAAACAGCGACAATCGCTTCATCCTGACCAATCACCCGGTCATGCAGAGCCTCTTCCATTCGCAGCAGTTTATCCCGCTCCCCTTCCAGCATTTTGGCAACTGGAATCCCCGTCCACTTGGATACAACTTCGGCAATTTCCTCATCCGTTACCCGGTTTCGAAGCAGTTGCAGATCCCCCGCATCCGCTGCATCTGCCTGTTCCAGCTCTTTCTCAAGCTGCGGCAGGCGACCGTACTGGATCTCGGACATTTTCGTCAGATCCCCCTGACGGCGAGCCGCTTCAAGCTCTATTAACAACTGCTCTTTTTCTTCCCTCAGTTTTTGAGAACCATGCAGAACCGTTTTCTCGGTTTTCCAGACACCTTCCAGATCAGAGTATTCCCGCTCCAGCTCTGCAACCTGTTCATTTAAACGACTGAGACGCTCTTTAGATGCGCTGTCGTCTTCTTTCTTCAGCGCTTCCTGTTCAATTTTCAGCTGGATCAGACGGCGCTCAAGACGATCCATAGCTTCCGGTTTGGAATCCATCTCCATGCGAATCCGGCTGGCCGCTTCGTCGATCAGATCAATAGCCTTATCCGGTAACTGCCGGTCAGTGATATAGCGTTGCGACAGTCGTGCAGCAGCAACAATCGCCGGGTCGGTGATATCCACGCCATGATGCACCTCGTAGCGCTCTTTCAAACCGCGCAGAATAGCAATGGCATCTTCCTCAGTAGGCTCATCCACCAGCACTTTCTGAAAACGACGCTCAAGGGCGGCATCCTTTTCAATGTACTGACGATACTCATCCAGTGTCGTCGCCCCCACACAGTGCAGCTCACCGCGGGCCAGTGCGGGCTTGAGCATATTCCCCGCATCCATCGCACCATCAGCCTTACCCGCACCCACCATGGTATGCAGTTCATCAATAAACAGAATGATCTGACCTTCCTGTTTGGAGAGGTCATTCAATACGGCTTTCAGGCGTTCTTCAAACTCACCCCGGAACTTGGCCCCGGCAATCAGGGAACCCATATCCAGCGATAAGAGTCGTTTACCTTTAATGCCTTCCGGTACTTCACCGTTGACTATCCGCTGTGCCAGTCCTTCAACAATGGCCGTTTTACCCACACCCGGTTCGCCAATAATCACCGGGTTATTCTTGGTACGACGCTGAAGGACCTGAATCGTACGACGAATTTCATCATCTCGACCAATCACCGGGTCCAGCTTGCCCTGTTCAGCCAGAGCCGTTAAATCAACGGTGTATTTACTCAGGGAGTTGCGATTATCTTCAGCATTCGGGTCATCAACGGTTCCACCACCACGAATGTTTTTAAT
Source organism: Endozoicomonas sp. NE40 (assembly GCF_040549045.1). NCBI lineage: Bacteria > Pseudomonadati > Pseudomonadota > Gammaproteobacteria > Oceanospirillales > Endozoicomonadaceae > Endozoicomonas > Endozoicomonas lisbonensis. The sequence continues at coordinate 4,013,732 of NZ_JBEWTB010000002.1, read as the reverse complement.
GGCATTTTCCAGTGCCTGTTTGCTAACCCCCTGACTGTTAAGCAATTTTGCCAGAGGGGTATTGCCTTCCATCATCGCCAGCAACACGGTTTCACTGGCAATAAACTGGTCGCCCTCCTGCTGGGCTTTCTTGTCGGAAAGGTTCAGTATCCTGAGAGTATTCTGCGATGGCTGTATATCACCTGTCGGGTTCTTGATAACAGGTACCTGATTCAGTAACTGATTTAATTCTTCCGACAGTTGCTGAATATTAAAGCCGGTCTGCATTAACAGTGGTTTGATCGAACCGCCCTGCTGGTCAATCAGGGCCATCAGCAGGTGTACCGGTTCAATCTGATTATGGTCTTTACCGATCGCCAGCGACTGCGCATCAGACAGCGCGGACTGTAATTTGCTGGTTAGTCTGTCAGCTCGCATTGGCTTTCTCCTGCGTCTGCCACCGTTTTGTTTGCTTCTGTTGTTTTATATGGCGACCGGATTAGTTTTTTTCAAGCCAGATAACACTTGCCAGTCTACCTGACTCTTTGCCATCCCGGCGATAAGAAAAAAACGTCTGCTGCTGTTCAAAGGTGCAGTAGCCACCACCATAAATGGCAGGCACTCCGGCTGAACCAAGTCTCTGTCGTGCCAGCTGGTACAGATCGCCATGCCAGCGATCACCGGTTCCGGGAGTAAAGGCGGCTGCCGCTTCAGGATCAATATCAAGAAATGCGGAGCGAACCTCAGGCCCTACTTCAAAATGCTTCTGGCTGATCGCAGGCCCCAGCCAGGCCATGACCTCTGATGCAGGGCATGACATAGCCTTCAGCGTATTTTCCAGCACACCCGCCTGCAACCCTTTCCAGCCTGCATGAGCGGCTGCAACGGTTGAACCGTTACGGTCACAGAAAAGCACCGGCAGACAGTCTGCGGTCAGAACGGCACAGGGCAAACCAGAAGAGTCCGTCCAGACAGCATCGCCTTCCTGCTCCTCTGAGCTGTCTGAAGCTTTCACGACATGTGTGCCGTGAACCTGCCTTAACCATTGCGGTTCACAGTCCCAGCCATAATCCTCACGCAGTTGATGACGATTGGCCAGAACATGCTCAGAAGCATCCCCGGAACGAAGGCCAAGATTGAAGCTGCTGAAGTTTCCCTGGCTGACACCGCCTTCCCGCCGGGTAACACAAGCTTTAACACAGGCCGGAGCCGGCCAGTCGGGAATCAGGTAGCGGTGTTCAAAGGTCATAGGGACTGCCTCGGATTATTTTGCCTCTCTGGCATCCTCTGTCAGAAGCGCCAGCAGGCTAACCATATCATCTGGCAGGGGCGCTTCCCACTCCATAAACTCACCGGTTGCAGGGTGAATCAGACCCAGACGGCGGGCATGCAGTGCCTGACGTCGGAAACGACGCAGCTGTTCGATCATGTCCTCGCCACAACCTTTTGGCAGGCGCAGACGGCCGGCATAAGTCTCATCACCAAACAATGGGTAACGGATATGGCTCATATGTACCCGAATCTGGTGGGTACGACCGGTTTCCAGCTTACAGCGGATATGCGTATGGTTTCTGTATTTCTGCAGGACCCGGTAATGGGTGACAGAGGGTTTACCACCGGCAGTGACCGCCATCTTCAAACGGTTAGTCGCGTGACGGCCAATAGGCTGATCGACGGTTCCTCCCGCTGTCATAACACCATAGGTGATCGCTTCATATTCACGACTCACCGAACGTTCCTGCAACTGCGCCACCAGATCGGTGTGTGCCGCAAGGTTTTTGGCAACCACCATCAGACCGGTGGTGTCTTTATCCAGACGGTGAACAATACCGGCACGGGGTACCGATGCCAGATCAGGGCAATGGAACAGGAGTCCATTCAAAAGAGTGCCGCTGCGATTACCCGCTGCCGGGTGTACCACCAGGCCCGCAGGCTTGTTGATCACCAGAATATCGTCATCTTCATACACAATATCCAGCGGAATCTCTTCTGCCTGCCAGTGTTCAGAGTCTTCAACGACTACGGACAATGACAGAGTCTCACCACCCACCAGCTTTTCTTTGGGCTTACGCTGCTTACCATCGACCAGCAGGTCGCCATTTTTGATCCATTCCTGCAGGCGCGCCCGGGAAAAATCAGGGAAGCAGGCGGCGGCGATCTGGTCAAAGCGTTTCGCACCTAATTCGTCAGGCACAACGACCTGCTGATCGAATTGTTCACTCATTCAATTAATACTCAAACAAAAAAAGATACGTCCGCCCGTTGCTGCATAGCTACTAACTAATAGCTACTATATGGCTACTACATGTTCGCTATAACGACTAAACTGCACCGGTGGAGCAATTCTCCCGTGTGCTTTCTTTCCGTTTCAGGCGGACTGTGTTTAAATTAGACTGATTAACAAACCCGGTAGTTTATCATATCCACCGATGCAGATTAGGGTGAATCGCCGCTGATCCCTATCCGTAAAAATGCATGCCGGAGTACGGAAACCGATAAAAGTCATGAGAATATTCAAATTCAATATTACCCGCATCCTGTCCGCTCTGTTTATCAGTGCAGCACTGGTGGGCTGTGCATCCACTACGGATGAAGAAGTACCGGAGACGCTGTCTGAAGCCGAAATGTATCAGATGGCCACCCGGTCCATCGACAGCGGGCAGTACGATGACGCCATTAAAACGCTTCGCACCCTGGAATCCCGTTATCCATTTGGCAGCTTTGCTGAACAATCCCAACTGGATATTATTTACGCCTACTTCATGAACTATGAGCCGGAAGCAGTACGCGCTGCTGCTGACCGCTTCCTGCGCCTGCACCCCAATCACCCGAACGCTGATTACGCCCTGTACATGAAAGGACTGGCGTCCAATACTTCAGCCATGGGGCTTCTGGAACGGTATCTGCCACTGGATTACACCAAGCGTGATCCCGGTCAGGCCCGACAGTCTTTTGGTGAGTTTTCCGAACTGCTAAACCGCTACCCGGACAGCCGTTATGCGCCGGACGCCCGACAGCGCATGATAGCCCTGCGCAACCGACTGGCTGCCTATGAGATACACGCTGCTAATTACTATATGAAGCGTAAAGCCTATGTCGCAGCCACCAACCGTGGTCGTTATGTGGTAGAAAACCTGCAAAAAACCCCCGCAGTTCCAGAGGCTCTTGCGATCATGATTGAAGGCTATCAGCGAATGGGGCTGATCGAGCCGGCGAACGAAGCGCTGGAAGTTCTGCGACTGAATTACCCTGAGTCTGATGCCCTGAACGAAAAAGGCGAATTTATTGGTTATCAGTCTTTTGGCGATGTGAACCCGTCACTACTTTATACCGTGACCTTCGGTTTGTTCGGGGACTCCGGTATCGACAAACAACTGGAAAATATTCCTGCCCTTTCTCAGGAGTCAACGCCAAAGCCGCCAGCTCAGGATCAGTAATCAGCTCCCGGGACTGAACAGTAAAAGCCTCTGCCTGCAGAGGCTTTTTTAATGAAAGAGGATTTAGTTTTAGTCATGCCAACCACCGTAAAATGCCCCAACTGCAACAAGCCGGTTGAATGGAAAAAGGAAAATAAATACCGACCGTTCTGCTCTGAGCGCTGCAAACTGATTGACTTCGGAGCCTGGGCAAACGAAGAACATTCAATCCCCGGCCGCCCTGATTTTGATGACCTTATGTCGGACGAACTCGACCAACCAGGGCGCTGAGTGTCCAGCGACCAGGCTCTTCAGGCCAGGGATGACTTGCAGGCTCAACAATGGCAGCCGCCTGGTCTCGTTTGAATTTCAATATTTGCAACAGTGCTGAACGGGCTTGAGGATGATGCACATGCCCCACCAGCCCCTTCAGCTTTTCGTCACTCATTTTTGCAATCATGCCCAAAGCGCCCTTCATCAACGCATCTATATTCTCGCCATTACGTTTCATCCCCTGAATCACGGTATGTATGGTGTGGCGGCCACGGTACTGACCCCGATGCTTAATGGAAGGCGACATCATCTTGTGATGAAACTGTTCAAGGGTGCATTTAGAGGGTAGTTTGCAGCGATTGTAGAAAGACATACCAAAATCAATATTCACCAGCCGTTGTCTTGTACCTCCACCGGCATCTGGAGCAAACATGTAGTTATCCAGCTTCAGGTAATCCTCATCACCCAGCAAAAACCTGCGCACAACCAGATTCACCACAGGGTTATGTGTTTTGTGAAACCGGGTGCAGAGAACCGGTGAAGAACTGTCTGAAGGTTTCTGAACCAGACGATGACCATTGTCATAGCCCTGCAGATGTCTGCTGGCGATACAATGTTCATCCTCGCCAGAAGATGACCCAGCCTCTTTCATGGAATAGCCAACTTTATAAGCACCGTTAAAGTGATCATCACTTTCCGAACTCACCACTTCCCTGTAAACATTGGCTGCCAGCACTTCTTTCTGGGCAAGCAACTGCTTGTTGTCGTAATAATCGGCTTTATAGCGCTGCCCGGTGATCCAGTACATCATTTTCTGCAGGTAACGTTTAAGCTTTACACCGGTTGATTCGTACCCGGGTGTCTTCACATGCCATTCGCCGGAATACCTTTCAGCTTCCGCCAGTCCGGGACTGACAAGCATATGTTTATGATCAACGGTATCCGCATCTTTTTTCTGACCTGACACAGGTGTCCAGAAATCATTGTGCGGACGGGTATTCATGGAAGGGATAATGTCTGGATCTGTCTGACCAGTCTGGGAGTAATAGTCATTACTGGTTGCAAGGTCATGCTGAGCCACCTGACGGGGTCTGGATACAGTATACGGACTTGGATCACGGGGAATTTCTGTTGGCAAAGAGGCTGTGGACACCTTTCGAAACTTATGTTTCCCACGGTTCAATGGTTTCGGACCCGCTCTGCCAGGTCCTGTAAAACCATAATTTCCCGCCAGTTTTCGAAGTCTTTCCAGCATGGCGTCCCTGCCTCAAATTAAGTTAAACGAATTAATAAATTTTTTTATAGTCTAGCCAGACCTGACCATACCGAACAGTTCTTCAAAAATATTATAAGGAAGGCTGGCCAAATCCAACCTACACTGCGTATTGCATTTTTTATACCTTTGAAGCCCTCTGATTATCAGGCCAGCAGGCTGATTTCGTTTTGTGCGGGAACTGGCTTTATTTATAAGCAGTGATGTATAGGAGAGAAAAGTGGTTCAGTTCAAAATCCTCGGGTTGATCTTATGCCTGATAGCACTCCTCACTCCACTGATCTGTAAAGCCGCCCCAAAAACAAGGACCTATAAAATTACAACGAAAGATGGCTCCAGCAGAAAGATAAAGGTAGAAGAAGAGTGTTTAACAGGAAAAGAGGGGCAGAAAAATGCAGATGATGTAATCTATGTTTCTGATGGTGCCACTATGCATAGATTTACTGTAGCACCTTCCCCTGTTGATACTGATAATCCCATTCAATCCCGCAAGGTTATTACCAGGCATTTGACGCCGCCAGCCAACAAATGGAAAAAAAAACGCAAAATATATGTCGATGGTGAATCTGCTTGCACATTTATACAGGATGAGAGTAGATCCTATCAAAGATATAATCTTTCGGGACTCTGGAGAGGAACTCCCTTATTAAACTCACAGCACTTACAAGCGCTTACCTCTAATTTTGAACGGGTAAATAATCGCAATATACTTCTTCCTATAGGGACATTTGAAGTTAACAACACCATTGTGCATTCGAGACTCTCTGTGCTTTCTGTAGTCACAAATGAAGACGGAACCATCACCTTAACCGGAGAAATACTTTACTCGACACGCCAGGATTCATACAGAAATCAGGGCATCCAATATGAAACATCAAACTACTATTCAGATCCTGAAGTCGGTAACAGTTTGTATAGCAACATGGATAGAAGATTGTACGAAATACACCAGGATATCAGGGCAATAAAATCGAATCTCGATGAGATTTATCCTCCCGGAACTTATAATATAGAACTCTCAGCCTCGGCTGAAGCTTCACTTTCTTATACCAGTGACGGAGGCGTTTCGCTAAGTAGGTTAGAAGTTACGGGTGCGACTCTTGAAGGCCAGAGACCCACCCCCATCGACGGACTGGTTGTTACTTTAATGCCTGAGCAAAACGACATTGGTCAAGTAAATAATACAAGTCAGGCTGATGAAGATAATAAGCTATCTGAAGCCACCGGAGTGAGTCAGTGCTATAGTTGCTGTGGATTGTCATTCTGGAAATAATCAGTACTATCAATAACAGTCAATGCCTTTGGTGTGCAAAATCGAACTGTAAAAAATCAGCCACATAATCTAATGGGTTAACCAGAAAGCTCCTATACCAGCGACTCCCTGAGCCCCACAATCAATAGCCAGCGACTCATCGGAACGCCCTAATCCTCCAAGCCAGTAAACCGGCACCCTACTGCACAGGGTCAATTCAGTTGCCCTTTCGTGCCCCATAGACAAACGCCCCGGATGCGATTTGGTTGGCCGTACTGGTGACAGTGTCACAAAGTCCATGCCTGCCACTTCGGCGGCACGAAGCTGCTCTTCATTATGACAGGATGCTGCCAGCCACTGCCCTTTCCGACGGTATCTTTTCCATTCGGAAGCCGGGATACTCAATTGATCAGAACGCAGGTGAATACCGTCACACCATGTCTCCTGCAATAATTCCGGATCACCCTTTAACAACAACTTTGCATTAAACGGCTGACACAGATGGTGCAGTTCACGAGCCAGATGCAAATAAGGCTTCTCCTGCAACCAGGGAGCCCGGAACTGAATCAGGCGTAATCCGTTCTCAAGCTGTCGACTCACCTTTTCAATCAGCTCGGCCGCAGAAGAAAACAGCCCGGTCACCATATACTGGCCCGGCAGCAAAACAGCGTTAACAATGGGCTCATTGGCCGGAGGAAAATCCAGACCGGTCAGGCCGTCAGCTTCAACCCATTGCACCTCCTGTCCTTCGTTCCCCTTTGGCGTTCCGTTAACGCCCGACACCAGCCAGGTATCAAGAAGCACCGTTTTTTCAGGATACTGATGCTGAATCGTGATCAGAGGCTGAAACGTACTAACGGTGATATCCAGCTCTTCCATCAACTCCCGGTTCAGAGCTTCTTTTAAATCCTCATCCGGCTCGACTTTACCACCGGGAAATTCCCACAAACCGCCCATGTGTTTGTCGTCCGGCCTTCTGGCAACCAGTATTCGGCCGTCGTCGCCACGAATCACTGCCACTGCGACATGCACGACATAGTCAGACTGTTTTTGATCCGATTGTTGTTTTTTCGCCATGGTAAAGCTCATTTCATGAAATCAGACAGAAAGACATAGAGTAGCCATAATTTAAGCATTATGACTACTGTCAGAAGTCAAAAGTAGGTTGGGTCGAGCGTAGCGTTTATGCCCTTCAGGGTAACACCCAACAAAGCGGCTTGCTACCAACAACTGCAAGTTATTAACTGCGATATTCCGCATTTATGCGGACATACTCATGAGAAAGGTCGGTCGTCCAGATTTGCTCGGTTATGTCACCTGAACCCAGAGAAATCCTGATGGTAATCTCGTCTTTATCCATCACTGCCTGACCTGCCGCTTCTGTGTACGAAGCAGCCGGTTCACCATTTTCAACAATGCAGACATCATCCAGCCAGATGGCAATCCGTTCAATCACCAGAGAGTCCACCTCTGCACGACCAACCGCCGCCAGTATGCGCCCCCAGTTCGGGTCAGAAGCAAACAGTGCTGTTTTCACCAGTGGCGAGTGAGCAATGGTGTAAGCGACTTCCAGTGCGCTTGCCACGGTATCAGCCTTCTCAACGCTCACCGTAACAAACTTGGAAGCGCCTTCTCCGTCACGGACAATCGCCTGAGCCAGTTCAACCGCTACTTCATTGACCGCCTGACGCAAACTGCCGTATAAAGCAGATTCTTCTGACTTCAGAGACTCTGCACCTGACCTTCCTGTAGCGACCAGCATGCAGCAGTCGTTTGTCGAGGTATCTCCATCCACGGAAATACGATTAAACGACAGATTTGCAGCATCATTCAGAAGTGTCTGCAACAGAGGTTGCTCAACAGCGGCATCAGTGGCAATAAAAGCCAGCATGGTGGCCATGTTCGGGCGAATCATTCCCGATCCTTTACTGATGCCCGATACGGTATAAACGACACCATCAACCTCAAACTGACGACTGGCACCTTTGGGGCGAGTGTCGGTGGTCAGAATACCTTCTCCGGCTTTAAGCCAGCCATCTTCGGACAAATCTGCTTTTGCTGCTGGCAAGCCCGCCAGCAAACGGTCAACAGGCAACTGCTCCCCAATAACGCCTGTAGAAAAGGGCAAAACCGACTCCGGAGTAATATTCAGCAGCTCTGCAACACCAGCGGCTGACTGTTTCGCAGCCTGCATTCCCTGTTGCCCGGTGCCGGCATTGGCATTTCCGGTATTGACCACAAAACAACGGGGATTCTGATTAAGACGGGCTTTAGCAAGATGTACCGGAGCCGCACAAAATTTATTCCGGGTGAAAACACCGGCAACGGTGGCCTCTTCATCCCATTCCATCACCACCAGATCCCGGCGGTTTGTTTTGCGAATCCCTGCTTCCGCCGTCCCCAGACGAAATCCTTTAACGGCTTTAACATCAGGCCAGTTACCGGAACCAACAGCCATAACGACTCCAATTTATTCTTTGTTCTGAAGCCGGTAAAGCTACACTAGTTCCCCCAAAAAGAGAATTCCGCAAAAGAAAACGGGTCGCATGGTGTTATAACCAGTGCGACCCGTTTCTATGACTCAGTACTGTTCGGCAGACGTTAAGCTATTCTCGTTAAGCTATTTTGCCGTGACACTGCTTGTATTTTTTGCCAGAACCACATGGGCATGCTTCGTTACGACCCACCTTACGCCCATCGCGAACAAATGGCTCCGGATGTGGTGCCTCAGCTTCCTGAGCATCTTCAGACTGCTCTTCAGCCGCCATACCGCCAGCCTGAGCGTGCTGGAACTGCATACGGCGAGCCATTTCCTGACGACGGCGCTGCTCTTCCTCTTCAGTGCGGTCGTCCTGCTGAACCTGCACATGAGACAGAATACGAATGGTGTCGCCTTTAATGTCTTCCAGCATGTGCTGGAACAACTCAAAGGCTTCACGCTTGTATTCCTGCTTCGGATTCTTCTGGGCATAGCCACGCAGGTGAATACCCTGACGCAGGTGATCCATAGTCGCCAGGTGTTCTTTCCACTTGTCATCCAGAATACGCAGCAGAATATGCTTCTCGAAGTTGCGCAGGGATTCCTCGCCCGCCAGCTCTTCTTTGTTCTTGTAGCTTTCTACAACGGACTCATGAATACGCTGACGCAGACCTTCTTCGTCCAGGCGGTCGTCTTCATCCAGCCACTTCTGTACCGGCAGATTTTCAGCCAGTTCAGTTTCCAGCTTCTTCTCCAGACCTTGAACATCCCACTGTTCTTCCAGGCTTTGTGGCGGAATGAATTCGGAGATGAGGTCGTTGACAACGTCTTCACGCATCACCGCAATGTTTTCTACCACATCCTCAGCATTCAGCAGCTCGTCACGCTGAGTGTAAACCACTTTACGCTGGTCATTGGCCACGTCATCGTATTCCAGCAGCTGCTTACGAATATCGAAGTTACGGCCTTCCACCTTGCGCTGGGCTTTTTCGATGGCGTTAGACACCATGCGGTGTTCAATCGCTTCACCCTTTTCCATACCCAGGGCTTTCATAAAGTTCTTCACCCGGTCAGAGGCAAAGATTCGCATCAGGTTGTCTTCCAGAGACAGGTAGAAACGGGAAGAGCCCGGGTCACCCTGACGACCGGCACGACCACGCAGCTGGTTGTCAATACGGCGGGACTCGTGGCGCTCGGTACCGATGATATGCAGGCCACCGGCGTCCAGCACGCCTTTGTGGCGCTGCTGCCATTCAGCCTTAACCTGGTCTTCCTGCTCTTTAGTCGGGTTTTCAATCCGAGCCAGCTCAGCTTCCCAGTTACCACCCAGAATAATATCGGTACCACGCCCCGCCATGTTGGTAGCGATCGTCACTGCACCCGGCTTACCAGCCTGGGCGATAATCTCAGCTTCTTTTTCGTGGAATTTGGCGTTCAGGACGCTGTGCTTGATGCCCGCCTTGTCCAGGGCAACCGACAGATGCTCGGAAGCATCAATCGAAGCCGTACCGACAAGAGTCGGACGATTTTCAGCAACCGTTGCCTTGATGTCTTCAATGATGGCGTCGTATTTTTCATTGATGGTCAGGTAGACCAGGTCGTTATGATCCTTACGCACCATTTCTTTGTGCGTAGGAATAACCACCACGTCCAGACCATAAATCTGACGCAGTTCGAACGCTTCGGTATCAGCAGTACCGGTCATGCCGGACAGTTTTTCGTAGATACGGAAGTAGTTCTGGAAAGTGGTGGAAGCCATGGTCTGGCTTTCCGCCTGAATACGCAGGTTCTCTTTCGCTTCCAGCGCCTGGTGCAGGCCTTCTGACAGACGACGACCGGGCATGGTACGACCGGTGTGTTCATCAACCAGCAGGATTTCACCGTTCTGAACAATGTACTCAACATTGCGGGTGAACAACACATGGGCTTTCAGCGCAGCATTGACGTGGTGCAGCATGGTCAGGTTATGAGAAGAGTAAAGGCTTTCACCTTCAGGCAGCAAACCACCCTGCTGCAACATTTCCTCAACAAACTGATGACCCACTTCGGTCAGTTCAACCTGACGGGTTTTCTCGTCAACGGTGTAAGTGCTTGGTAGGCTCTTCATCTTCAGCGACTTCTTCAATCTGACGTTCCAGCTTTGGAGCCAGTTCGTTCATCTTACGATACAGTTCAGAAGAGTCTTCCGCCGGACCGGAAATAATCAGAGGAGTACGGGCTTCGTCAATCAGGATGGAGTCGACTTCATCGACAACAGCAAAGTGCAGAGGGCGTTGAAATTTGTCTTCCTTGCGGAAGGCCATATTGTCACGCAGGTAGTCAAAGCCGAACTCGTTATTGGTACCGTAAGTGATGTCCGACAGGTAGGCTGCCCGTTTCTCTTCCGGGTCCTGCTGTGGCACCACGACACCTACTGTCAGGCCAAGGAATTCGTAAAGAGTACGCATCCAGTTGGCATCCCGACGGGCGAGGTAATCGTTAACGGTAACAACATGAACACCCTTGCCGGTAATCGCATTGAGGTAAGCTGGCAGGGTCGCCATCAAGGTCTTACCTTCACCAGTGCGCATCTCCGCAACACGACCTTCGTGCAGGGTAATACCACCGATCAGCTGTACGTCGAAATGGCGCATACCCATGCTGCGCTTACCACCTTCACGAACGACCGCAAAGGCTTCAGGCAGAATGGCGTCAAGGGTTTCCCCCTGCTGGTAGCGGTCTTTGAATTCCTGAGTTTTGGCGCGTAACGCTTCGTCAGACAGGCTCGAAATACTGTCTTCCAGTGCATTTACGGCCTTAACCAGCTTACGCATTCGTTTCAGCTGCCGGTCATTTCGGCTACCAACAATTTTTTTGACTAAAGAAGCAAACATACTTGTGTGATTGACTATCTCTCAACCGGTTTACTGGGCTAAATCCGGCGAACTTAAACCGCATAAAATCTGCTAGTACAGTCTGTGTGATTCAGCGAACTAAATCACGGCAGTAGACCAGATTCTATCCCCATCTTTATATATGAACGCGTCGCCCGGTTTTCAATCCTCCCGGCGAATAACCGGAAAGAATGTAGTTCAGCTGGAAATGTACTGCCACATTTCTTCTCATCGGGTTACCCGGTCGCCAGACCGTTTCGCAGCCCGATTGTCAGATCGTTTCGCAGCCCGATACATATATCGCTGAGGGTCGACAGCCTTACCGTTCTCCAATACTTCCAGATGCACATGAGGCCCGGTAGAACGGCCTGAACTTCCCATCTTGGCTATCACCTGTCCTCTGGTCACAATATCGCCCACTTTAACAACATTTTCGTCATTGTGGGCATAGCGAGTGACATAACCGTTGCCATGGTTAATCTCAACCATTGTGCCGTAGCCCCACCGGTCACCGGACCAGACCACCACCCCTGCACCCAGAGAGAGAATGTCGGTTCCGCGCGGTGCGGCATAATCAATACCGTTATGCCAGCTGTCCTTGCCGGTAAACGGATCGGTTCGGGCTCCAAAGCGAGATGATAACCAGCCTTTTGCAGCGGGCAGCCCGCTAAGGAACGCTTCATCATCAAGCACCTTGTTAGTCAGCAGGTTGTCCAGCAACTCCAGCTGCTGCTCACGGTTATCGATCTGTTCTGCCAGTTTGTCCAGCGCATCTGTCAGCGATGGCTTGGCGTAAACCTGAAAGCTGTCAGGCTGCTGCTCAGGGCCACCCACCGCTGGTACCTGACTGAAGTCAAATTCACCATCGTCCAGGTTTGACAGCAACGTCAGCCGCTCACCCAGAGCATCCAGTCGTGTAATGCGCCCCTGCAGTTCCGCAAGGCGTAATGTCAGGGCATCCAGCTGGCGTCCGGCATCTTCACGAACGAAGGCAAGGTCCTGTTTCTGACCCAGTAGTGTCTGTTTCCAGTTTTCCAGACCCTCTTCAGTCAGAATCATATCCGAATCGTATTTAAGGAAGCCATACATTAAGCCACCACCCAGAGATACAGACAGCGTAACGGCCAGTGCCGCTGCAACGGCCAGACGTTGTCCGCTGACTCTGAATGACCGGGTGCGTGAATGATCCTGCTTGACAACTATGACTTTCATTAAAAAGCCCTGGGCTCCCACTTTTTAAATACAGTCCCTCGCTTATCCCGACCAGATCTGGGGACAAGGAACACTGAACCAAGAGTTATAACAAGTGAAGGACTTTAGCACCGACAAACAAATCCCCGCAAGAATACAGATCAACAAACTACTACAGAACGACCTGATAATTGGGAAATTAATCGATTTTTTATTTACAACTCAATGAGTTATACCAATCAAAGTTATTAGCTTCGTCATGAGCATGATTTTTTCAGCCGGTTAGACAATCCCCTAAAGGGCATAAAGGCGGCGTGAGGAGTCATAGCCTTTATGCCCTGTGGGTAATAGCTATGGCAAAGATCGCCAACGCAGGATAACCGGCTGAAAAATCAGCGCAATAGAATAGCTAATAACTGCGATTGGTATTACAAAAATCCTTGACTGCAACCACAAAAAAAGGCCGCTTTAAAAGCGACCTTTTTCTTCAGCAGTCCATACCCTGAAGTCCGGATACCGTTTAAGCGGTAACCGCTACAGGCTTGAGGTAAGAAATGGGGGACACTTCCGCATCTTCGAAAGTCACCACTTCCCACGCTTCCTGGTTTTCCAGCAGGTGACGAACCAGCTTGTTGTTCAGTTCATGGCCGGACTTAACGCCAACAAACTGACCAATCAGGCTATTGCCCAGCAGATACAGGTCACCAATGGCGTCCAGCATCTTGTGCTTTACAAACTCATCGTGATAACGCAGACCATCCTCGTTCAGGATGCGGTAGTCGTCAACCACCACTACATTATCAACGCTGCCACCCAGAGCCAGGTTCTGGGAGCGAAGGTATTCAACATCCCGCATAAAGCCGAATGTACGAGCCCGGCTGACTTCCTTGACAAAGGATGTGCTGGAGAAATCAATCGCAGCAGTCTGCGAACGACTCTTGAATACCGGATGATCAAAATCAATGGTAAAACTTACCTTAAAGCCTGCATAAGGTTTGAAGGTAGCGGTTTTATCACCATCAGAAACGGTGACTTCCTTTTTGATCCGGATGAACTTTTTCGGTGCTTCCTGCTCCCGGATGCCAGCAGACTGGACCAGGAAAACGAAAGGACCGGCACTGCCATCCATAATAGGCACTTCGTGTGCGCTGACTTCAACATAGGCATTATCAATGCCCAGTCCTGCCAGAGCTGAGAGAAGATGCTCGACGGTATCTACGCGAGTACCATCTTTCTGCAGAGATGTGCACAGCGTAGTCTGCCCCACATTCTCGGCACGTGCGGGTATCTCTACAACTGGGTCGAGATCCGTACGACAAAAGATGATACCTGTATCAACGGGAGCTGGCTTCAGGGTCAAATAGACCTTTTCGCCAGAATGTAACCCTACTCCCGTGGCACGAATAATGTTTTTCAGGGTACGCTGTCTGATCATGATTACGCAATTCCGCGACCTGTAAGGTCCCTGTTATTTGAATGCAACGACTCATTGTAACAAAAGTTACATTTGACACAAGTCGTAACTTACACTCAATTAATCAGCCTGCCGACGCAAAAACGCCGGAATATCCAGATAATCTACATTGTCAGTCGATGTTGCCTGACGTTTTGGTGGCTCCGGCTCTGCATCGGCGGTGACCGTTGCAGGCCTGCCAGCCTCTTCCGCATCTTTGGTACGATTGCGGATGCTGGGTGGAATATCCAGGGTTTTAAGATCCAGTGATCCATCGTTGCGGGTTGTACGCGGACGGGAACCGTCAACTACCTTCAGTGCAGGGTCTGTTTCAGACTCCTCACCACCCAGGCCGGTCGCCACCACAGTGACCCGCAACTCATCACTCATTTCGGTATCAATAACCGCTCCCACCACAATGGTGGCGTTTTCGGAAGCGAATTCTGCAACCGTTTCGTTCACTTCGGTGTATTCATTCAGCCCCATATCCATGCCACCGGTGATGTTAACCAGGACGCCACGGGCACCACGAAGGTTAACATTTTCCAGCAGCGGGCTGCGAATGGCACGCTCGGCAGCTTCAACGGCACGATTACTGCCAGTAGCAGAGCCTGTACCCATCATAGCCATACCCATTTCCGACATCACGGTACGTACGTCCGCAAAATCGACATTGATCAGGCCGTCACGGGTAATCAGTTCTGAAATACCCTGCACCGCGCCCAGCAGCACATCATTGGCGGCACCAAAGGCGTTGAGCAGGCTGACATCCTTACCCAGTACAGGCAGAAGGTTCTGATTAGGAATACAGATGAGAGAGTCTACATTTTCCTGCAGTTCTTTCAGACCTTCTTCGGCCACTGTCATACGACGACGACCTTCAAAGGAGAAGGGCTTGGTCACCACCGCAACAGTCAACGCGCCCATTTCACGGGCTATCTGTGCCACAATTGGCGCAGCGCCCGTACCTGTACCACCACCCATACCAGCAGTGATGAACACCATATCGGCACCCTGCAACAGGTCGCTGATACGGTCACGATCTTCCATGGCCGCTTCACGGCCAATCTGAGGGTTAGCGCCGGCACCCAGACCACGAGTAATGCCAGCGCCCAGCTGCAGGTGCGTATGCGCCTGCATGTGTTGTTTCTTAAGAGCCTGAGCGTCAGTGTTGGCGCAGACAAACTCTACACCTTCCAGCTGACTGTTCAGCATGTGGCAGACAGCATTGCCGCCACCACCGCCGACACCGATAACTTTAATGACCGCTTCCTGCGGAACGTTATCTTCCAACATTTCAAACATGTGGCCCTCTCCTTATTCTCTCACCTTAAACAGGATATTTTCTAAAAATTGGCAGTGGCGTTCAATCAGAAGTTACCCTGAAACCACTGTTTTAACCGATTGAACACACCTTCCTCCTGCTTGCTGTATACAGCTTCCTTACGTCCTTCCTGCTGGATTTTAAGACCGTAATGCAAAAGCCCGACACCTGTCGAATATATCGGATTACATACGACATCGGCCAAACCCCGCACTGCTTGCGGCATTCCCAGTCTTACCGGCATATGGAATATTTCTTCTGCCAGCTCGACAACGCCTTCCATCTTCGACGTTCCACCCGTCAGGACAATACCTGCGGGGATCAGCTCTTCAAAACCACTGCGACGAAGCTCCTGCTGGATCAACGTAAACAACTCCTCATAACGAGGCTCTACGACTTCTGCCAGTGATTGTCTGGAAAGTTCCCGGGCCGGGCGATCGCCCACGCTGGGAACCTTGATCATGTCGTCTGCACCAGCCAGCTGAGTCAGTGCACAGGCGTATTTAATCTTCAGTTCTTCCGCATGCTGGGTCGGTGTACGCAATGCCATGGCAATGTCATTGGTTACCTGATCCCCGGCAATAGGAATAACCGCAGTATGGCGAATAGCGCCATCTGTAAAAATGGCAATATCAGTGGTACCACCACCAATATCCACCATGCAGACACCCAGCTCTTTCTCATCCTCAGACAGGACGGAATAGCTCGATGCCAGTTGTTCCAGAATGACGTCGTCGACTTCTAGCCCACAACGTCGTATACAATTTTCAATGTTCTGGGAGGCATTCACCGCACAGGTGACCAGATGTACCCTTGATTCCAGACGAACGCCAGACATCCCCAGCGGCTCTTTGACGCCATCCTGAGAATCAATGACATACTCCTGTGGCAGAATATGAAGAATACGCTGGTCGGCAGGAATTGCTACTGCTTTTGCAGCATCAATAACCCGTTCAATATCAGCTCTGGTTACTTCCCGTTCCCTGATAGCCACAATACCGTGGGAGTTCAGACTGCGGATATGGTTACCGGCAATTCCCGCATAAACAGAATGGATCTGACAACCGGCCATCAATTCAGCTTCTTCAATGGCTCGCTTCATGGCGTGTACGGTGGAGTCAATATTCACGACAACACCACGTTTCAAACCTCTGGAAGCGTGGGAACCAATGCCAATCACTTCCAGTTCGCCATCTTCCAGAATCTCGCCGACTATGGCTACTACCTTGGAGGTGCCAATGTCTAACCCAACGATCAAATTTCCGTTCTCTGCCGATGTCATGGCATTTATCTTCCTAAACCGCAATAGCTTTCATAGTCAGCATAACTTTCGTAATTAGCACAGATAGTCAGCACAGATGGTCAGCACAAACAGTCAGCGCGCTGACATCACCGCCCCTTTCTGCTTTTCCTTTACACTAATTCTGTTGCCAGGCGACAGACGCACCATTGAGGTAACGCATATCCACACGCTCTACCTCGTTCCAGCGACTGTCCAGCCTTGCATGGTACAGACGGACAAACCTCTGCAACCGTTCCATACGCCGATCACGACCCAGATAAACCGTCACGTGATCAACCTTGAATCGCCACGAACCCGCCGAACCCAGTTGCAGCTCGCTCACCGACAACCCCATTGGTCGCAATAACTGACTGATAGACAGATATTGCTGCATAACCTCAAGTGCCTCATCATCCGACCCGGATAACAGCGGCAACGACTTGAATTCGCTCACCGATGCAGGTGCAAACACTACACCCTCACCGGTAATTAACTTATCCTGCTTCCATCGGGCAACAGCCTGACGCTCCTGCAGGGAAACCTCAAGCCGATCCGGCCAGCGTCGCCTGAGGCTGGCTTCCCGCACCCAGGGCATCTGCAACAGTGCCTGACGCATCGCTTCCAGATCAAGATGAAAGAAACGATTGACCAGAAACGGTTCCAGCTCTGCTTCCACCTTCACCCGGTTAAGAGACTCAAAACCCGCATGAATCTCCACACGTGCTATCGGCCGGTTCAACCAGTTCATCAGCGAAGGCCATACCCACAGCACCGCCCCCAGAAAGACAACACCGGTCGTCATCCGGGCAATCTGCCACCCGGTGCGCGAGTGAGTGGACAGGAAAGTCCGGACTCGTCCGGAAGAAGGCGGCTGCCGCCTTCTTCTTACCTGAACACTATCTACCCGACTGACCGCCACCTGACTGCCTGAACGCTCAGACTGGGTCGGCTTCCGCTTCAGCAACAATCTGGCTTTCCCTTTCCTGATCATCCATCGTTAACGGACCGTTGTCTGATAGTACATTATCTGACAACGATGACTTCAGCACCTCCAGAACCAGCGCATCAAAGTCCAGCCCTACCGCCTTTGCGGCCATAGGCACCAGACTGTGTTCAGTCATCCCGGGAATAGTATTCACTTCCAGCAACCAGAAACGTCCACGCTGGTCTTCCATAAAGTCCACACGTCCCCAGCCTGAGCAACCAATGGTCTCAAACGCCGTCAGGGCGATCGCCTGCATTTCCTGTTCCCGGGTTTTACTAAGGCCGGAAGGCAGACGATAACCGGTATCATCAGATAAATACTTCGCCTCATAGTCATAAAACTCATTCTGGGCTTCAATTCGAATCACCGGCAAGGCTTCACCGTTAAGTATCGCTACAGTGTATTCAGGCCCATCAATAAACTGCTCAACCAGAACCGAACTGTTATGTTTGGATGCTTTTTCAAAAGCAGGCAGAAGATCCGGTTCACGATCCACCCTGGCCACACCCACACTGGAACCTTCAAGGCTGGGTTTAACAAATACCGGCAGCATATCGGCACAGTACTCAAGCGTGTCCGGGGTTTCTACCAGACGAAAATCCGGGGTAGGCAGCCCCACCGCCTGCCACAACAGTTTGGTGCGGTATTTATCCATCGCCAGAGCCGATGCCAGAACACCACTACCCTGATAGGGAATACCCATGGACTCCAGCAACCCCTGAATCGTACCATCTTCCCCGCCACGACCGTGCAGGGCAATAAATGCACGATCCGGCTGCCAGGCTTCCAGCTGACCCATCAGGTCATCAGCCGGGTCAATCATCCTGCAATCCACACCATTGCGAACCAGTGCCGCATAAATCCGGTCGCCGGTCACCAGGCTAACTTCCCTTTCGGCTGATGTGCCGCCGAGAAGGACAGCCACTTTACCAAATGCCCGGGGATCAAACTGATCTCGATTCTGGCCAGCCTGTGCGCTGGTATTGGATTCACTCATTCCTGTAAGACCTGCTTGTGGCATGGACTTCATTTTCACTTATCGCCGGTGAATTTACACCGGCTCTCCTAATTTCTCACTAAGCTTCAGGGACAGCGCGCCAATATCACCCGCTCCCTGAGTTAACAACAGATCGCCATCGCGCAATACGCCGGACAGAATATCGTCAAGCGCATCAGGGTCAGAAACAAAAATCGGGTCCAACTGCCCCCGCTGACGAATACTGCGACACAAACTGCGACTGTCTGCTCCTAGGACAGGCTCTTCACCCGCCGCATAGACTTCCATCAGTAACAGAACATCCACCCTGGACAGCACATCAACAAAGTCTTCATACAAATCACGCGTACGTGAATAACGATGAGGCTGATACAACATAACCAGTCGTTTATCATCCCAGCCGTTGCGAATCGCGCTAACGGTTGCCGCTACTTCTGTCGGGTGATGGCCATAGTCGTCAACCAGCATGATGTCGCCAGCATCACCTTCATTATTAATGTGGCGATAATGCCCCTGCACCTGAAAGCGTCGGCCCACACCCTGAAACTGTCGTAACCCTTCACGAATAGCTGTGTCATCAATACCTTCATCGGATGCCACTGCAAAGGTTGCCAGGGCATTGAGAACATTGTGATGTCCCGGAATGTTCAGTTCCATCTCAACCGTTTCACCCGACTGACGACGCACCAGGTCAAACCGGGTTTTCATGCCTTCCTGACGGATATTAACAGCTCGAATATCAGCCTCTTCGCTCACACCATAAGTGATAATCTGTCGTTTGATCGACGGTAACAGTTCACGCACCACAGGACAATCGATACATACGACAGCCAACCCGTAAAAAGGCAGGTTGTGCAGAAAGTCCACAAAGGTTTTCTTTAATTTACCAAAGTCACCTTCATAGGTTTCCATATGATCTGCATCGATATTGGTCACAATGGACACCATGGGCTGCAGATGCAAAAACGAAGCGTCCGACTCATCAGCTTCAGCAATCAGATACCGGCTCCCCCCCAGTTTGGCGTTGGTACCCGCAGAATTCAGACGACCGCCAATCACAAAGGTCGGGTCAAGGTCTGCATAACCAAATACCGATGCCAGCAAACTGGTTGTTGTTGTTTTACCGTGAGTACCGGCTACGGCAATACCGTGACGGTAACGCATCAGTTCAGCCAGCATCTCCGCCCTGGGAACTACTGGCAGGCGCAATACCCTCGCTTCAATCACCTCAGGGTTTTCACCGGCGACTGCTGTTGACGTTACCACTACATCCGCACCATGGACATGACCTGCATCATGCCCAATGAACACCTTGATACCCTGCCCTTCCAGACGACGGGTTACCGGTGACTGCCGAATGTCCGACCCGGATATTTCATAACCCTGATTGCACAGAACTTCAGCAATACCGCACATTCCGGTACCACCTATACCGACAAAATGAATGCGACGGATGCGACGCATTTCCGGCACCGGAGTCACCGGAAACATTCGATTATCAGACATCAGCCACCTCCAGGCAGTGTTCTGCCACCTGCCGGGTGGACTCTGGCAGGGCAATAGAGCGGGCGGCCGCCCCCATCTGCTCAAGCCGTGAACGATTTTCAATTAATTCCTGTAACATTCGGGCCAAACTGCCTTGGTTAAATTCGTTTTGCTGGATCATCAGAGCTGCACTCTGTTCAACCAGATAATGCCCATTGGCGGTCTGATGATCATCAACCGCCCAGGGATAGGGTACGAGTATCGAAGGGCGTCCGGCGACAGCCAGCTCAGACACCGTTAACGCGCCTGACCGACAAAGGATCAGGTCAGCCCAGTCGTAGGCTTCTGCCATATCATCGATAAATTCTTCAACGCGGCCATCAACACCGTGGTCATGATACAACTGCCGTGTTGCATCAAGGTTTCCCTTGCCCGTCTGATGCCAGACCTGAAGCGGTTGTTCAGTGGCATCCTGTGGACTCTTTTTCAGCGATTCTTTCAGCGACTCTTTCAGCGATGAGAGAGCGGCAGGCACCGTCTGGTTGAACACCTGCGCACCACGGCTGCCACCCACCACCAGCAACCGAACGGGCGCTTCACCACGCTGCTCCAGTTTCTGTACAGCACTCTGGATATCGTTCCTGACAGGGTTGCCAGTGTGAAACACTTTTCCGGAACTCATACCCGCCTTCTGGAAGGTACCCGGAAACGCTTCCAGCACCCGACTGGAAATACGGGCCAGTACTTTATTGGTCAGTCCGGCAATAGCATTCTGCTCATGGATCACCAACGGCACACCCAACAAACGGGCAGCAAGACCCCCAGGCCCCGTTACATATCCACCCATACCCAGCACACAGACCGGATTATGCTGTCGCAATGCCCTGACCGCACGCAGCAGGGAGACAGAGATTCGCCAGGGGGCTTTCAGCAGGAAGCTAAGCCCCTTTCCCCGCAGCCCGGTGACCGGCAGGAAGCTGATATCAAAGCCATACTTTGGTACCAGCTCTGCCTCCATACTGCCCGGCGTTCCCAGCCAGTGGATAGCAAAACCTCTTTTCTTCAACTCCTGCGCTGTTGCCAGGGCCGGGAATATATGCCCCCCCGTACCACCTGCCATCACGACAATGGTTGGCTTTTTTACCGCAGAGGAATGCTCAGACATGGCGCTCTCCCCGGCTGACTGACCGCCTGCGCTGTTCCGCAGGTTTGTCTTTAACATTGAACAAGCGTCGCTCATAATCAATTCGTAACAACAATCCAAACGCCAGACAGTTAATCAACAGACTACTGCCTCCATAACTGATTAACGGCAACGCCAACCCCTTGGTTGGGAGCAGCCCGGTGTTTACACCGATATTGATCAGCGCCTGGCCACCGAACAACAGGGCAAACCCATAAGCGACATAGCCATGGAACAGCAGATCTTTCTGTTCACAACGGAAACCAATCTGTAAAATCCGCCAGGAAATAAACAGGAAAAGCAGTACAACCACCGTACTGCCGAAAACGCCAAACTCTTCAGCAAGGACAGCAAACACAAAATCAGTGTGCGCTTCCGGCAGGTAAAACAACTTCTGAATACTGTTACCCAGACCAACACCGAACCATTCACCACGACCAAAAGCAATCAGTGCCTGTGTTAACTGGTACCCGCTGCCAAAAGCGTTACCCCAGGGGTCAAGGTAAGAGGTCAGGCGAGCCATCCGGTAAGGCTCTATCCAGATCAGCAGGCCAACGGCCAGCCCCAGCAGAAGGATCAGAACCGTAAACTGGAACTTGCGAGCACCCGCCATAAAGATCATGCCCATGGAGGCTGTCATCAGTACGACAACCGCACCAAGATCCGGCTCCAGTAGTAGCAAAACAGCCGAGGCGATCAGTATCAGCAAAGGCTTTAAAAAACCTCGCCACTGGGTTCTGACTTCATCCAGGCGCCGCACCAGATAAGCCGCCAGATAAACGACAATGCACAACTTAGCGGCTTCCGACGCCTGCAAATTAAATATTCCCAGAGGTATCCAGCGCACACTGCCGTTTATTTCACGCCCGACAATCAACACCAGTACCAACAGTGAAATACCTGTAAACAGAGAAGCCCAACTGTACTGTTCTATCTTTCTGACTGGTATCAGCAGCATAAACAACATGCAAAACAGACCAGCCCCGACAAACAGGCACTGCTTGAACAGGATGTACATCGAATTGTTGTAAATACTGTCGGATTCACTCATGGAAGCCGAACTGACCATCACCAGACCAACCACCAGAAGCGCTAATATGGCACCCAGCAAAGGCAGATCAATCAGGCTTGGCCTGGTGCCTTTATTGTTGAACTCCTGAAGCAGCTTCTGATGGATTGTCATACTGGCTCCCCGCTTTCCGACAGAGAGCCAAGAAACTCGACCACCCGGTGACGAAACAGGTCGCCACGCTGCTCAAAACTGGTAAACATATCAAAGCTGGCGCAGGCGGGTGCCAGCAGCACGATATCGCCAGGCTGGCTGACTCTGGCTGCCGTCTCAATCGCTTCATCAAGACTCTGTGCGTACTCAGACGGCACTGTATCACCCACCGCCTGTTCAATAGCAGCCGCATCACGCCCCATCAACACCAGCTTTCTGACAAACCGGCTGACAGGCTGTCTCAGCTCAGAAAAGTCTGCGCCTTTACCGTCACCGCCAGCAATCAGAACCAGCTTTCCCCTGGTGGTACCGCCAAGTCCTACAATGGCTGCAACCGTCGCCCCCACATTGGTTGCCTTGGAGTCATTAATCCAGACCACACCATTCTGCTCTGCAACCCATTCACAGCGATGCACCAAACCGGTAAAACGTTTTAAGACTGACAACATGGCACTCAGGGGAATCCCGACCTGCTCACCCAGCGCCAGTGCCGCCAGAGCATTCGTCTGATTATGTTGTCCGCAAAGCTTCATCTCTGAACTGTCGAGTAACTTCTCTACGCCTTTACACAACCAGGTGGTATCACCTTCCTGTAACAGGCCGTAGTCGTGCAAATCAGGCTTTCCAGCCGTAAACGCCACACCACTCACCGCAACAGGAAGCAGAGGTGTCGTCAACGCGTCCTGCTTGTTGTAGACCGCGCTCTTACAGCCTTTATAGATACGCTGCTTGGCCTGATGGTATTCGACCATGGACGGATAGCGATCCATATGGTCAGGACTCAGATTAAGCACCGTTGCCACCGCAGCTTCCAGGGAATACGTAGTTTCAAGCTGAAAACTGGACAACTCAAGGATATAGAGTTCACAGCCACCTTTTTCAAGCAGTTCAAGCGCAGGCGTTCCGATATTGCCGCCAATGCCCACCTGAATGCCAGCTTCCTCAGCCATCTTACCCAGCAGTGTGGTGACAGTGCTTTTACCATTGGAACCGGTGATGGCAACAATGGGGGCTTCAACATCACGACAGAACAGTTCGATATCACCGACAACCCTTGCCCCACAGGCCACCGCCTCCGAAATAGCCGGTTCAGCCACAGCAATCCCCGGACTGACCACCAGCTCATCAGCGTTATTCAGCCAGTCCTGGTTAAAGCCACCGGTATACACCTCGACATCCGGGTATTCAGCCTTCAGCTGATCAATACCCGGTGGCTGCGCCCGGGTGTCCATTACCCTGAATGGCAGCTGCTTTTCAGACAGATAACGAACACAGGACAGGCCGGTCTTGCCCAGACCGACGATAACCCGTGAACAACTTGAAGCGATCAGTTCCGACCCCATAAATCTGCCTTAATCCCTAGCGAAGCTTCAGTGTTGCCAGACCGATCAGCACCAGTACCAGCGTGATAATCCAGAAGCGAACGATGACCCGTGGCTCCGGCCAACCCTTAAGCTCAAAGTGGTGATGAATCGGAGCCATACGGAAAATACGACGCCCAGTCAGCTTGAAAGAAGCCACCTGCAAAATAACCGACACGGTTTCCATAACGAACACGCCGCCCATAATGATCAGGACAATTTCCTGCCGGACAATGACCGCAATGGTTCCCAGCGCTGCCCCCAGTGCCAGTGCGCCAACATCACCCATAAAGACCTGGGCGGGATAGGTGTTAAACCAGAGAAAGCCCAGACCAGCTCCGGCAATGGCACCACAGAAGACAATCAGTTCACCACTACCTGAGATAAACGGAATATGGAGATACTGGGCAAAATTCGCATGACCGCTCAGGTAAGCAAAAATAGCCAGAGCTGAGGCCACCATAACCGTTGGCATAATTGCCAGACCATCAAGACCGTCCGTCAGGTTCACCGCATTACTGGTACCGACAATCGTCAGATAAGCAATCAGGACAAAAAACGGGCCGAGAGCGATGGTGACATTCTTAAAAAACGGCACAATCAGCGAGGTTTCAGCAACACCGGGCGCTGTCATAAACAAAAACATCGCCGCACCGAAACCAGCCACCGACTGCCAGAAAAATTTCCAGCGGGCGGGCAAACCACGGGAGTTTTTCTCAACCACCTTGCGGTAATCATCCACCCAGCCGACGATGCCAAAAACACCGGTAGTCAGCAGAACAACCCAGATATAACGATTTTCCAGATTCGCCCACAACAGGGTACTGATGGCAATACACACCAGTATCAAAGCGCCACCCATGGTTGGGGTTCCCGCTTTGCTGAGGTGCGACTTCGGCCCGTCATCACGGACAGACTGGCCAATCTGGTGATAACTCAGACGACGAATCATGTGTGGCCCAAGCCAGAGGCTTAAGGCCAGGGCAGTCAGTACGCCGAGAATGCCCCTGAGCGTTAAATATTTGAACACGGCAAAACCGTGGTAGTACTGGGATAAAAAATCCGCCAGCCAGAGCAGCATTGTCAGCGCTCTCCCTTATAGTCAGACCCCACCAGGGATCTTACGATATCCAACATTCCCATCCCCCGTGAACCTTTCACCAGCACAGTCACCGGCAGAGCGTCCAGCTCCGTCAGCAAAGACTGTAACCAGTCCACAAGAGACTCTTTCGTTTCAAAATGACGTCCGGCACTACCGTAGGCAGACACCGCCTGCCGGGAAGCGTCACCCAGGGCAACAAACGTTTCAATGCCCCTGTCCCGGGCATAGGCACCCACATCCAGATGCCTCTGCTGTGAAACCGCCCCGAGGTCGAGCATATCCCCCAGCACCATAACCCTGTGGCCTTTACACTCTGCCAGCTGGTCAATAGCAGCCAGAGTCGCCTTGGGATTGGCATTGTAGGTTTCGTCAATCACCAGCGTCTGATCGTCTAACTGAAACCGTTGTCCACGACGCTGGTAAGGGCGGGCATTTTCCAGCCCCTGAACGATCTTGTCCAGTCCGATACCTGCGGCAAAGGCTGCCACTGCCGCACAACAGGCATTCTGAACCTGATGCTGCCCCCAGAATGCGATGGTCAGCGCCTTTTGTTCACCGTTTAAATTCAGGGTAAAGCTCATACCTTCAGCGGTGGTTTCAATATGGCTGGCATAACCATCAGCGTCGGGATTACTCAGACTGAATGACAACACCTGCCGTTGTTTACTTCCGGATAATGTCCGCTGCTGCCAGTCATTAAAAAAAGTGTCATCCAGATTTAAAACCGCTGCCCCTTCAGGCGACAGAAAATCCAGTATAAAACCCTTCTCCTGAGCAACGCCCTCAACACTGACCAACTCATCAAGGTGCGTTTCAGCAGCATTGGTAATCACCGACACATCAGGACGGGTCAGCTCCGAGATATAACCAATCTCACCAGGCGAACTGGTTCCCAGCTCGATAACAGCAAACTGGTTGTGAGCCTTCACAGAAAACAGCGTCAGGGGAACACCAAAGGCATTATTCAGGTTGCCACGAGTCGCCAGCGTTGAACCTTCCTGATCAAGAATGGCCGCCAGCATCTCTTTAACCGACGTTTTACCGCAGGAACCCGTAATCGCCAGAAACGGAATATCCACCTGATTGCGGTTAAAGGCTCCAAGCTGCCCCAGCGCTTTCGATGTATCGTCTACAAGGATGTAACTGCCACCCTCTGCCTCAGCAGGTAACTCCTGCACCAGTACAGCTGCTGCTCCGGACTCAAGAGCCTTGCCCGCATAGGCATGCCCGTCAAAGTTGGGACCCTTGATAGCAATAAACAGTTCACCGGGCTTTACAGAACGGGAGTCGATACTGATCCCCGAAATGCCTAGGTCATTACCGTGTAAACGTCCATTAAGTTCTGCTGCCAGCTCTGAGAGCTGATAAGTCCGGATCATAATTCTCTCCATTGTGAAAGCGCGCGAGAAACATGATCCCTGTCGTCAAACGGAAGACGTTTACCTTTCACTTCCTGATAGTCTTCATGCCCTTTACCTGCCACCACCACAATTTCACGCGCCTGCGCTTCAGCAATGGTACTGGCAATGGCTTTGGCGCGGTCAATCTCAGTCACAACATTCACCTCGCCAAAATCAACGCCATGAACAGCGTCGGCTATGATCTGCCCGGGATCTTCACTGCGGGGATTATCGCTGGTCACCACCACCTTATCAGCACCGTTGACCGCCGCACGGGTCATCAACGGACGCTTGCCCCGGTCCCGGTCGCCACCGCAGCCAAACACGCAGGTCAAACGACTGGCACCGTGTTCACGCAGTGCTTCCAGTACGCTTTCAAGGGCATCCGGAGTATGAGCGTAATCAACCACAACGATTGGCTTGCGACTACCGCCAAAACGCTGCATGCGCCCCGGAACGGTGGTTAAACGGGAGATCAGCGGCAGAACCTGATCAAAGGTATAACCTTGAACACAGATACAGCTCAGAACAGCCAGCAGGTTTTCCAGATTAAAACGCCCCAGCAACGAAGTACGCAGCTGTCCACTACCCCACGGGGTGCGTATCTGACTCAACAAGCCATCAGCCGTCAAAGAAAAACTTTCAGCATAAACATCTGCTTCAGGATTGGACGTCGAGTAAGTCAGCACCTGCGTCTGACTGCCGCAGGCTTTCAGCATCATGTCACTGTAATCATCATCAAGATTGATAACAGCCTGTTTGACACGACCATCGGCAAACAACAGCGACTTGGCTTTTGCATAAGCGTCCAGCGTGCAATGGTAATCCAGATGATCCCTGCTGATATTGGTAAACACGCCAACATCGAACTGAACGCCGTCAACCCTTCCCTGATCGAGACCGTGGGAAGAAACCTCCATAGCCATGGCTTTCACGCCACTGGTACCCAGCTCTGCCATATACTGATGCAGGGAAACAGGGTCAGCAGTGGTATTTAGACAGGGCTCCAGCGACGGAGGCACTCCTTTTCCGATGGTCCCCATGACCGCACAGGGCTGCTGCAACATGGATAGCAGCTGGGCAATAAACCAGCAGCAGGAAGTCTTGCCATTCGTCCCGGTAACACCCACCACATTCAGGTTTGCGGACGGCTGCCGATAGAACCGATCAGCGAGAAAACCAATGCGATTTTTCAGACCCGATACAAAAATAACCGGCACACCTTTTGCGTCAGCATGACTAAGCTTAATTGTTGCTTCCTGTGCCTCTTCGGACTCAGCCAGCACAGCCGCTGCACCCGCTGAAACCGCCGCATCTATGTACTGACGTCCATCTACAACCAATCCGGGAACTGCCAGAAACAACTCACCCCCGACCAGCTTGCGGCTGTCGAGGGTTAATCCGGATATCGGTTTATTAAGCTCAATAGGCGGACAATCAAGAACCGCCAATACTTCGTTGAGTGTACTTAATGGGCTATCAGCCATTACCTTCCTGCTTATCTTTGGAGTACTCTGGCTCTATAAGCCATGAGCAGCTCTTCATAGAAAATTACTAACCTGCGTCGTTAAGGACATATCGGAACCAGCCGCCAACTTTAGCTGTCAACACATCCTGATGCTTAGGCTTAACCCCAAGCATCCGCAATGCTTGGGCATTCACCTTGGAAAATACCGGAGCAGCCGTCAAACCGCCGTAATATTTTTCGCCCGCCGGATCATCAATAATGACAACCGTTGCCAGTTTAGGATTATCAGCAGGCACAACACCGGCAAACAGGCCAACATAGCGATCCTCAGTGTAACCACTGCCACCGACCTTGCGTACTGTGCCGGTCTTACCTGCGACCGGGTATGAGGGGATGGAAGCCCTGCGCCCCGAACCGTTACGAACCACAGCCGTAAGCATATCCAGCACTTCTTCAGCCACCTGTTCATCAAGCACCCGCTTGCCCTGGGGCGGCACATCGCGCTTGATCAAAGAAATGGGGCGCAGCACGCCACCCGCACCCAGCACCATATAAGCCTGAGCCAGCTGTAACGGCGTAACCGTCAGACCATAACCAAAGGAAAGCGTTGATAATTCAAAATTGCTCCAGCGGTCCTTGAAAGGCAGAAAGCCAGTCCGCTCACCGGGAAAACCGGTTCCCACACTCTGCCCAAGACCAATACGACGCATCACACTGATCACACTGTCCGCACCGACATCCATGGCAATTTTACTGACACCGATATTACTGGAGCGAACCAGTACGGTTTCCACATCAATGGTGCCATAGCCACCCAGGTCACGAACGGCATTGCGCCCAACCTGCATATAACCGTTACCGGTTTCAATCTGGGTATCCCGGTTATAGCGTCCGGATTCCATACCGGCAACAACGGTAAAAGGCTTCAGAGTTGAACCGGGCTCATAGAGATCAGTCATGCCCCGGTTACGCATGCGATATGCCTGCATACCGGAACGGTTATTGGGGTTATAGGAGGGCTGATTAACCATCGCCAGCACTTCGCCGGTTTCAATATCCAGCATAACCAGAGAACCTGAGCTGGCTTTCAGCTCGGTGACCGCCTTCTTCAGTTCACGATAGGCCATATACTGAAGCCGCAGATCAATACTGAGCATGATCTCCTTACCGGGTTCAGCACTTTTGGTGACTTCCGCTTCTTTGGCAAGCCGCCCACGTCGATCCTTTAAAGTCCGCCGGGTTCCGGGCTCCCCGGTCAGCCAGCTGTCATAGCCCAGCTCCAGACCTTCCTGCCCTTTGTCGTCAATGCCGGTGATACCCACCAGATGCGCCGCCACTTCTCCCATCGGGTAGTAGCGTTTATGCTCGTCGTAGCTGTTCACACCGGGAATATTCAGATTCAGAACCGCCATCCCCTCTTCTGGCGTTATCTGTCGTTTAAGGTAGATGAATTCCTTACTGGCATTATTTCGTATCCGGGTCGCCAGCTCCGATGCTGGCATGTCCAAAGCCCTGGCAAGCTCTGGCCAGTGTTCATGCTGATCAATCAGTTGCCGGGGATCGCCCCACAGGGTCATGACCGGCGCACTAACCGCCAGCATCTTACCGTTGCGGTCAAAAATAACCCCACGGTGCGCAGGAATGGACTCATAGCGCACTGCGCGCTTGTTCCCTTCCTGCTGAAGAAAACTGCTGTCGTATACCTGTAAATACATAACCCTCGACAGAATAACCACTCCGGCGAGAGCAAACAGACCTTTCAGAATTCGATAACGAGCCGGGTACCCCTGCAGACTTTTACCGGCCCTGGCATTTTTCCTGTTATTTTTATCACTGTTGCGAGCGCTGGCTTTCATGGAGCCACCACTTCGATACGCCCGGAATCCGGAACATTCATTCCCAATTCTCCCCTGGCTAATGATTCAATACGCCCCGGCGAGGTCAGCATGCCATGCTCAAGCAGCAGCTTCCCCCACTTCACCTGGGCAGTATTCAGGTTCTCCTGTTCCTGTTGGAGAACATTGTGGAGCCGTCTGTTTTCATGGCCGACATAACTGACAGCCACACCCGACACCAGCACCAGCAGAAGCAAAGCTCCTGCCAGAACATTGGCACGATTAAACAACGCTAATAACGGCTCTTTATCCATAGGATCAAACCAGTTTCTCGGCCACCCTCATCACGGCGCTACGCGCTCGTGGGTTAGCGTCTACCTCTGTTTTACCCGGCTTGATCGCCTTACCCAGAGGCTTCATTCTCTTGTTCAGCTGGTCTTCCCGCACTGGCAACCAGCTTGGCAGCTCATCACCTTTTGCATGCTTGCGAATAAAACGCTTGGCAATGCGGTCTTCCAGTGAGTGGAAGCTGATGACCACCAGCCGACCACCCGGTTTCAGTACTTCAAGTGCTTTATCCAGACACTCCACCAGATCATCCAGCTCACGGTTAATGTGAATACGGATTGCCTGAAATGCCCTGGTTGCCGGATGCTTGCCCTTTTCACGGGTCGGACAGGCCGCTGCAATAATTTCAGCAAGGCGCCGCGTAGTCGTGATCGGCTCTTCGGCCCTTGCCGCCACGATGGCGCGTGCCATTCGCCTGGAAAAACGATCTTCACCGTATTCCCAGATCACCTTACTGATTTCCTGTTCCTCTGCCCGGTTAATCCAGTCAGCGGCGCTTTCACCCTCAGTGGTGTTCATGCGCATATCCAGCGGACCGTCCTGCATGAAGCTAAACCCACGTTCAGGTGAGTCGAGCTGCGGAGACGACACCCCCAGATCCAGCAGCACCCCGTCTACCTGAGTACCGTCCAGCATCTCATCCAGTTCAATAAAAGAGCCGTGATGTATGGAAAAACGTTTATCCCGCTCAGCCAGTTCAGTCCCGACAGCAATCGCCCTTGGATCTTTGTCAATACCATACAGGCGACCTTCATCAGCCAGCCCGTCAAGGATAGCCCTGCTGTGACCTCCCCTGCCAAAGGTGCCATCCACATAGACACCCCGGGGGTCAGTTAACACAGCCTCTACGGCTTCATCCAACAGCACGGTAATGTGCTTATCTGTATTACTCATCACTTACTACGATGACTCTTTAAGTCAGAGTTAAATCAATCAGAGGGATAAAGACTGTAGTTCAACCGGAACCTCTTCGGCGTCGCTGGCTTCCCGCAGGTAGTCATCGCGACGCTGGTTCCAGCAGTCTTCATCCCAGAGTTCAAACTTTTTACCCTGCCCAAGCAAAATGCACTTTTTACCCAACCCGGCATAATCCCTTAGCAGTGGAGGGACTAAAACCCGGCCATTGCCATCCATATCCAGATCAGTGGCATGACCGATAAGAA
Source organism: Endozoicomonas sp. NE40 (assembly GCF_040549045.1). Taxonomy (NCBI): domain Bacteria; kingdom Pseudomonadati; phylum Pseudomonadota; class Gammaproteobacteria; order Oceanospirillales; family Endozoicomonadaceae; genus Endozoicomonas; species Endozoicomonas lisbonensis. Next base: position 3,982,388 of record NZ_JBEWTB010000002.1, on the reverse strand, counting down.
GTCTTTGTATACGGCGGGTCATGGGATGAAAGCTGGGCAATGCTTCAATTTTTTTCTGGATAGCATCCCATTCATCAACCGGATAAATAAGGAGGCATGGCTCGTCGGTATCAATCGTCGCTACCAGACAGCCGGCACAACGATCCTTCAACCCCTGCCGATAACGGGTAGGAATTGCCAGTCGTCCCTTGGCATCGAGATTGATAGCGTTAACACCGCGAAACAAATCTCTCTCCTTAATTCCGGGATTTTTTCTACAAACAGCCTTGGGCTTATAAACAGCTGCGAGCCGAAAATACCGCTTTCATAGAAAAAATATCGTTTCATGGCAGCTGTGTATCATTGGGTAAAAACACCACCATACCCGAGTATAAACCAATTAAACCCACTTTTATCCACAATACGCCACTCAAGGACACTATAGAAATCTGAAAAACCCACGTCAAGCAGGGCAACTACCGACAATGTCAGGAAATTGTCAATCTGTGAATAACATTACAGGATGAACAGCTGTAAAAAATCTTTGAAAATGAAGAAGCTAGCCTGACTCCGTCAGACAATGGATGAAGTGGATAATATAAAAAGGTGTGATAAAAGGATGTGGAAAAGTTGTTGTGGATAATGTTTTTTCCACAACTTGCTCCACAGCTTCTGCTCCACAGCCTTTGTTCAAAAACAGGCAGCCATGAATTGAAAGCATTGTTTTGCTGTTCAGAGAGACTGATGAAAATAACTCTTCACAAGAGAAAGTCATCAAAAAAGAGAAAAATAGCGAGTTGGCCTGTAAGCCGGGTTCTGTCCAGCCAGTCAGAATAAATCCTGACCAGCCTGGGCAATCATTCATCTGGGATGCCTGTCACCAGACACCTCAAGCAACCTACCCGGACCCAGTGCGGGTACACACCTGTAGGGTCCCTATTTGGTCTTGCTCCAGGCGGGGTTTACCATGCCATGAACTGTTACCAGCCATGCGGTGCGCTCTTACCGCACCCTTTCACCCTTACCGGTCTTCAGCTGAAGACTTTGGCGGTCTGCTCTCTGCTGCACTTTCCGTAGGCTTTCGCCCCCCAGACGTTATCTGGCGCCCTACCCTTCGGAGCCCGGACTTTCCTCCACATGGATACATCAGCTAATGCTGATAATCTCCACACAGCGACTGCCCAGCCAACTCGCGGCGGCGAATATTATAGAGCTAGTGACGCCGAATCAAGCTTTCATTTCCAAAGCCAGGTTATATAGCTCTTTTTTACGGTAATCCGTTATATCCGCGATAACAGCCGCTGCTTTTTTCGGCGGCAACTCCTCAATCAGGCGCGCGAGCAAACGAGCCGTCTGCGGGTCTACAGCCGTTTCCCTCTCTTCCTTATTGCCTTCAACCAATACGACAAACTCACCACGGCACTGATTCGAGTCTTCCTGAAGAATACTTTCAACGTCAGCAACCGTACCCGCCAGCACCGTTTCAAACGTCTTGGTCAACTCTCTGGCCAGCACAACGTAACGGTCAGCCCCCAGCACTTCTTTAAAGTCTGCAAGACTATCGAGAATCCGGTGTGTTGACTCATAAACCGCCCAGGTAGAGGTCAGACCAGACAACTCCTGAAGCTTTTTACGCCGCCCCGAAGATTTGGCCGGCAGAAAACCTTCAAAATAAAACCGGTCCGTCGCCAGACCACTCACTGACAGTGCCGCAATCAGGGCGCAGGCACCCAGCACCGGCACGACACGATAGCCAGCCTCACGCACTTCCCGAACCAGAAAATAGCCCGGATCGGAAATCAGAGGGGTACCGGCATCACTCACCAGCGCCACCGACTCCCCTTTTGCCAGACGAGCAACAAGGTTCGCCGTTTGCTGACGCTCGTTATGGTCGTGACAGGGAACCATCGGCGTACTGATGCCAAAATGACTCATCAGCTTTTTACTGTGCCGGGTATCTTCAGCCGCAATCACATCGACCTGCCGGAGTACTTCAACGGCCCTGGGTGTCATATCCCCGAGATTGCCAATTGGGGTTGCAACGACATACAGCGTACTTTCAGACATGCTATTGATCATCAAGCCAGTTAACAAAACGCTGAAGTCTACAGTGGCCAGAAACACAAACCTACTAGAATGATTTAAATTTGGGAACTATTCACCTTCCAGACAACCTAAGAAAACAGAAAACTTTTACAAACCTGGAGGTACAAATAATGCATAAGCCCTTGAAACTCGCCCTTCCCATACTGTTGTCATTTTGGTGCAGCATGACCGTCGCTAAAACTGCAGACGAAAAACTCATCGACATTATGAAAGAAAGACACCTCTCTCGCATATCCATGGCTACCACCATTATCTGTCCGCCAGCGGGAATGATGATGATGGCCGTAAGCACCCCCAATGAAGATGAAAATAGGATGATCCAAAAGATCAACGGAACTTTCCAGCTGGGTGCCAACATCGACTATCAGGAAAAAATCATAAACTGCAACAAAAACACTCACGAGTGCAGAGATATAGGTTCTCAATATACAGCTCTGATGTATGCAGCCTATGAAGGGCTACCCAAAGTCGTGGAATTTCTTGTAGAAAAAAAGGCCAATACCAATTTAAAAAACCCCAAAGGCTGGAATGCTTACGCCCTGGCAGAATACTACCGCGACCAATACACAAACTACCTTCTTGAGAACGAAAACAAACCTGTAACCGAGACCTTTACACAAAAACAAAAAGATGATCGCAGGGTCATATATAGAGACTACGCAACCAGATACAATCAAATAGCATGCTATTTAAAACCCATAACAGAAAATACTGTCGTACCAAGCTCTTGGTTTTCAACCTATAGAGGGAACACCAAAGCCCTCTGTAACTAAGTACCCAACCACATGAAATCGAATATTTCATGTGGTTGGGTACTTAACTTAGCGGACTTGCTGACACAAACGCTTTCAGTGAGGCGCTTTCACAGGCTATCAGTACGATTAGAATCCAGAAAAAGTATAAGGTACACTACACGGCCAAACGCATTGTTTACAGTGCTTGCCAGCTCAACTTAGGGACTATAGGCTTCTCGTTGCAGACGCAGCCAAAGCCCCTGAAAATGAGGATTTTATGAGGGACAACCCTTCCAGATTCAGACCGATCAAAGCCCTGATCATTACTGCCATCCTGGCAGGCTGTTCTTCCCAGCCACCACAGCAGGTCATTCAACAACCCCTGCCTAAGGTGGAAACAACTCCCCGGACAGCCGATCAACTTCTGGTTCAGGCAGAACGTGCCACTTTTCCGGAAAGTGCAAAGCTGAAAATTCAGGCCGCAGAGATGCTGGTGAGCGACCAGCCCTACCGGGCTCAAACCGTTCTGGAAAGCATACAATACGACGGCCTGCCCTCTGAACTCCAAGCAAATTTTTCCCTGCTGCGGGCTGAAATTGCCGAGCATAATGGACAGAACTGGGAAGTATTTCACTGGCTGGATCGCGAGCCTGTTATCAACAGCAGCGACCCTGACCTGGTTAATCGCTCACATATATTACGTGCCAGGGCTTTTAACCGCTATGGCGAATATCTGGCAGCACTGGATGAGTGGCTGTCGGTCATTCCCGGGCTGCATACGGATCAACAGGAAGCCCTTTATCAGGATTTCTGGACAACGTTACTGCACGTCCCCCACGACCGCCTGATGGCACTTAATTCGCAGACCAGGGATACCAGCCTGAAGGGCTGGCTCGAACTGGCTATGATTTACAGCCCGGGCAAAGCGCTTGACCAGCAGCTCGAAAACCTTAACCAGTGGAAAAGTAGCTGGAGTGGTCATCCTGCCAGTAAGTTCCTGCCTGATAATCTGGACACACTGAGTCCTGAAGCCATCAGCCACCCTCAGAAAATTGCATTATTGCTACCCACCAGCGGACCACTGGCTACGGCTGGCAAGTCAATAAGGGATGGTTTTATGGCTGCTTATTACTCTGCTATTGCTGACCATTCCGGTTCGGACAACCAGCACACCCCTGAGGTCCTGTTTTTCGATACCCACAAAACTGACATCCTTGAGGTGGCAGAAAAGGCCAAAAATGCCGGAGCCGAACTGATCATCGGCCCTCTGGACAAAGGTAATGTCATCAAACTGAAACAGTCACCGCCAGAAGGCGTGACTATCCTGGCGCTCAACTATACCGACAGCAGCAAGACCGATAGCAGCCAGTCGGATGACAACAACACCCCAGCTGCTGCCGGGACCAGCTTTTACCAGTTTGGCCTGTCTACAGAAGACGAGGCAAAACTGGCAGCCCAGCGCGGCATTCTGGATGGACACCGTCGTGCATTAATCTTCACATCCAATGCCTCCTGGAGCCAGAGAGCCGTCGAAAGCTTTACGGCGGAATGGAAAAAGCTCAAAGGTGAAGTGGCTGGAATCAGTCAGTTCGATAACCAGAGTGAATACAGCAAACTGGCAGGTGAAGCCCTGCTGGTCGATAAAAGCCAGCAACGCGCACGTCAAATCAGTCGATTACTGAGAGAGCAGATTGGCTTCGAACCAAGACGCCGGCAGGATGTCGACATGATATTCATGGCCACCTCACCCGAGGAAGCCAGACAGATTAAACCAGCCGTCGCCTACCAGTACGCAGGCGATATCCCCACTTATGCGACCTCCAACGCCTACTCTGGACAAATAAGCCGAAGTCGTGATCAGGATCTGAATTTCCTCAGGATACCTGTCATGCAATGGAATATACCCGGACAGAGTTTGCCACTCAAACAATCCATCACCGACACCTGGCCCACAGCTCGCGGTCAATACGGCAGTCTTTTTGCCCTGGGCGCTGACAGCTACAACCTGCACCCACGACTGCAACAGCTGCGCAGCCTGAGCGGCAGTCGTATTGACGGCCTGACTGGCTGGCTTAGCATTAATGAACAGGGGCGTGTCAGCCGGGAACTGTCGTGGCAGATCTTTCGCAATGGTCAACTGACACCACTCCCCATCCCCGTACAGAATACCGATGTACTGGCGGCTCAGACTTCAGAGTAATACTGGCGCCCGGGCCGAATACCGGGCGCTGCAACACCTCAGGGAAAACAGGCTGAAGCTGGTCACCCGAAACTACGCCTGTCGCTTTGGTGAACTCGATCTGGTTATGCTGGATGGCGAAACCCTGGTGTTTGTAGAAGTACGCAGTCGCAACAGCCAGCAGTTTGGCGGAGCAGCAGCCAGCATTACACCTGCCAAGCAGCAGAAAATCCGCCGTACTGCTGAACATTTTCTTCAAAACTACAGAAAGCACCAGCATCGTCACTGCCGATTCGATGCTGTTCTGATTAGTAATCAAACTGACACCGTTACTTGTAACGTTATAAGTAGCAATGACGAACGACCGCCAAAACCGATAGAATGGTTGCAAGGTATTTTTTAACGGTTTTTATCAGGCGTTTATAAACGTTCAGGACTCGAGACATGCATGACTTGATTATACGTCATTTCTCGGACAGCATTGACGCAAAAATTCGTGCTGCCGACGCCCTGCCTCCCTACATCGCAGACTCTGCAGAAGTCATGGTTCAATGTCTGTTGAATGATGGCAAAATTCTCGCCTGCGGTAATGGCGGCTCTGCGGGCGATGCTCAACATTTCGTCTCCGAACTGCTGAACCGGTTTGAACGGGAACGCCCCTCGCTGCCTGCCGTTTCCCTGTGCGCAGACAGCCTGACGATCAGCTCAATTGCCAACGACAGCAGTTTTAACGAAATTTTCTCCAAACAGATTCGCGCGCTTGGGCAGCAAGGGGACGTTCTTCTGGCTTTCTCCACTACAGGCAACTGCCCCAACGTCGTTCAGGCCATTCAGGCAGCCCACGACCGGGACCTGAGCATTATTGCCCTGACTGGCAAGGACGGGGGCGACATGTCCAGGCTGTTGCACCCGGAAGATATTGAAATCAGGGTGCCAGCAAACGACGCACCACGCATTCAGGAAGTACACACCCTGATTATCCACTGCCTGTGTGACCTGATTGACGAATTCCTGTTCTCTACCGGATAAACTGCAAAAGTCTTTTACTTGAATAACCGGTGAAAGAAACCAGACAACCTTGAGCAAAAGACAGCCTTGAGCGAAGGAACATTTTTCGTCACCCTGAACAATAAAAAGGTGATGAAAAAATTTCACAGAAAAAACAGTAAAGGAGTATCGAGTGAAACGCACCCAACGATTATTTTTCGCCAGCCTGCTAACCGGTCTCTTAGCCTTTTTGACTGGCTGCGCCACTGTGGTGGATGGCATCAATGAAGACCCGATTCGCATGGACCCCACCGAGCGTTCCTGGGGCAACTGGCTGGATGACCAGACCATCGAAACCATTGCCGAAGTCAACATCAACAAGTCCAGTGACGAATTCAGAAGAAACAGCCGCATTAAAGTGATCAGCTTTAACGGCATTGTACTGATTATCGGTCAGGTTCCCAGCCAGTCACTGAAAGATGAAGCCACCCGGATTGTTACGCCCATCCAGAACGTGCGCAAAGTGTATAACGAGTTGACCATCGGCCAGCCTGCCAGCGTTATGGAACACAGCAGCGACGCCTGGCTGACCACAAAGATCAAAACCAAACTGATCCAGGACGAAATTGTTTCCGCCGACAAAGTCAAGGTCAATACAGAAAAAGGCACAGTCTACCTGATGGGACTGGCAACCCCAAAAGAGGCCAGCAGTGCGGTTGAAGCTGCCCGTAATACAAGAGGCGTTCAAAAGGTTGTAAAAATCTTCGAATACGTTCGCTGACGAAAGCAAGGTCTGAACGGGCTGCCCTATAATCAACAACGGTCCAGGCAAACATCTGGAGTCGACTCAGGTTTTTATCTGAATCGATTCCAGAGGGCCACAAAAATCAAGGAGTACACAATGAACAGCAAAAACATTGTTACTATCAATTGCGGCAGCGAAAAATTCCCAAAAATTATCAGTATTGCAGAACATCACGGCTACAAAACCACCAGCATTAACCTTCAGGATGCCAATCAATGGGACTTCTCTGAATCAACTGCGGTTATCATCTCTGGCGGTCCCCATCTGTTTACCGAAAGCCCCCAAAAGCATGACCAACTCATGCAGTCATTTCAGTTTCTGAAACACCTTGAGCTTCCCACTCTGGGTATCTGCCTTGGGCATCAGGCCATTGCCCTGACATTCGGTGGCCAGGTTTACCGTGGAGAAGAGCGCAGAATAAGCGACAACATTACGATCATTGCGCCACATCCGCTTTTCACCAGCCTGCCTTCAAATCAATTTTCTGAGGATCACTGCGAAGGTATTCATCCATCCGATTCGATGCACGTTCTGGCACAATCTGACCACTACAGCGTGGAAGCGTTTCAGATTACAGACCGGCCGTTTCTGGGGGTACAGTTTCACCCGGAAACATCCGGCGAACAGGGCTCTCAATTAATGGGTAATTTTTTGCTCTGGGCAGAACAACAAGCCATCACCTGACCAGCTCAAACCCCTCCCCCAGCCACGCTTCAACACCACCAGGATGACGCAACACCCGGCGATAACCAAGGCGAACCGCCCATAAAGCGCCATTATGGCCTCGTTCGCAACGGGTTCTGCCACAACTGAATACCAGCAACCGGTTACGGTCTGCCCCCAGCAACTGCAGGAATTCCTGCTTGGTACGACCCATCATCAATGAATCATCCCAGACATTTTCCATGAGGACACCTTTGGGAAAAGTAAAGTTTTTTGCTGAACGAATATGGCCTTTGTTGTAATCCGACGTCCTTCGCGTATCCACAAGCACTACCGCAGGGTCCCGCTTTAACAGCGCAGCCAGCTCCTGAGAAGTTATCAGACCATAACCAGAAAGTTCCGCCTGTCTCGCCAGCGTTACACTGGCTGATTCCAGGGCAGCCTCCAGCTTGTAACGATCGCTGCGCTCACAACCTGACAGCCCGGCCAGCAACAGCAAAGCCGCGCAAGTTATAAACACTGAGTGTAAATTCATAGAAAGCCAGTCTCTGAATGCCGATTATTATTCAAGTTCAGGAAGCCTGTCGCACATAGTACTAGCAGGCTTCTGGCGGAAAATACCCGCACGTCTCTTTTTGCATCAGTGAGCAAGCCTAGTAAAGAACGATCGGTTTTCAATATCCGAAGGAAAAGCTGGCACTTGCATGACAAAACAGCTCTCCGGCAAAACGTTATAAACTACATCCCGTTCCTGAACGTTTTATGGTCAATCACGCCACTATTCCGCACCTGCTGCAATCCTTTTCCGTACTCTGACAACAGACGCAGGGCGTAATCAGTCCGATCCTGCAGATGCATATCCGCCTCCTGATTGTCTCCGGTAAACACCGAAGCCACATCCCTGATGATCAGATGTTCCGGAATGAAACACAGGCGGGCATTTTTATAACTGCTCATCCTTAACTCTGCGACAGGGTAAGAACCGCCCTGCCCGGCTGACACGGCCGTAATCAGCGCCGGCTTATGCCCCAGTTCTGCTGCACCAAACAAAAGAAAGAAATTTTTCAGGGCTGACGGCACCATCCCGTTCCATTCCGGCGTAACAACCACCAGCGCATCGCTTGCCCTGAGTGTCTGCCGCCAGGGTGACAGCAATGCTTTCCATTGCTCATCCCCGCTGAAAATCACCTCATCCCAGAGTGGCAGAGGATTGCCCGACAGACTCAACACCTCACTGTCATCAAACAGCCCAAGTGCCTCAACCCTTTTACGCAAGATATGACCGATCCGCTCGCTCTGGGATTCCCGACGATGACTACCCGTTATTATTGTTAGCTTCATGACACCCTCATTGCAGTGGTACGTAATATCGTTTCCGATTTCTAATCACTGGTATTTCAAGCAAAAAAAAGGCCACCCTCAGGCAGCCTTTCTGTTTACTTAACCACTTTCAAATGTGGTCGACCCGGTTTTTTAGGCTTATCACCTGAATCATCAGGTTTCTTAGCCTCTACTGGCTTGTCTTCAGCAGGTTTCGACTCGGAAGATACCTCAACCAGACCGATATCCGCTTCCAACTCTTCAGCCTCTTCCATCTGAGGCTCAACCTCAAACACCATGCCCTGGCCATTCTCACGGGCGTAAATAGCCATCAGAGCATCAGCAGGAATCGTGATGGTCAGAGCTTCACCGCCAAAGCGCCCACTGAACGTGATCACCTCATTTTCCATCTGCAAAGCCCGCACCGCCGATGGAGAAATATTCAGCACAATCTGACCGTCCTTGACGAACTCACGAGGCACTTCAACACCACGGCGAGCAGCGTCCACCAGGATATAAGGCGTACAGTCGTTATCTAGAATCCATTCATACAGCGCGCGGGCAATATATGGACGACTACTGGTCATTGTCATATCTGTCTCCGGATTGAAGAACCATACTGTCCAGAATAATAACTGCCATCAGCGCCAGTGCGCTATCTGGCAGCAACCCACAAAAAAGCTCGATTATTCGCGCATTTCTTTTTCGATTTCGGACAGACTTTCCTGGAAAGACTCTCGTGCAAACAGCCGTTCAGCGTATTGCAGAATCGGCTTGCCCTGCTTAGGTAGTTCAATACCCATTGCAGGCAGACGCCACAGAATCGGCGCTACACAGCAATCCACCAGGGTAAACTCATCGCTCATGAAATAAGGCTTTTCAGCAAAAATCGGAGCAATGGCCAGCAGGCTTTCACGCAGCTCTTTGCGTGCGCGGTTAGCAGGCGTTTCCTTGGTGTTCGGATTCATAATGATGTCAACCAGCGCACACCAGTCTTTCTGGATACGATGCATCATCAGACGATTCTGCGCACGGCTCACCGGGTAAACAGGCAGCAGTGGCGGATGAGGAAAACGCTCATCGAGGTATTCCATCATCACGTTTGGCTCATACAGTACCAGCTCACGGTCAACCAGAGTTGGCAGTGTATTGTATGGATTCATATCCGATAATTCCTGCGGCAGGTTTTCAGGATTGACATTCTGAATGTCAACCGCAACGCCTTTTTCCGCCAGAACAATGCGAACCCGGTGACAGTAATGGTCAGCCGGATCCGAGAAAAAAATCATGGATGACTTTTTGGCAACTACAGCCATGAAGTACCCCCGCCCTCATGCAAGGTTGAGTGATGTCGACCATCCTGAAAAGACTGACCGGAGTATCAGGCAAACCAGTCACCTGCCAGTTCGGAAAATCAGGAAACCCAGTCGATTCGCGAAATAACGGATTATCTTAGCAAATTTTATGGCCTTCAGGACAGAGGCAAGGATCACTTTACGATAAGCACACTCGAAAATGACCAACTTATAACCAGTATGTTTACTATTCATACTGCGATTTATATTTATTAGAGCGGCATTGACCACGATCAATACCTGACCGCTTAATATCCTAAATAATTAAAAATCAACCTGTTAATTTTCCCTCGTTTTAATTCATTAAGTAAGACCCTCATGCTAATTCTGCAGTTTATTTTTCTTCTTTTAATGCTCTATCTGGGCAGCCGCTTTGGCGGCATTGGCCTGGGCGTTGTCTCCGGTATTGGCCTGATGGTCAAGGTGTTCATCTTTAAGATGGCACCCGGTTCCCCACCGGTTGATGTTATGCTGATTATCATGGCCGTGGTGACCTGTGCATCCATTCTGGAAGCGGCTGGCGGCCTCAAATACATGCTACAGGTAGCAGAACGCATTCTGCGCAGACACCCGGAACGTGTCACCATCATTGCTCCGATCGTCACTTACACCATGACCCTGATGCTGGGTACCGGTCATGCGGTTTATAGCATCATGCCTATTATTGGAGACGTCGCCCTAAAGAACAAAATTCGCCCTGAGCGTCCAATGGCTGCGGCTTCTGTTGCATCCCAGATGGGTATCACTGCCAGTCCACTGTCTGCTGCCGTGGTATTCTACCTGACCTCCATGAGCGAAATGACCAGCGGCATCACCCTGTTTCACATTCTGGGCGTCACCATTCCTGCCACCTTCCTGGGTACCATGCTGATGTCCCTGTACAGTATGCGCCGTGGCGTTGAGCTGGAAGACGACAAAGAATACCAGCGTCGTATGCAGGATCCGGACATGCGTGAGAAGATTCTGTCCACCACCGCAACTTCTCTGGATGAACAGTTGCCTCCATCAGCCAGAAACTCCGTTATGCTGTTCCTGCTGGCGCTGGCCTGTATTGTTGCCGTGGCGATGTTCCCTGCGGTTCGTACCGTTCAGGGCTCTACCATTGGCATGTCCACGATCATCCAGATGATGATGCTGGCCTTCGGCGGTATCATCCTGCTGGTAACTAAAACACCTACCTCCAAGGTGCCTGAAGGTGTGGTATTCAAATCCGGTATGGTCGCAGCTCTGGCCATCTTTGGTATTGCCTGGATGAGTGACACCTACTTCCGTCACGCAATGCCAACCTTCGAAACCAGTATTGTCGGCATGGTGCAGAACTACCCATGGACGTTTGCCCTGGCAATGTTTGTGGTGTCCGTCGTGGTGAACTCTCAGGCTGCCGTGTGTCGTATGATGCTGCCTGTGGGTATGGCGATGGGTCTGCCGCCTGCTGTACTGGTAGGTCTGATGCCATCCTGCTACGGTTACTTCTTTATTCCAAACTACCCGTCCGATATCGCGACCTGCAACTTCGATGCTTCAGGTACTACGCGAATTGGTAAGTTCTACTTCAACCACAGTTTCATGGTACCGGGTATCATCTCTGTTGGTTCAGCCTGTGTGATTGGCTACTTTATTGCTAACGCCATCTTCTGATCAGACCGCCCTGTCACGTCTGAGCCTGACTAGTCAGGCTCAGACAATCGCTCAGAAATAAACCAGCAGCAGTATCAGGCGACTATAATTTCAAAGCGGCTAGGTCAGAAGGTATTTATCATGGGTCGCATTGATGTAGAAAATTTTATTCAGTTACCTGAATCAAATGACTGCGCTAAAGACGCAGATAAACCACTACCAACAAAAACCGGGCCACAAAAATAGTGTTTTTTTATTAGAGAAATCGGGGACAGATTATTATTTAATGCCCTGCCCTCTATTTGATAACACGAATATCACTATCCCAAACCTGTGTCATGGCATTTTTTATTATGCCATTTTAGTGGATTACCCCCACCAGGTCATGGTCGGTACCCCTTGCACAAACACCTTTATTGACAGTACCAAAACCATTGAAGGGCACTCTTCCATTAGCTTATATAGAGATGTTTTATACGCCGGTGAATTGGAATTTTTTGAAAATAAACTAATCGGATGGAACAACCAGTCAGGCCACTATCGCCCTCCCCCTGAAATGCGCCACACCCAACTCACCCCCAATGTAAAAAGGTTGTTACCTGAAGAGTCGTTTACTGACCTAATGCTGATCTTCTTTTAATTCACCTAAATGCAGACCGAAACAACTTCGTAGCTTTTTCCGTAAAAACCGCAATTCACGCAAACTTCCCATCCGTTATTGATCCATCTCACATCACACTATCAAGAAAAAAATATTGTAAAATAAGCATAGTGTAGAAAAATATTCCTATCATGGCGGCAAATAAGAATCTCATTCTGATATTTCGGTTTACTCATTCAACATACAGAATATTTTTCTCCTGCCTTTTGAATACAATAAATGCAATCAATTTTCAGGCATGACCGGCAACGAACTCTATGACAACAGAAAACAATCATCTATGGATCAATGAAGCAGTACAAAAAATTGAAGCCGACTTTCAACGCAGTGCTGATACCCACTTAATTAAACTGGACCTCCCTTCTGTACCAGGTGTTGACCTCTATTTAAAAGATGAAAGCACCCATCCAACAGGCAGTTTAAAACACAGACTGGCTCGTTCCCTGTTTCTTTATGCGCTCTGCAATGGCTGGATAAAAGAAGGGACTCCGGTTATCGAATCCTCATCGGGCAGCACAGCTATTTCCGAGGCCTATTTTGCCAAACTGCTGGGACTGCCTTTTATTGCGGTTGTTCCCAAAAGCACAGCCAGCAAAAAAATCCGACAGATCGAATTTTACGGTGGACGTTGCCACCTGGTTGACCACTCAAGTCAGATTTACGCAGAGTCCCGTCGCCTGGCAAAAGAGCTTAATGGTCACTACATGGACCAGTTCACCTACGCGGAACGTGCTACAGACTGGCGCGGTAACAATAACATTGCCAATTCAATGTTTGGTCAGATGGAAAAAGAGCAACACCCTGAACCAAAATACGTGGTAATGAGCCCGGGAACCGGCGGAACCTCTGCCACTATCGGTCGTTACATTCGTTACCAGCAGTTGAGCACCCGACTGTGCGTTGTGGATCCGGACAACTCTGTATTCCTTGAATACTACAAAACCGGTAATGAAAGTCTGACCAGTGATTTCGGCTCCCGCATAGAAGGCATTGGTCGTCCAAGAGTCGAGCCTTCATTTATTCCCGGCGTTGTTGACGAAATGCGCCACATTCCTGATGCCGCCTCTATCGCAACAATCCACTGGCTTGAAAAGCTACTGGGACGAAAAGTAGGTCCAAGTACAGGAACCAACCTGTTTGGCGCCTTGCTGATCGCCAGTGAAATGAAGGCTCGCGGTGAAACCGGCTCCCTGGTAACGCTGATCTGTGACAGTGGTGAGCGCTACCTTGACACCTGTTATGACGAAGAGTGGATTTCCAGTCAGATTGGCGATATCGAACCATGGCTGCACAAACTGGAAGCGTTCTCTCTTGATGGCACCCTGACTATTTAGCGACCTTCTTATCAAAAAGGAATAAGGTGTTTTAAAATGACAGACACACAGAAGAAGTTTGGCCTCTGGTCAATTGTGTTATTAGGATTTAACTCCATTATTGGTTCAGGTATTTTCCTGCTTCCTGCACCTCTGTATAAATTTGCCGGTGACTGGTCGGTGGCCATCGTATTTATAACGGGTGCCGTTGTTGCCACCATTGCCCTCTGCTTTGCCGAAGCGGCAGGTTATTTCAGTAAAAACGGTGCAGCTTACGTTTATGTCAAAGAAGCGTTCGGCGAATTTGCTGGTTTTGAAGTTGGTTTTCTGAAATGGTTTATGCAGTGTATTGCCTGGGCTGTTATGGTCGTGGCATTCAAAAACATTCTTGCCTCTACCCTTGGGTATGATGGTGACGGGCTCTTTGGCACTGCGGTTATTGGTAGCTTTATTCTGTTGCTGACCGGTATGAACCTGCTGGGTGTGAGTGCTGCGAAAGCGGTTAACAATATCTCAACCATCGCTAAAATGTTGCCACTGGTATTTCTGGTCGTTACCGGTATCTGGTATGTGTCGCCTGAAAATATCATTCCGAACGCAACCGTAGACCCAACTTATTCTCTTAGTTCCGAGACCCTGGCTTCTGCACTGATTCTGGCTTTCTATTCCTTCACCGGTTTTGAAACCTTTGGCACTGCGGCCGAAGATATGGAGAACCCGAAAAAGAACCTGCCAAAGGCCATCTGCATCTCCCTTGGTATTGTGATGATGTTTTACGCGCTGATTATGGCAGTAACCGTGGGCATTCTTGGAGAAGCAGTAGCCGACTCCAGTACTCCACTGGCTGATGCCGCACGAGTGGTTGCCGGCGACTTTGGTTTCTGGCTGATCACCATTGGCTCTGTCATTTCCATCGCAGGCATAAACATTGCTGCATCGTTCCACATTCCCAGAGCTTTGCTGCCTTTATCCGAAGATAAACTGCTTCCAGCGTTTCTGGGTAAAAAGACTTCAAAAGGGGTTCCTACTGTAGCAATCATCGCTTCCTGCCTGGTGACGCTGCCTATCGCCCTGAGCGGCTCTTTTGTAGAGCTGGCCATGCTCTCGGTTGTTGCACGTTTTGCACAGTATATTCCGACATGCCTGTCTCTCTTTGTATTCCGCAAGCGTTTCACAAGCGAGAGTCAGTCTTTCAAGGCTCCTTTGTTCCCGGTACTGCCTTTGGCAGCGGTAGTCATCTGCCTGTTTTTATTAGCTGATCAGGACTTGTCCCGAATTTTGATCGGCCTTGGCTTTATGGCGCTTATTTCAGTGCCCTACCTCTACACAAAGAAACAGCATAACTGTGAAGCGGCTTCCGCGCAGTAAACAGATTGAATCCGTTATGACAGCACTTACTAAACCAGACATCGCTTTTATTGATGAAAATTTAGCAATAGCTGCAATTCAGTGGCGACGTGACTTACATCAAATACCTGAACTGCGTTTTGAATTATACAAAACACAGCAGTATCTCATTGACCTGCTTGAAAAGTGGGGGGTTGAATACGCAACAGGTTACGGTGAAACCGGCATTGTTGCCACTATAAAAGGGCGACAGCCGGGTAAAACCATCGCATTTCGCTGCGATATGGACGCACTGCCCATGGAAGATGAATCCGGCACTCCCTGGGCTTCAAAGCATCGGGGACGCTCCCACTCCTGTGGTCATGATGGTCATATGGCGGTCACTCTGGCAGCGATAAAACATCTGACAGACAACAACGACTTCAGCGGTTGCGTAAAAGTGCTGTTTCAGCCCAATGAGGAAACGGGACGCGGCGCAAAAGCAATGATGAATGATGGTCTGTATGAGGCTCACCCTTACACAGAACTTTATGGCTTTCATAACATGCCACGGCTGAAAGACGGTACGCTTCAGGTACGCTACGGCGCAACCACCGGTGCAGGAGAGTGTTTCCGGCTGACCATCCAGGGCAGAAGTGGACACAGTTCCGTTCCCGAAAAGTGCATCAACCCGATCAGTGTTGCCTGCGAAATAATACGGGAATGGCATGAGATTACCGCATCCATCAAAGAAGGGATGGCAATTATAGCCACCTGCACTGTTGACAGCGGAACTTCCATGAATGCCATTCCTGAGCAGGCATCGGCTGCAGGCACCATGCGCTATTTTGAGGGCTCCATAGCCGACACCATGCGTGATCAGATGCATGAAATAGCGCAACGTGTCTGTGACAGATTTAACGCAAGTTATGAGCTCGACTTCAACGTTTTATGCCCGGCGACCATCAATACCGTGGAGCATACCAACTGCGTCATTGACTGCGGCAAAGCAATATATGGTGAAAACCATGTCATTGACAATGTTCCCCCATCACCTGGCGGAGAAGACATGCAGTTTTTTGTCACTCCACAGGTAGAAGGTGCCTGCTGGTTTATGGTTGGCACCAGGGGAACAAACACTCATACGGCGACGTATGATTTTGATGACACAAGCATCCAGCGAATGGCATCAATGCTGGCAAGTATCGCCTTAAGGCGACTGGTTTAGCCACTCTGCCACAACAAGGCAGAATGCACTCTGGCTAGACACTCTCACGGCAACACTTATCTGCCGAACACTGTCTTTACAGACTCAATGTAACTGAAACAAAACAAAGGTTGACTATGAAAAAGCAAATTATCAATGCCGAAACCGCCCCTAAAGCAATCGGTCCTTACTCCCACGGTAACGCTTTCGGAGATCTGATCTTCACTTCCGGGCAGCTGCCTGTTGATGGTGAAACAGGACAAGTGGTTGAAGGTGGCATTTCAGCACAGTCTCAAAAATCACTGGAAAATCTGGTATCCGTTCTGGAAGCCGGTGGCGGCAACACAGAAACCGTTCTCAAAACAACCTGCTACCTGTCAGATATCAATGATTTTGCCGCTTTCAACGCAGTTTACGCTGACTTCTTCGGTTCCGACTGCCCTGCCCGCTCCTGCTTTGCAGTAAAAGACCTGCCTCTGGGCGTACTGGTTGAAATCGAAGCCATTGCCCACAAAGCTTAAAACCTGAACCTGAGAATAAAGTGCCCCCCTTCACTTTATTCTCAGGGGTTTCATTCTGCTCAACACTCTAAAGCTAGTTTTCCGGCATGGCACCGGATAATTGAGATTATTAAGACAGATTTATCCCGTGAAGAAATTAATATCTATTTTTTGCCTGGCACTGGTCTTACCTTTATCAGTCTTTGCCTCTGATTTTTCTGAGGGTATCCACTACAACACTCTGCCCGGCTTCCAGAAATCAGACCAACCAGAGGTAAGAGAAGTATTCTCAGTTTATTGCCGGGGATGCTATTTCTGGAGTTTGGAAGCTCTGGATGATCTGGAACAAACCCTGAAATCGAGAGAGATCAGCTATTACCAGTCCCATGTAGCCTTTATGGGAAACTATGGAAATAAAGCCAGTCAGGCTCTGGCTATTACTAAAGGTACCGAACAGTTCGCTCCTTTAAAAAAAGCGATGTTCAAAGCCTTACAGGAAGATCGCATTGGGGACTGGCAAAGCGACGATCAGTTCTTTAAGGCCCTGGCTGACGCCGGTTTAAGCAAGCGGGACTGGACAATGGGTGTTAATGACCCGGCAGTACGTGAACGTATGAGGTCTTGGTCAGAGCTGGAACAAAACGTTCGTAGCGTACCAGGCTTTATCATTAACAATAAGTACATCATTAACCTGAGTAGACTTACTTCCTTTGATGAGTTTTACAAAGTAGTCGACTACCTGCTTGAAAAATAATTCGACTCTTCAGGCTGAGAAAGTGCAAACTGAAACTCTATCCAATAAAAGTCAGAAACAGGAACCCAATCCATGTTCAAAACAGCAAGGATCGCTGCTCTTCTTCTCCTTCTAATTCTGGCAGGTGGTAAAACCTGGTTTTCACAAAAGCACAGCACCAGCTGGTCTGTACCGCTATACGTAGCCATTCACCCTGCCAGCGGCGATAACTCGACAAAAACAAATCGCTACATTGAACGACTGAGATCGTCTGATTTTGAGGCAATAGAAGCTTTTATGGCGACTCAGGCGAGAACCTACGGTGTAAGCATCAACCAGCCGGTTTCATTCTATCTGGCAGAACCCTTAGCCGAACACCCCCCGGCACAACCTGACAGAAGCAGCCTTCTTTCTATTATGCTGTGGTCATTAAAGTTTCGCCTGTGGAGCTGGCAAACCAGAAAAAATAGCACTCAGGCCGGGGCGGACATACACCTCTATGTCCTTTACTACGACCCGGACTCAACGCCCGTTTTACAACATTCGATTGGTATGCAGAAAGGCATGGCAGGTATTGTTAACGCCTATGGCGACAGGCGCTACACCGGCAAAAATCATATTGTGATGACTCATGAGCTGCTGCATACACTCGGAGCTTCCGATAAATACGACGTCGATACAGGTATTCCAGAATTTCCTGAAGGCTATGCTGAGCCAGAAAAACAACCCCTATACCCACAGAGGTATGCTGAAGTAATGGGCGGACACATCCCTATTGACGCTAACACAAAAAAAATGCCTGAAAATCTCAGGCAAGTGATCGTTGGCTGGCATACCGCCAGAGAGATAAACTGGGTTCCTGATTTGTAGTTGATCCGGCTTTCTCTTAATTACTTTTTAAACCATTTCTTAATCAGGCTGATCAGCGAAACCCTGTCAGGATCTGAAGCCTGCAGATAATCTTCCAGATGATCAACAGCTTCATGCTGATGCGTTTCCCGCAGCGATTTCAGTGCTTTTTTCTGGGAAGCCAGCAGGGCTTTGGTCTGTTTGATTTCTGCAGCCAGTTGCTTACGACGTTTATTGTACAGTTTCAAATTAGACATCAGCTGGTCACCAGAATTAATAACCCGGGGATAATGAAAAAGACACCGGCAACGTAAAGAAGAACAATAGCTTTGTTGCGACTCGCCACCATGGCAAAGCGTCTCGCCAGATTGAAAGGAATCATCCGCGTTATCGGATTACCATAAATAAACAACACCGCCAGAACATTAAACAGCAAATGCACCAGCGCAATCTGCAATCCATACACCGCAGTTGGGCCACTCAGTGTGGTAGCAGCGAGCAGAGCGGTAATTGTGGTGCCTATATTCGCACCGAGGGTAAATGGATAAATCTCCTTAGGTTTAAAAATACCGGCACCTACCAGTGGCACAACCAGTGACGTAGACGTGGTTGAAGACTGAACCAGAAATGTAGTCAGCACACCTGAAGTAATACCTGATGCCGGGCCATGACCTATCGCTCTATGCAACAGCTGTTTAGCACGCCCTACCATCAGAGTTTTCAGAACCTTGCCAAGATAGGCAATGGAAACAAACGTCAGCACCAGACCTGAAACAGCCAGCGCAATGCCACCTGTATTTCCTGGCAATACCGCATAAAAGTCTGAGAACAGTCCCACCACCGGCTTAACTGCAGGCTTGATAAAGTCAATGCCTCCCAGGCTGGTACCTGAACCACCGGAAATAGTATGAGCAAGCGATCCCGACAGCTTGCCAAGCACACCAGTCATGATTTCCAGAGGCAGGAAAATAAACACGGCAATGACATTAAACAGGCCGTGGGCGGTAGCAGCGGTGAATGAGCGTCGAAAGGATTTGCGTTTTCCCAGGTTGCCGAGGCTGACCAGCGTTGCCGTAGTACTGGTACCGATATTAGTACCCAGAATCATGGGGATCGCAATGCTGACAGGCAAGCCACCAGCCACCAGTCCCACAATAATGGACGACGTAGTACTGGAAGACTGCACCATAATGGTGGCAATCAAACCAATCACCAGACCGGTAAATGGATTGGAAGCAAAGGTGAACAGGTTGGCGGCCGCTTCTGGGCCACCAGCCGCCCATTTAAAACCGTCGCCTATCATGCCTATGGCAACCAGCAGCATGTAGACAAAAAACAGAACGCTCAGCCAAGGTAACAGCGATGCCGATTTTGGCTTGCAGGCGGTTGTCTCCAGAGAGATATCCATCAGTATTCCTAAATAGCTCAAGGATCAAAAATGATTCTGGTTGCATAGTACGCAATATATATGGATATTCAAATATATATAATTACCTATATAAGGACAGATTAAGATTTCAAACAACCTCTAAGGTTTAAAAGTGCCTGCAACAGTGTGTCAAAAGAAACCCAAAAAGATATCCGTGAACAGCTCTTCAGGTAACAACCTTCTTACATTGGGAGTGAGCTGAGTGTGACGCATCTCTGAGGGAGGCGCGTAGTGTCCTGATTGATTGTTCCAGCCGACCAGCTTGTTTTCAAAGAACTCCAGCTCTCCCGCATATAACACGTCTCTCCTTAAGGCAATGGAAGAATGCCCCTCAATAGCCTGTCCTTTGCTAATAGTAGGGTTGGAGCCTTTGGCCCCGACCATTACCTGCTGGGGGTAGTCCGCTAAGATGGCATACATAAAAATGCCCTCACACAGACTGGTTACAGTGACGTTATGGTCATCAAATAAAGGAGTGGGGATTAAATAATAGTGCTTTCCTGACTTTTCTAATAAAAAAATACTGTTGTTACTGTTGAGCAGCCCCAGCTCGCAATATCGCCACTTATTCCAGTATCATCCAGCCACACGATTCACCTGGATAGAGAAATAAAGCCGTATGATAATTTCTGAAGTGACCAGAGACGAATACCCTGAGATTGTTGAAGTATGGGAAGCATCTGTAAGAGCGACCCACAACTTTCTGACCGAAAGTGATATCCAGTTTTTCAAACCGCTGATCCTTAACGAGTTTCTGGAAGCAGTAAATCTTCGTTGTGTAAAAAGCGACGATGGAAGAATTCTGGGCTTCCTTGGCGTGGCTCAGAACAATATTGAGATGCTGTTTCTTGATCCTCAGAACCGTGGCGAAGGTATTGGCCGTATTCTGGTTCACTATGCCATTGAGCAGATGGGGGTGCAGAAGGTTGATGTCAACGAACAGAATCCGGACGCTGTTGGTTTTTATAAGCACATGGGCTTTGAGGTAACCAGCCGCTCTCCGCTTGACAGCATGGGCAAACCATTCCCGATTCTGCACATGGCGCTGCCTGATTAGCCAGATAGCAAAAGCCCCTGTCTGCTTAGCACAGACAGGGGCTTTTAAATGCAATGGTCAGAAGTCAGTGTTTACTTCCAGCCAGCCACTGCGCCACCCTGGAACAGCTCCTCAGCTTTCGCTTCTACAGCTTCCGACTGGTAAGCCTTCACCAACTTGGCAATGCGCTCATCATCTTTATTGTCTCCACGACTTACAATGATGTTCACATAAGGAGAATCCTTACCTTCCACCAGCAACGCGTCACGGGTTGGCAGCAGACCTGCAGCCACAGAGTATGTGGAATTGATGAATGCCAGGTCAACGTCGTCCATTGAACGTGGCAACTGGGCAGCGTCCAGCTCAATGAAGCGCAGGTTTTTCGGGTTCTCAATAATATCTGCCGGTGTCGCCTCCAGATTATTCACATCTCTCAGCTTAATCAGCCCTTCGTTGTGCAAAAGAATCAGGGTGCGACCTTCGTTGCTCGGGTCATTTGGAATAGACACCCGGGCTCCGTCCTGCAACTCGCTGATATCACTGATCTTATTGGAGTAAGCACCAATAGGATAAACAAAGGTATTGCCTACCACAGCCAGATCAAAACCACGGTCGTTTACCATGCTATCCAGATAAGGGCGATGCTGGAAAGCATTGGCATCAATAGAACCGTCTGCCAGCGCCATGTTTGGAGAGATGTAGTCAGAAAACTCAACCAGCTGAACTTTTACACCATAATCCGCTTCAGCCTTCGCAGCAGCCACTTTCATAACATCCGCCTCAGGACCTGCCATCACGCCCACTTTCAGGGCGCCGTCTGCAGAGTCGCTGCCACCACAACCGGTCAGCATGGCGCTGGCGGCAATCACAACAGTACCGGCCAAAGCTTTTAATTTATTGATAGCCTTCATTTTTACTCCTCCAAATGAGTGCTTTTATAGTTAATGACTTTTGTTTAATTAATGACTTCTGTCGAAATGCGTCTGCAGCCTGTCACCTGCAGACTGAACCAGCTGCACCAGCACGATCAGCACGACAACCGTCGCCAGCATAATCACACCATCAAAGCGCTGATAACCATAACGGATACCCAGGTCTCCCAGGCCTCCACCACCAATAGCCCCCGCCATGGCGGAATACCCGACCAGCGTCACCAGAGTGATGGTCATGCCATTAATCAACCCCGGACGAGCCTCTGGCAGCAGCACGCGGGTAATAATCTGCAGAGGGGTTGCCCCCATCGCCTGAGCGGCTTCAATCAGCCCACCCGGTACCTCATTGATGGCACCTTCAGCAATTCTTGCTACAAAAGGAATTGCAGCCAGTGTCAGCGGCACAATAGCAGCAGTGGTTCCGATGGATGTTCCTACCAGCATTCTGGTCAGCGGGATAATGGCGACCATCAGAATAATAAACGGCACAGAACGTGTAGCGTTCACCACAGCGCCCAGTACCATATTCACCACAGGACTTGCCATAAAACGTCCTGGCTTGGTGATGTACAGCAGCACACCCAGTGGAATACCAAACACAAAACTCATCAAACCGGACAGTCCGGTCATGTAGATGGTTTCCCACAGTGAGCGAGCCAGTAATGCCCAGGAATCAGCCGACATAACCAACCACCTCTACTTGTACATTTTCATTCAGGAAGTCCAGTGAAGCCTCTACAGATGGCTCATCACCAATCACTTCCACCATCAGAAAGCCCATTGCCTTATCATGCACGGTTTCAATATCCGCCTGCAGAATCACAAAATCGGTATCAAACTTTCTTGCCGCCTGAGTAATCAACGGCTCAACGACTCTCTGCCCAACAAAGGTGATTCGAATAACCGGATTGGCACCCGGTGTTTTTTCCTGCTGGAAACGACTTTCTACTTCTGCTGCCGGCTTCTCATGAATGGCGCTGCGGACAAACTCACGGGCCAGTTCGGTTTGCGGATTCAGGAAAAACTGTTCGACACCGTTTTCTTCAATCAGACGACCATGGCTCAAAATCGCCACTCGGTCACAGATACTCTTCACCACATCCATTTCGTGGGTAATGATCAGTACGGTAATTTTCAGCTGACGGTTAATGTCTTTCAGCAGCGCCAGAATAGAGGCGGTCGTTTGTGGGTCAAGCGCTGAAGTTGCTTCATCACACAACAACACTTTAGGCTTACTGGCCAGCGCACGGGCAATAGCAACACGCTGTTTCTGTCCCCCTGACAACTGAGACGGGTAACTGTCTCGTTTATCTGACAATCCTGTCAGTTCCAGCAACGGTAGAACGGCTTCTTCAATCGTCTGACGACTGGCACCCGCCAGTTCCAGGGGCAGTGCAATATTGTCAAACACGGTGCGACTGGACAGCAGGTTAAAGTGCTGGAAGATCATACCAATATTACGACGGGCGTCACGCAACTGCTTATCGTTGAGCTGCATCAGATCCTGCCCATCGACCACCACCTGACCCGATGTAGGCCGTTCCAGCAGGTTAACACAGCGTATCAGCGTACTTTTACCGGCACCACTGGAGCCGATCACGCCATAAATGGAGCCTTCAGGCACCGATAGGTTAATGCCATCCACGGCTTTAACCTCTTTATTGCCAGCCTTGAAGACTTTGTTAAGGTTTTTCAGTTCTATCATTGTCACTCCTGCCTTTACCAAGCTCAGGCTCTTGTTCAGCACTGCTTCGGCAGATCATTCATAGTGAGGCTTGGCTGGAGCTGCCAGTCATCAGCAGCCCCCCGATTGAGGGCAGGATGTCCTTCCGGACAAAAAAAAACCACTCTGTGCTAAACAGAGTGGTTTTTCATGAAATCTTTCGATAAACCCTTCTTTTAGCAGTATTTTTATTGCGCCCGCAAGCCAAGACAAATCAGCGCATTGCGCAAATTATGCAATTTCAGGGAAAGATGTCAACTGCAAATCAGGAATCCACCGTCAGATAGCCGAGACAATTGCGCCAATACCCGCAACAGAGCACAACATCAGTAACGCCTTACGAATCATAGCCTGATCTACGTAAGGTACCAGTTTTCTGGCCACCAGGTTGCCCGCCAGTACACAGGGAACAAACATCAAACCGTATTTCAGCTGCAACCAGCCAAACTGACCACTCCAGGCGAGAATCGACAATGAAATAACCGCACTGACTACAAAGTAAGCAGACAAGTTGGCACGAATACGCTCACCACTCTGGTTCTGCATGACCAGCGCCATGGGAGGGCCTCCGATCGAAGAAGCCGTTCCCATAATGCCCGACAGAAGCCCGGCAGAAAACAGGGTTTTGCCATTCGTCTGAACCTTGTAGGGGCTGAGACTTGCCAGCACCGCAAACAGCACTGAGCCGCCCATAAACAGTCCCATGGTGCGGTGAGAAGCCATTGTTAACAGCATGGCCCCCAGCAACGATCCGGGAATACGCCCCATTAAGGCAGACTTAAGATCATTTAACTTCACGGCATGAAGATTCTGTTTCGCCGTAAGGCCACCCACCAGCATCGCCATCAGAATAATGGAACCAGGCACTAGTTCAGGTGTAACCAGATAAAGGACAGGAGCGGCAACAATAGCCAGACCAAAACCGATGGTTCCCTGAACCAGGGCTCCAAAGAAAATCGCAACAAAAACCGTTATGAGTTCAAATACCGTAAAATCCATTTAACCCAATGCTATCGATAGGAAAATGATTATTTTATACCCTTACCAGTCAGGAATCTGCTACGGATTGTCCGATAAAGAGTGCGATAAGCAGTGTGGTAAACAGGGCATTAAATCAGGCCGATTTATTACTGCCCCAACATCTCTTTATAGTGTTTCCTGCACACAGACAGATAAGTATCGTTCCCCCCAATCTGAACCTGAGAGCCGGAACTTACCGGACGACCATCGCCGTCCAGGCGCAGCTGCATAATGGCCTTTTTTTCACACTTTTTGCAGATACTCTTGATCTCACACAGCTCATCTGCAACGGCCAGCAACACCTTGCTGCCAGGAAAAGCTTCTCCAAATGCATCGGTACGCAAACCAAAACATAACACTGGAATACCCAGCTGATCGACCACAGCAGACAGTTCCCAGACCTGCTGTTCACTGAGAAACTGCGCTTCGTCAATCATCACACAGGTTAAACGAGATTCGTCGTGTTCCGTGCGAATCTGCTGCAGAAGGTTCTCATTGCCTGAAATGGCCACAGCCTCTTTCTGCAAACCGATGCGAGAGGTTATTTTACCCACCCCAAAACGATCGTCGATCATAGGCGTCAGCAGAAGTACGCGCTTACCCGCCGATTCATAATTATGAGCAGCCTGCAGAAGATAAGTGCTTTTACCGGAATCCATGGAGGAATAATAGAAATACAGCGAAGCCATTTGATCACCATCAGAAAGATGGCGTGATCATAACCTGAGTGGTAGCCGGAATCAGTCCGTGAATATGCGGTTAGAATGTCAGCTTATCGCTGATAGCAGTCATTTATCTCAAGGTCAGAAAACAGTGCAGATCTCAGTGCAGCCGGTGCAGCAAAGGAAGAACCAATCAGTAACCGCCAGTATTTTTCAGGCCACTGCTTTTCTGACCATTGCTTTTCCTCATCCTTCTGTCCGTAACCTACACTGGACAAACGTTCCCTGCGGATATCCACACACTGGTCACCATTAATGTCATACCCAAGAATATTGCCTTCAGCATCATCTACCCGTCTCAGTTCATAGGCTGCCTGTGCATGCACATCCACAAAAGGATTGTCGGCTATATAATGCCGTAGCTCGTATTCACTGGCGCCAACGGTCACAACACCATCAGCAAAAGAGAAAGTGTTCACCATCCCCCGTCCGCCATTGCCAGAAATGGTGTAAACCGCAACCCCATGGTCGACAATTTTTTCCAGCCAGCGAATAATTTCATACGTGTCAGCCCATACCGGATCTTTGCGCCCCATTGCGTAAATCATCTTTTTGTATTCATCAACGTTTTCACGCTGCAATGGCTTATCGAACGAACTGATCAGGGTGGACGATTCCCAGGACAGCACCAGCGCATCCAGCGGTTGAATCTGGAGCCGGGCATAAATTTTCTGCAGATTGCGCCGGATTTCACTCATTGGCGCGCGATCATCCTGAATCGGATAGGTAATAAACGTGATGCGCGGGTGCGTGGCGATCATCCGGACAATGTCACCATGATAGAAAGGCTCTTTCACCTGATCATTGTCGATATCGACCATACCGTACAGCCAACTGTGACGGCTGCGGTCTTCATCCGAGCCAAAACCATCCAGCCGGGGGTAGAAACGATCCAGTATCGCAACTTTGTAAACTCTCTGATCCAACGCCTGTAATGGCTGAGCCAGCAGGGTTATCAGGGGGTTAACCGTCAACAGCAGCAGAAAGATGGCCAGACGCACACTTGCCTCCACAACCTGACACAAGCCTGAATAAAGCCATCGGCTAACAGGCAGGGTTCTTCATGCATCATCGAAAATAAACGATCGGGCTGCAACTTATGCTTGCCAGTGAAGTCTTATGCTATGTAACGACCTAAAAAAACCTATAGTAAACAGAAAGTCTTTACTCATTATGAATGAACAGAATAAAAGGAGACAGAGATGAAGTTACTGAAGTATTTGCGCCATCACATTCTATTATCACTGGCACTTTTGATCTGTTCATTACACGCTCAGGCTCAAAAAAACTGGGAAGACATATTCACCGTTTACATGCTTGACCCTGGCGGTCAGTTCATACAGGAACTGGATACCCAGATTCAGCAAATGGTTCCAATGTCCAACCTGAACCTCAAATCACCCCGCACACCGCTTATGGGTCATATAGAGCTTACGTTTGCCGGAGCCATCACTGATGATGTGGATTTCTACACCATTTCACGCCCGTTACAAGGCAATGAACAGGTGGATATGGACTCCAGCGAAATGTACCAGCTGGTTGTTTTTAAAAAAGAAAACATTATTGCCAATGGAAAAACCAAGAGTCAGTACCACTTCTCTAAAGCAGGGCGACGCTGGTTCACACAGCCTTATAGCACCAGTCTTTATCAGGACCAGAAGTATCAGACCCTGATTCTGTCGCAAGGCGTTTTGAATATGCTGCAGATTGATAGCACCTGGCCTACGGTCAGTAATGGCAATCCTCACCAGTTCATGGAGATCATCGGTGGCGTTGCCCGCCAGGCCGATTTCATCAAACTGCTGAAAGGTCAACCTAACATTATTCGCTTTCATGAAAAGAGTGAGGACATTCTGATAGCCATCCCTCTGCTGGAGCTTTATGACACTAATCTCAAGGACTACCTTTTTTCCCAGCCCTATATTTCTCTGACGGAGATGCTCAGACATATGGCGCTATTAGCAAGGGCCATGGAATTTATGCATGCCCGTAGCGTCGCCCATGGGGATATCGCCCTTAAAAGCCTGCTGGTACGCTTCCAACCAGAAATGCATATAGCGTTTGCGAACTTTGAACGTTCCAGTAAGGTTGACGCGGTTTCTGGTAGTCACGCCCTGGGAAGAAAAAAATTCACCTTCAGCAATAATCTGCACCATGCGCCTGAAATTCGTTTCCCGGCAGGCTATCCCAAAGAGTGGCGATACACCTCAGCCACTTTAAAAGGTGATATCTGGTCATTCGGTTTTATGCTGGCAGTTGTTCTTAACTTGTACCCACAAACAGTAGAGCTGGTTGAAAAACTACAGGTAAACAAGCCTTTCTATCACTATTACACAAATCAGGCCAATGGGTTTATCTACAACACGGAAGGGCTGAAGCTGAGCCTTACTGCCTCTCCGCTTCAGCAATATTTTAACAACGTTGAACTCACTCAAAAAGATCCGACAGGCTTAATACCTGCAATCCACGAACAGGGGTACAAGCAGCTGATCGAACTCATCAACAGTGCAACACAATTCGATCCGGAACGTCGACCTTCTGCCAGTCATATTGCTGAGACTCTGGAATCCATTCTGAAGCAGCTTCAGTAGCAACTTCAGTAGCAATATCCATTTGCTCACCCACTGTTCAGGTTTATACTCTGCGCCATTTTTACTCAGGACTGCTTTTATGACTGAACAGTTTGTTAAGATTGGACGCCGGAACCGCCTGAAAGTGGTTGATAAAGTCGGGTTCGGGGTGTTTCTGGACGGTAAGCAGTTCGACGAAATCCTGCTGCCCAAACGATTTGTGCCGGAAGACTGCTCGGTGGGTGATGAAATCGATGTCTTTGTCTATCTGGACTCTGATGACTGCCTGATCGCTACGACTGAAACCCCGTTCGCACAAATCGGCGAATTTGCCAGCCTGACCGTCAAACAGGTTAACCCCGTGGGTGCATTTCTCGACTGGAACCTGGGCAAAGACCTGTTATGCCCTTATCCGGAGCAGAAAAGCCGGATGGAAGCCGGTAAATCCTATGTGGTCTACCTGTACCAGGATGACCAGACCCGTCGCATTGTCGCTTCCAGCAAGATCAACCGTTTTCTTAGCCAGCAGAAACCTGCCTACAAGAACGGTCAGTCTGTCTCTCTGCTGATCAGTGACCGGACAGACCTGGGGTTTATGGCCATTATCAATAATCGCCATCAGGGATTGATTTTTGATAATGACGTGCAGGAATCCGGTAAAACCCTCCAGATTGGCAACCGTCTGGATGGTTTCATTAAACGGGTCAGAGATGACGGTAAAATCGATTTAAGCCTGAAGAAACCGGGTTTTGACAAAGGTGCAATGTCTGATCTGGGTCAGGCTATTCTCGACAAACTGGACGCCAGCAACGGTTTTCTGCCCGTCAATGACAAAACCGATCCGGCGATCATTCGTAAGCAGTTTGGAGCCAGCAAGCGCACCTTTAAAATGGCGCTGGGTGGTTTATACAAGCAGCGCCTGATCATCATTGAAGACAAAGGCATTCGCAAGACGGAAGCTTAACTCCAGATCAAGCCCTGATAATACGCCTGTCAGCCAGGTGTTTCAGGGCTTTCTGATCTCCGGTGTGAGGCCACCAGCCTGGCAACAGCTGTTCAGCAATAACCCTGAACCAGGGAGCGATCAGAACCTCTTTATCCTTCAGCAGGTCTGACAGCTCACCACGGGACACCCACTGGACGGACGCCACCTCATTCGGATTCAGAGCCAGTGTGACGGTGGCTCTGGCAATAAGGATATGGTCCATTTCCTCTTCCACCCAGCCATTGCCCGATTCTGCCCGGTAATGCAGGCGGGTCATGGCGGTAAAATCACCTTCTGCCAGTTCACCGGTAATACCCAGCTCCTGAGCCAGTTTGCGAATCGCTGCACGCTTAACCCCGGCACTGTCAGCAGCCTCCAGCTCATCTTCGGTATAAAGAGGGTGAGAACAACAGGTATTGGCCCAGTAGTCAGGAAAGGTTATCTTTTCTGCCGAACGCTTCTGAATCAGCAGCTTTCCCTCTGTATTGAACAACAACACACTGAACGCCCTGTGCAACACGCCAGCCCCCGCATGAGCGTGATATTTAGACACACTGCCTGTCACTTCATCATCCGCAGTCACGCCGATCAGGGCTTCTCCCATCAGGTCAGCCTGTTGCTGATCATCAGAGTGGCTGTCGAGATAGGTTTTCAGAGAATTTTCCTGATCAGGAAAAGATACAGGCATAGAGAAGCAGCTCCTTTAATTCGAAAGATAAGCTTATAAAAAATAGTCGGTTTCTGGCGATAACAACACAGCTTTTGCCATAGGGCAAACAACCGCCACAGTGGCTCAGTCAGCCCGGGAGGTTGCAGAGAATACCTGAATGACTGACCGCTTTCCAAACGCCTCAGCCCGCTTCTCTTCGGACCATTAACAAAAAACAGTCAACATGTCGTAAAAAAAGATCATTTTTTAATCAAAGACTTGATTATCCTCTCTAACATGAACACAATCGTCCCCCTCCAAATAAAGCAGTATTACCCATGCGTAAATACGAGACCTCTTTACCCCTGAAATTACTGAAAGCTCGTGAAGCTGCGATGAGTTTTTTCCGCCCGATGCTTCAGGAACACTCCATCACTGAGCAACAGTGGCGGGTTTTGCGGGTACTGAATGATCATGAGGAAATGGAAACCAAGCAGCTGGCTGAAACCTGCTGCATTCTCAGCCCCAGCCTGACAGGTATTATCCAGCGTCTGGAGCAGCAGGAATACGTACAACGTCGCAAGTCTCCCGACGATCATCGCCGTACCCTGATCAGCGTTAC
The DNA here is from genome assembly GCF_040549045.1 of Endozoicomonas sp. NE40. Taxonomy (NCBI): domain Bacteria; kingdom Pseudomonadati; phylum Pseudomonadota; class Gammaproteobacteria; order Oceanospirillales; family Endozoicomonadaceae; genus Endozoicomonas; species Endozoicomonas lisbonensis. The sequence goes on along the minus strand of NZ_JBEWTB010000002.1, from coordinate 3,952,366 downwards.
TGAAAAAGCTCGCAGCCTGCTGGAAGAAATGGCACCGGAAGTGGACGCCAGCTACAACAAGCTGACCAGTAGCCTGTCAAAAGAAAAAATGGACATTTTGAACGAACTGCTTACAGACGTCAGCCAGATTAAGCCCTGATCAGGGGCTTAATCAGACGACATTTAAAGCTTATCCAGATTCAGTGTTTCCTGTTCCCCCAACCAGAACACATAATCGATATGATCTTTCAAGTCATCTCCGGTCAGTCCATGAACCATCACTGTCAGTCTGTTCCGGTTTATCAGCAGCCAGGGAATCAGCTCTCCAAACAGGTTAGCCCTGAAAGCAAGCTGGCAGCTTCCACGCGGGTGCGGTCCAACAGGCTGTATATGCAAGCGTCCCACCCTCAGGTCAAAACGTTCTCCTGCTGCGTGACACAATGATTCAGCGGCAACGGACTCTTCAGGATCAAAATAAATATGGGCATGGTAGCCCTTGATGAATTCCATAACGCTTCCTTCCCCCGTTAAAGTTTACTGTATTGCCACAGGTCAATTTTTTTTCTGGCCAACGCCATTATGTTAAAAGAACTGCGCACTCTTATCACTGAGTTCCACTAAGCAAAAAACCTGTCGTATAAAAATGATGACCAGACAGGCTCAGAACAATGTCGGATTCCTTTTTAATAACGCAATAATGAGAATGATATGATCACCGGTAATCTGAAAGATATAGACGACATCCACCAGTTTAACCCCATCATCAAAATGGCGATGAAAGACATTATTGCCAGAATGGATGACGCCCTGACCGCCTGCAAACGTTACGAAGTGATGGGGGAAGACCTGTACTGGTACTCAGATACCCACGAAGGCTGTGACTGCGAAGAAACGACGCCGGAATTCCATGACCAGTATGTCGATATTGAAGTTGTCCTGAAAGGCCGTGAAGTGATTGGCTATTCCGAAAGCAATCAATACGACAGTGTGGCTGATGACCATATCCTGGATCAGGATGTCGCCTATGTTGAAGGTATTAAGGATGAAAAATACCTGTCTCTGGGCGAAGGCGATTTCGCCATTTTCTATCCGGGAGATATTCACCGTCCCTGCTACCGCAAGGACGACAAAAAGATTCAGAAAGCCGTGATCAAAATCAACAAGGCAATATTGTAACCGTTTCTGTTGAACACTGCCGCCTGATACAGACGGCAGTGCTTCACTGATACTATTCCTTAAGCGTGTACTGTTTTGGATTATTCCGCAGTTTCGGATTCGTAACTGCTGGAACCGGTATGAGCAGAAATTAGAGCTGTCAGTGGCGGTTGTGTCCATCCTGGCTATTTGACCAAACAACTGTGCTTTTAAAACTCTGAACTTGAGCACAGCTCACCTTTGTTTGGGTCACGCATCAAACACGTTGATACCACGTTCGTGAGATGAACTCCCCGATAACCTTATCATGCAGTTCGTCTGATCGAGAGAAACAGATCGTTCTACGTGTTAACCGCTTCAGCCGAGTGCGAAGCGTTAGGTTTGTTCTCTCGATGCTCTGGGTCAGCTTCTTACTGATAACATGGCTATCTTCCGGCAGTTCTGATCCGTAGGGCTTCCAGTCATCTGTGCAGTAAAATTTGAACTTGTAAGGTTTGACCAGCTTTATCAGTTTCTTCAAGGTCTTTTTCGTTCTTCGACCAAAAACATGAGCGATCACCCTCTGGTAGCGAGGTTCCCACGCATAGAATAGCCAACGCTGATTCTTTTTATTGCCGACATAAGACCATTGCTCATCCATCTGGCAGATGAGCACCAGCTCTTCATTGTCGAAGGGGAGTGATGTCACCTGTCGCGGGACGAGTTTTTTAAGTGGCTGATGACCGTCGTTGGACTGATGCCCAGAACGCGTCCCGTATCTCTGACACCGGAACCATTCATGGCCATATCCACTATGCGCTCGTGAGCACCGGGCTTGTTGGCGTTGTAGACAAATTCAAGCTGGAAGCTTTGCCTGCAATTTCGACACAGATAGCGCTGTATGCCTGAGGGCGCTTTACCATTTTTCACGACACCATCTGTGGTATCACAGTGAGCACAAACGACTTTAATAATTGCCATAGGAAAATCGGCAGGATAACAGCAAGTATTGGTCGTTAGATATACGAGATCAACGCATTTGATTCATGACCTTTGTTTGGATATTTCGTTGCCCATGGCTTCAGGATGTAGCTGCGGTTTTGTCAGCTCTGTTTGAACACAAGAGGTTTTGGCTAGTGATCTGAACAGAAAGATTGCGGGTTGGCTGTTGGCAACTCCTTTTATAATAATCCGGGCTTGATACCAGGGCAAGTGAAGCTTAAGCTCCTCGGCTAGTGGTCTGATTTTTCCACGTATGACAACGTTAAAAGAGGTATCTATGAAAACAAATATGAAAGCTTTTATTTCAGGTTTTATCTCCACGCTTGTTTTTCATCAAGGGATCATCGGGCTGCTCTTCTTAGCTAAAGTTATTCCATTCGCTCCATATGATATGACGCCTAATTCTTTTGGCGTTCCTGGTATTATCTCCCTTGCATTCTTTGGGGGGCTTTGGGGAATGCTTATTTGGCACCTTGTAAAAAAGGATCAAGGAGCAAAGCATTGGGCAAAGGCTACAATCTTCGGTGCTATTGGACCAACAGTTGTAGCATTCCTTGTTGTCTTTCCCCTTAAAGGGATTACAGTAAAAGCAGCTATGATACCAATTGGACTTATCCTTAATGGTGCCTGGGGCTTCGGAAATAGCTTCTTCATGAAATTAATGAAAGAAAATAATTAAAACTACCCCTTTAAACCATGACTCATTTGAAAACGCATATTTTTCTGATTGGTAGACTCCGACAGCCCCGGAGGCTGCATTTCATTATAAGCTACGGCAGTAACCACAATATAAGAAGTAGCCAGAATGATGTTCAAAACGCCTGATTATTGTCAGGTCCTATGTCCTGTTTGAGGTTCATCACCCAGCAACAAGAATAGATCACTCAGCAGCAAGAACAAACCATTCAGCCTCAGGAGCTTCGACCTGCCCTTGTAGCTGAATGGTTTGCTCTTGCTGCTGGGTGATGAACCTTAAAAGCTTCTCTGGCAGATCTGGTTGCAGTTCGTCGTGTGCTGAAAAAGCCATACATGGAAGATAGACGATTGACCGAAGTTTTTCATTATTCAGCACTCATTGAGGAGCTACTTAGTTTTCGATAGCTGACAGCAAAAGCCGAAAACAAAGTTAGAACAAGGTAAGAGCTATATCAAAAACTCAACCGGCGTCCTTGCGGACTCCCACCTTATATCTCCCCACTCAAAGTTGGGAGGCTTACGACGAAGAGGCTAAACGATCGTTGCTAAGTGGATGGCGCAATTTGTGGAGAACACTTATCAGGTGACATTTAACTATGATAACGAGGCAGGTCGTTTCAGGCGAATAGAGGTTCCCGGTTATGCTACGTTGGAGGCGATTCAGGAGTCGGCTTCCTCGACCGCAGGTGGCACAGAGGCTTCGGCCAATGAAAACCCAGTGGCTGTGACAGCTGAGGAATTATTGCCGGTTCATAATATGTATCAACCCGCTGCAGCCGCCAGAATGGGTTTTAGCGGGGGCAGCCACTAATTGAATAGCCCTCCGGAAAGAAACTGGAATATTTCGATCGGATTGTCCTGAATTCAGTAGTTTCAAAACAATTAACTCAAGGGGTTTTTGCAGAGAGGAATTTCGCAGAAAAGCTACCGGTTAAAACTCACGGCTGTCGCTTTCTCAGCCGATGGCACCCAGTTCTTCGGTAAGAGCTACAAGTTTACCAACCAGCCAGAAGCCCTGATCAAGCCAACCCTGGACAACGTAAAATACCAGTACGAAATGGCTTACGTTGCCCTGCAAACTGCTGACATCACCCTGAAGGACGGCGACGCCAGCAGCACTGTTTTCTACCTGTACTTCAAGCCTCACATGGAAAAATCCAATGTGTCAGAAGCTGAAGCCCCGGAAAATATTGCAGTTCATTACGAAGCTCCAGCCAAAGATAAGGCCGTTGCCATTGCGGCACCTGAATTTCATCTGAGCGGTCAGTCCGTGCTGGCGGGTACACCACTGTCCAGCGATGAAGTGACAGAGTTCTTTGGTACCGAGCGTCGTTTTGTTGAAGAGAAAAACGGTGTGCTGCTGTCGTTCTTCCACGGTGACAGTCAGTACGTGACTCTGCAGGAGAAAGAACTGTACCTGGAGCGTTCCACCGGTCACATGATCTCTTCCGGCAATAATCAGGACTTTACCAATGCAGTGCTGAGTTCTACTCACGGCATGTACGGAGTATTTAACTCCCACCTGGTGCTGGTTTCAACAAACTGCTGGGTGTAGACCGCACGTTCCTGAACCTGTTCAAATCTTCCGGCCAGCGAATCTGGGTAAAAGTAGACGGCGAATACAAAGTATTGACCATGCCATCTGCCTTCGAAGCCGGTGCCAACTTCTCCCGCTGGATTTACAAACTCCAGGGTGGCTACATTCAGGTTCGCTGCTTCAGTGCCTGCGACACCACCGCATTACAGATGGACATCGAAACCATCAACATCAGCGAACCTCTGGATATCCGGATCAGCAACCAGCTGATTATGGGTAACAATGAGAAAGACGCGACCGTCAGAGTCACCACCCGGGATCGTTTCATCCACATTACCGGCAACAATGAACTGGTTGCGAAGCACCATCCTGAGCTGAGCTTCACCCTGCTGACCGACCCGGCAGTGTCTGAAGTTTCCACCGTGACCTGTGAAGAAGATGACTCTGCCCGTTGCCTCATTCTGTCTGGCCAGCTGCAGGGCAAAGCCAGCCTGACCATCGGCGCATCCCTGACAGATCGCCAGCAGGCAGTTGTTGAGCCGCTGGACTTCGACAAAGAAACCAGTACCTATCAGGCTCGCCAGAACGATCTGGTCAATGACTTCAGCGTGCAGTTCGAAAACGACGAATACAATGCCCGGAAGCTGAACGACACCATGCAGTGGTTCACTCACAACGCACTGGTACACTACAGCACACCACACGGTCTGGAACAGTACTCCGGCGCAGCCTGGGGTACCCGTGACGTGTCTCAGGGGCCATTCGAATTCTTCATGTCCATGCAGCGTTATGATCGCGCTGTGGATATTCTGGAGTCCATCTACAGCCACCAGTACATTGAGACCGGTACCTGGCCGCAGTGGTTCATGTTCGACCAGTACAACACCATTCAGCAGGAAGAATCCCACGGTGACATCGTAGTCTGGCCTCTGAAAGCAGTGGCTGATTACCTGCAAACGACAGGTGACTTTGATGTACTGAAGAAGGAAATCCCTTACACCAGCGTTGAAAACGGCTTTAACTTCACCACTGAACAGTACAGCCTGTTTGCCCATCTGCAACGTCAGGTGAAGCACATCATCAACAATCTGGTACCAGGTACTTCCCTGTCCTGCTACGGCGACGGCGACTGGGATGACACCCTGCAGCCTGCCAATCAGGCACTGCGTGAGAACATGGTCAGCGGCTGGACTATTCCTCTGACCCTGCAGACCTTCAAGACCCTGACCGCCGCTCTGGAAGGTCAGACAGAATACGCAGACTTTGTTGCCCAGGTGTCTGACCTGACGGAACGAATGGAAGCGGACTACCGTAAGTTCCTGATCAAGGATGGTATTATCACCGGCTTCCTGCACTTCCCGGAAGGCGACATTGAGCAGCCTGAATACCTGCTGCACCCGTCTGATCAGAAAACCGGCATCAAGTACCGTCTGCTGCCAGCGTCACGCTCTATCATCTCCGAGACTTTTGACAAGGAGATGGCAGCAGAGCACATGGCAATCATTGAAGACAAGCTGGTATGCCCGGACGGCGTTCGCCTGATGGATCGCATGGCAGAGTACAAGGCGGGTAAACAGACTTACTTCAAGCGAGCTGAACTGGCGGCAAACCTGGGACGCGAAGTTGGCCTGCAATACTGCCACGCACACATCCGCTTTATTGAAGCCCTGTGCAAAATGGGTAAGGCGAAGGAAGTCTACGACAACCTGTACAAGATTCTGCCGGTAGATATCCAGAAAGCTGTGCCGAATGCGGAACTGCGTCAATCCAACGCTTACTTCTCCAGCTCCGATGGTAAGTTCAATGACCGCTACGAAGCCTACGAGAACTTCGGAAAACTGAAGACCGGTGACGTTCAGGTGAAAGGCGGCTGGAAAATTTACTCCAGTGGCCCGGGCATCTACATCAACCAGCTGATCAGCAACGTACTGGGTGTTCGTTACCAGAACAACAACCTGGTACTGGACCCGATTGTCAGCAAAGAACTGGGTAAAGTCAGCCTGAACTTCCGTCTGTTCGACAAGCCTTGCCAGCTGGTCATCAACCCGGAACAGGGCGAGTACACACCAAAGCGTGCAACCCTGAACGGTACTGATGTTGAGTTGACAGAGCTGCCAAACGCTTACCGTACCGGCGCTGCGATAATTGAACAGACCACTCTGAACAGCCTGTTGCAGGAGTCCGGTAATACTCTGGAAATCTGGTTATAAGTAGTCTGCAAGCTGCTTATACCTGGCAGAGTCACTGACTTTGCCAGGCTCTAAAAGTTCAGGAACTTGCTGAAATCATGGTACCCGCAGCCATTACTCCCTTCAGCAAGTTTCCTGCTTTTAGCCAGTACTTTGATTGCATAAGTGATAATTCAATTAACAGGAAACCATGGAGACAAGCACTGGCTTTGAATGTCTTGCTGGTTACAGGTCAAACTGATGTATAAATGTGCCGAAGCCGGGCTGGATCCGAAAAAGCCTCCCGTTACCTGGGACGAATACCTTGAGTCCGCAAAAAAAATCAGCGCACTTCCTCCCCGCAGCAATGGTAACCGGGTATACGGCTCCGTACTCTGGAACGAAGAAATTTCCTCCGGCAGCTGGTACTGGAGCATGCTGTCGCAGATGTATTACAACTTTAATGACGGTCAGTACCAGCTGCTGAATCGCTACGGTACTCATCCGGTGTTTGATCAGGAAGAAGCCGGTATGGCGGAATTCTTTGGCACCATGCGCGAACTTCAGAAGTACTCGCCACTAACCATGGAACAGAACTTTTTCTCCCGTACCATCGGCATGTGGCCACAGTATGGTTTTGGCTGGCGTCTGAACCTGCAGGATGCCATGGGTGGCCCCATGGAAATCGGCAGAGACGTTGGTATTGCACCACTGCCTGTACGCAAGGCTGGCGACCCGCACTTTTCCAATCTGGACGGTCGCGCCCTGATGATGTTCAAAAACACCCATGAAATCGAAAGCCACAGCTGGAACCTGATCGAGCTGCTGATGGAAGACGACATGAACCTGAAAGCCAGCATGGCTTTACAGCAACTGCCTACCCTGACCGCTCTGAAAGATCACCCTCATTTCCAGGCTGATGAAGTGAGACCTTTCGTTGAACAGCTCAACAACTCGGTAATAAACGAATCCTTCGCCAGTGTCGCTGACGTTTCCAACATTATTCTGCGTTATTACTCCCGTGTCGTATTACGCAATGAGCTGGAACCCGAAGAAGCCGTCCGTCGTGCCGGTAAGGAAGCGAGAGCCGTTCTGAAAAGATAATGACAGGCAGCCCGGAACCCCCGGGCTGCCGTATGAGTAATTGATGTATATAAGATGTTTACAGGCCATATAATATGAAGTTAAGAGAGCACTGGGTTGCCTATCTGTTTTTATCCCCGTGGGTACTGTTTTTTTCTGGTTTTCCTGTTGTACCCGTTCTTTCTGTCGTTCCAGAACAGCTTTCTTGACGTCAACGTACTGAACCCGGAAAACACCCGCTTTGTCGGGCTGGGAAACTGGACACACGTGGTCAGTCACGGCAAGTTCTGGCTGTCGCTGTTCAATGTACTGTTCAACCAGATTATCTTTGTCACCCTGAGTTTTGTCATCGCATTGATGGCAGCGCTGATGCTGAACGAAATCAAGTTTCTTGCCAGTCTGTTCCGCACCATTCTGTTTATTCCGGTCATCACGTCCATTACCGTAGCAATGATCATCTTTGACTTTCTTTCCGGCCCTGCCGGTCCGATTCAGGAAAGTCTGTTAAGCATGGGCATTCTGGACAATCCGGTATTCTGGAAATTCGAACAGTGGCTGCCAATGCCAATGATCGCGGTATTCAGTGCCTGGAAATGGTTCGGTGTACAAATGATCATCTTCCTGGGCGGTATTGCCAGCATCAACAAATCCCTGTATGAAGCCGCCGACCTGGACGGTGCTTCCTGGTGGCGCAAGGTGACCAGTATCACCCTGCCGATGATCAAGCCACAGATCGTGTTTGTCCTGACCATTAATATCATCAATGGTCTGCAGATGTTCGTAGATGTTCGTGGAAGTCTTCATGAACTTTGACCTGCAGGGCGGTCCGTACAACGCGGCACTGACACCGGTTCTGCACCTGTACCAGACCGGCTTTGAACAGATGAAGATGGGTGAAGCCTCCACCATCGGTTTGATGCTGGCCCTGATTATCTACACCCTGACCATGATGCAGATGAAGCTTACCAGCAAGGAAGACCACTGATGATCAAAAGTAAAAAACAACAGTGGCTGATTTATGGCTCACTGATCGTCGCCAGCCTTGTCGTGCTGTATCCGTTCTTTTTCATGATCATTAACTCCTTTAAAACAGGGTCGGAGATCATGCATGCTCCGAATGCCATGCCAAAAGAGTGGTCATGGCGCGGCTATATTGAAGTGTTCAACAGTATTGATCTCGTGCGGATTTTTCTGAACACCATCTTTGTTGCGATGTCTATTACCTTTCTTAATTGCCTGCTGTCGTCCATGGTGGCGTTTGCCATTGTCAAGACCAATATGCCTGGCCGCGAGTTCTGGCTGAAGCTGATTCTGTCTTCCATGATGATTCCGGCGGTACTGTTTACCATTCCTGTGTACATGATGATGTACGACTGGGGCTGGATTAACACTTACCGGGCGCTGATTATTCCGGGGGCTATTTCTGCTTACAACATTTTCCTGCTGGTGCAGTTTATGAAGCAGATTGACGACGCCTATCTGGAAGCAGCCCGTATTGATGGTGCCAGCGAGTGGCGAATCTTCTACAAAGTCGTTCTGCCTATGCTGCGTCCGGCACTGGCGACCGTAGGTATTCTGACCTTTATGGGAGCCTGGAACGACTTTATGGGGCCATTGCTGTATATCCGCGATGATTCCATGCTGACCCTGCAGCTGGCACTGTTCAAATTCCAGACCAATGTACCTGGCGGCAACCTTGAGCAACTGTGGGCAATGACCACCATGATTGCGGTACCTGTCGTCTTTGTTTTCTTCTTCCTGCAGAAAAACTTCATTAAAGCGTTCACTGGCGTTGGCGTGAAATAATGAGTGGAGTGAAATAATGAGTCTCAGTAAAAAACTGGCACTGATCGGCCTGTTCCTGCTGATCACTTACTGTGCAGCCTGGGTAAAAGCCTACCAGATGTCCAGCGCCTACGTTGAACACGCCTTGCAGATGCATGAGCAGGGCGAGCTGGTTGAAGCCCTGAAAGGCATGAACAAACTTGAGTTGCGAATTGAGGATAAATATCTCGGCGGCTATCAGCAGGTTATTGAAGCCTGGGAATCCAGCATCCTCGGCCTGCGCCCGGCGTTCTATCAAAAAGCCATTGATGCGTCACAGGACATCCTGCCGCACCTGTCCGACGAAGCATTGCTCGACTTTATCGAAATCTACATCCAGCTTGATCTGCGCTATGTGCCAGAAGCCGCCCGGGAGCTGCTGAAAAGAGCCCGGGTTAAAGGCGACAAAGCGCTGACACTTGAAATGACCGAATTCCTGCAGGAAGCCTTTCCGGAATACCCGCTGGATTAATAATTTAAGGAAGAATTGAGGAGCTATTGCATGACGTTTCCCTATAAAGACCCGGCCCTGCCCATTGAGGAGCGGGTAGCCGACCTGCTGGCACGAATGACCCTGCAGGAAAAAATCGGCCAACTGTGTCAGACCCCGATGCTGGACTTTGATCAGCACAAAGAAGCCTTTCTGGACGGTGTACGACAGGGTCGCTGGGGTTCCCGCATCCTTGCGGACACCGCCTGGGCAGGAAATGCACCGGGATTAACCGTCGATCCGGTTGAACTGAATGAAATCCAGAGCGCTGCGGTAGAAGACAGTCGTCTGGGGATTCCGATGATTGTGGCACGCGATGTGATTTACGGTCAGGAAACGGTTCTGCCCATTCCACTGGCCCAGGCAGCGTCCTGGAACCCGGAACTGGTTGAGCAGTCTTACACCGGCGTTGCCCGTGAAGCGGCCTCCCTCGGTATTCACTGGACATTTGCGCCCATGCTGGACATTGCCCGTGGACCCTCGCTGGGGACGTGTGATTGAAACCAATGGTGAAGACCCCTACCTGACCAGCCAGTTTGCCAGAGCCGTTGTCAATGGTTTTCAGGGAGAAAGTCCGGCCAATCCAGACTCCCTGCTCGCCTGTGCCAAACATTTTGTGGGTTACGCTGCCGGAGAAGGCGGACGAGATTACGACACCACAGAAATTACTGACAACACTCTGCATAACGTACATTTGCCGCCGTTTAAAGCAGCCATTGAAGCAGGTGTTGGTACCCTGATGTCCGGCTTTAACGATTTGGGCGGCACGCCGGTTTCCGGCAGCAAGCCTCTGATTCAGGGCTGGCTGAAGACCGAGCAGAATTTTGATGGTATGGTCATCAGCGACTGGGGTTCTATTTCCGACCTGGCTTACTTTGGCGTCACCAGAGACGCTGCCGGTGCTGCCGCAAAGGCTCTGGATGCCGGTGTTGATATGGCCATGACCAACGAAGCCTATGAAGGCCACCTGGAAGAACTGTTACAGGAAGGCGAAATCAATGAAGACCGCTTAAACGATGCAGTTTGTCGTGTACTACGCGCCAAATTCCGCTCCGGACTGTTCGAACGTCCTTATGCCGACGAACAGCGTCATAAAGCGGTCATGCGTCGTGAAGATCATGTTGCCGGAGCATTAAAACTGGCAGAAGAGAGCCTGGTACTTCTGAAGAACCGCAATAATGTTCTGCCACTGTCTAAAGCTGACCTGACGGTTGCAGTCATTGGCCCTCATGCTCACTCCAAGCGCCCACACCTTGGATCCTGGTGTCTGGACGGCAAGATAAAAGACATTACCAGCATTTACGAAGGTATTCAGGCGAACATTCCAGACGTCAATGTTATCACCGAAGACGCAGCCTTCAGTGATGAGATGGTGGAGTGTGCGCATCGTGCTGATGTTGTTGTGCTGTGTGTGGGTGAAAGCCACCGTCGTACCGGTGAAGCCCGTAACATTGCCGAGCTGACACTGCCTGCTGGTCAGGAAGAGTTGATCAAAGCGATTGGTGAAACCGGTAAGCCTCTGGTAGTGGTGCAGTGTACCGGTCGCCCGGTCCCGTCACCAGCGGCGGAACAGTTCGCGGATGCCCTGCTGTACGCCTGGCAGTGTGGTACAGAAGCCGGTCACGCTGTGGCTCGTGTACTGTTTGGCGACGTATCACCTTCTGGTCGCCTGCCAATCACAGTGCCACGCTCTACGGGGCAGATCCCAATGTACTATGGCCGTAAACCTCTGGGTAAGATGCGTGATTTCCAGGACTATATGCCGTACAAGGATTCGAATATTGAGCCACTGTATCCCTTTGGCTTTGGTCTGGGCTACAGTACCTTCAGTTACAAAAGCCTTTCAGTCAGCAAAGACACCGTAAAGTTTGGTGAAACGCAACAGGTAACGGTGGTTGTTACCAACGATGGTCAGGTAGAAGCGTCAGAAGTCGTACAATGCTATATTCGACAGACTGTAGCGGACACGACACGTCCGGAACGCGAACTGAAAGACTTCCGCAAAATCACCCTGAAGCCGGGTGAAAGCAGGGAAGTAACCTTGACCCTGACACCTGAAAAGCTGTCATTCTATGGCAGTAAGCAGTGTTTCCATCAGTATGCCGGTGAGATCAAGGTCTTTGTTGGCAGCGACTCTCGCGCTGATGACTGTGTGAGCTTTGATTTAATAAAAGGTTAATGCGTTCGCTGTTCCCATGCCCTGCATGGGAACAGCCAGAGTCAGGAACAGTTCAGGCCAAAATCCATAGCCGAAGCGTTATTCGGGTTGACCGGATCAAACAATTCAAAAGTGATATCAAGCCCTGCATTGTCATGGTCAAACTCCAGTGAAAATGCGACAGGGCCATCATTGACCGTCAGTAATAACTCACTACCTGTTGCTGGCAAACTATTCTGGCTGAATAACTCAGTTCTGCCTCTGGCATCGAAGCTCTGAATCAGCATCGGTGAATCTTCAATATCAACACGGGTAAAACGAACGCCCACCTCTCTTTCAGGCTGTACCTGCCCACCGGTCTGCATCCAGCGCTCAGGTTCAATGATGGTGAAGTCATCACCGTTGTACGTCATCCGTCCATCACGAAAAAAGACTATCTCACCAGCGTTATAACAGTCATAGAGCCGGTTCCGGTCGAATTCGATGGTTCCTTCAACACCACTATGTTGTGCTGTACCACTATGTTGTGCTGTACCACTATGGTCTGCGACACTGGTCAATACACTGCAGGATAAAAGTATCCCGGCAAGAAAAGCTGGTTTATTCAAATTCGATTCCACGGCTGAGTACATAAAACCGCCTCAATATATTGTCAACCGGTTTAATTAACCATGACGCAACCCCTGCCCTCAGTTAATCCTTACAATTCGATACAGATCGTTGTATTTTGTTGCCTAAAAATCAGGAATAACAATACAGGAATACCATGGAAAGACTGAAATATCTGAAATTACTGGCAAAACAGTACCCCAGCATTGCAGATGTCACCACGGAACTGATTAACCTTAACGCTATTCTCAACCTGCCCAAGGGGACAGAGCATTTTCTGACCGATATACACGGTGAATACGAAGCGTTCTCTTATCATCTGCGCAGTGCTTCCGGTGTGCTGATGTTTAAAATTGATGATATTTTCGGTTATTCCATCCCCGAATGGGAAAAGAAAAATCTGGCGACACTTATCTGCTATCCCCATGAACGCCTGAAACGGGTCAAAGAGCAGGAACAGAGACTGGAAGACTGGTACCGGGTCAATATTTACCGTCTGCTGTCTGTCTGCAAAGTGGTTTCCTCGAAATACACACGCTCCAAGGTACGCAAGTCTTTACCCAGTGACTTTACCTACATCCTTGATGAATTGTTAAATCTGGAAAGCACTCAGCTTAATAAAGAGGATTATTACAACCAGATTATCAACACCATTGTCGAACTGGATCGTTCTGATGAGTTTATTGCGGCTATCAGCAAAGTAATTCAACGGCTGGCGGTGGACAGACTGCACATCATTGGCGATATATACGACCGTGGTTCAGCCCCGGAAAAAGTGATGGATGAGCTGATGGCCTACCATTCAGTTGATATTCAGTGGGGCAACCACGATATTCTCTGGATGGGGGCCGCCCAGGGACATCCGCTGATGGTGGCTACAGCCATTCGGATTGCGCTTCGCTATGGCAACCTGGAGTGTCTGGAAGAAGGTTACGGAATCAATATGCTGCCCCTGGGGCATCTGGCGATGGACGTTTATAAAGACGACCCCTGTGAAGAGTTTATGCCGCGCCAGAGTAATGAAGAATTTTATGCAGAAAAAGACCGTAACCTGATCGCCCGAATGCATAAAGCCATTGCTATTATCCAGTTCAAGCTGGAAGGTCAGCTTATCAAACGCCGTAAAGAGTTTGCGATGGATGACCGCAATCTGTTGGAGCAGGTAGATTATAAGAACGGTTCTCTGATGGTTAACGGCAGGGAGTACTCACTGACCAGCTGTCATTTTCCTACCATTGATCCAAAAGACCCCTGTCAGCTGACGACTGAGGAGCAGGAAGTTATTGACCGGCTATCGTTCTATTTCAGGAACAGTGAAAAGCTACAGAAGCACATCCACTTTTTTTACACAAATGGAGCCCTCTATCTTCGCTACAACGGCAACCTTCTTTACCACGGCAGTGTTCTGCTGAATAAAGACGGTAGCTTCCAGAACTTTACTATCGATGGTGAGGATTATCAGGGCAAAGCCCTGCTGGACAAGCTGGAGGCTTTAGTCAGAAAAGCTCATTATACCCAGAATATCAATGACGTTGACTGGCTCTGGTATATGTGGACAGGTCCCAAATCGCCCATGTTCGCAAAACAGAAAATGGCCACTTTTGAACGATATTTCACCAGAGAAAAATCCCTGCACAAGGAAGCCCTTAACCCATACTTCACCCTCAGGGAAAATTCTGATATTTGCCGCAGTATACTTTTAAACTTTGGATTGAACCCTGAGCAAGGCCATATTATTACCGGACACACGCCGGTTAAAGCGGCTAAAGGTGAAAGTCCTATTAAAGCCGATGGACGTTTACTGGTGATTGACGGTGGTTTATCCATGGCTTACCAGGCAAAAACGGGGCTTGCTGGCTACACACTGATTTATAATTCCTGGGGTTTACGTCTTGTGTCGCACAAACCATTCCAGAGCGTGGAACGGGTTATTGAGGAAGGTGTATCCGTTAATTCTGAAATGCGTGTTCTGAAAAAAACCAATCGTAAGCGAGTCGCGGATACTGATGTCGGCAAATCCCTGTTGGCTGAAATGGAAGCATTAAGGGAATTGCTGACGGCTTATCAATCCGGTCAGTTACATGAAGGTGAGCAGTTTATCGCTGGATGAATGGCCTGCCGGAGGTCCGTTAACCGGATTCTCCGGAGACTGTCCCTACCAGACTCCAGTACTTATTGATCGTCAGGTATCTTGCGAGATCCCGGGGGACAGATTGCCTGGCGTTTATAGCCATGTAGATAAAGGATTTAGAAAGCCCCATAACGGCTTGATAAAGAGCTATTGGAAGATAAGTACAAATTGCTCCTGAAAACAGACCGCTGGTTCTGCTCAGTTCAGCAGGAGGCTCGGTTCTGTTATTTTTCCACAATCCATGAGCATATGCCTGAGCCTCTGCTGAAAAGTCAGATGAGCCCAGAAACGCTGAAGCGATGGCAAACCTGCTGTAGGAGCCAGGGTTCACCACTTTATGATGGCCTATAAACTGATAATCTTTATGAAAGATCCATACATAACCCAATGAGGCTGCCTGACCGGGAAGTAATTTTAACATTTTAGTATCTTCCTTATTTTCTATTGGGCTTTTGATTATCAGGCGGTAGACACTCCAGATTTGATTATTCATAGAATAGATAAGGTTTAGACAGTGTCCAGTGGGTACTGTCATCTCAAAGATATAAGGACGAATTTATCTGTGGCTGGCGTCATCCTCAATGCTGTTTTCAGCGACCATAGCTACATGGGTTATTAATTCTTCTGTTGGTCCTTTATCCTGTCTGTGCAAGATAAGGATATCCCCCTTTCTCAAGTCGGTTAGATGTAAACTGGGATTCATTTAAATATCCTTAGGCGGGTACCTGACGTATAAAAAATGATAAGTTTTTGTATTTATCTACAACCGAAGGTTTAGGATTAAGGGCAATGTGAACACAAACAATTTACACGAAGACCTCCAAAAGGCCAGTTAACCGCTTTTTCCGGATACTGTCCCCACCAGACTCCAGTACTTATTGACTGTCAGATATCTTGCCAGGTCCCGTGGGAGTGATTGTTTAGCGTTTAACGCCATATAGATAAAAGCTTTAGAAAGCCCCATCGCAGCCTGATAAAGGGCTATTGGCAGATAAGAACAAATTTCTCCTGAAAATGAGCATGAGCATGAACATTGATTACTCATCCTGATCAGGTCAGGGGGAGGCTGAGTTCTGTTATTTTTCCATAGACTATTAGCATACGCCTGGGCATAGGCTGAAAATTCTGATGAACCCAGAAACGCAGAAACTATGGAGAATTTGCTGTAGGTGCCAGAATTCGTCACTTTATAATCAGCTTTATAATCAGCTTTATACTTATAATTTTTGTAAAAGACCCATAAATAACCTATTGAGGCTGCTTTGTAAGGAAGTAATCTTGATATTTTAGTTTCTTCCCTACTTTCCATTGAGCTTGTGATTATCAGGCGATAGACACTCCAGATTTTATTCTTTTCACCGTAGATTGTATTCAGACAATGCCCAGTGGGTACTTTCATTTCAAAAATATGGGGGATAGTGTATGTTTTAGATTCGAATCGGGCTCCGCTGGCATCAGTTACAATTTCTTTTTCGGTCACACTGTGCGTAGCCACTATAGCTGCATGGGTTATGAGTTCTTTTGTCGGATCTTTATCGTGTCTGTGCTGAATCAGGATATCTCCCTGCTTCAGATCGGTTAACTTTAAACTGGGATTCATTACAGTCTCCTGAAGCAAGAGCTTGATGAATACAAAACGTAACCGAAGGCTCTGGGATTTAGAGCAATGTGAACATCGACAATATACGTGAATAAACGCTTTTTATTTTCGATGATTCTGACTATAGCAAAACCTGTAAAAAATGGACTGATATTTTATCTGGTGACAGCAATATCTATGGAGAGTTTTGTAATGAGTCAGATCTTGCAGGCTGTGCCGGGAGTTAGACGACTTAAACCAGTTATTCTGTTGTTCTCCACAGCTGCCTCAGGAGTGTAGGATAAACAAGTCTGCCAGATAAAAATGTCTACCCTGAAAAGCCAGAGCCATATACAGAAAAGGCTTCAAAACTGAAGCCTTTTCTGTATATGGCGCTCCCGACAGGATTCGAACCTGTGACCTGCCGCTTAGGAGGCGGCTGCGCTATCCAACTGTGCCACGGGAGCATAGAAAAGCCAGCGGGCTACTTGTTGTTCCGGCTGGCTTGCTGCGTATTGTAACCAAATCTGTGCTGGTTTCAAACATTGTCTGCGCTATAAACCACGACTATCGCAATTATTTGCTGTCATTGTGATACTGCCGATCAAGTTCGCGTTCAAAACTCAGCATTTTCTGTGCAAGTTTCGCGCTATCTACTGCCAGCGTGCCATTCAGGTACGCTTCTCTGAGAGCCCTGACTCTCTCTTCTGTGCTCCCGACTTCTACTACCTGAGTCGCTTTATACTCTGGCTGGACTTTATCTTCCATGATTCCTCCCGTGCCTGGCGAATCATAAATAATGTCATAAGCTGATCAAGGCATCCAGTGAACTCTATCTCATTCTTCGGCAAACGGTGTCGTAAATTGAAAACGAGTTCAGCAACAGGCTTCTCAACTTACTTTTAGCAAATAACAACCGATAAAACTTGTAATTTAGCCTGGAAAACCATCTCCTGGACAATATTTGTATTTTCCAGATACTTAGTGGGATACTGGTAGAGTTATAGCCTGCACTAAAAGGATTAAGAGTCGGTACAAGGCAGGCAACCTGGACTACTTTAAGAAAAATAAAAGGACATGAGGACAGGACTGTGACTTTTATTCCTTGTTCTGATAATCGTTGTATGCTGTCACGAATACTGCAATTGCTAACCGCAGTACTCCTGACTGGATTTATCTCCAGCTCCCATGCCGCTAAAGGCGTATCTTTCGATGACCCATGGGAAAATGTGAACCGTTCAGTGTTTGGGTTCAACGATTGGATTGATACCCATGCCCTGAAACCGGTGGCAAAAGGTTACGACACCATAACACCGAAGCCTGTTCAACAGCTGGTCAGCAACTTTTTTTCCAACCTTGGAGAAATCCGTAATGCCGCCAACTCCCTGCTGCAACTGAAAGCGGGCGACACCCTGGCTGCCATTGGTCGCTTTGGCATTAATTCCACCATTGGCATGCTGGGGCTGCTGGACGTTGCCAGCCCTCTTGGGATTGAAAAACGCTATCAGGATTTCGGTCTGACGCTGGCGCGCTGGGATGTTCCATCGGGTCCTTTTGTTGTGGTGCCGCTGCTGGGACCAAGAACAGTCCGTTCTGGTGTTGGCATTATCCCGGACAGTCTGGTCAGCCCGAAACAGGTGGTTGAACCTGAGAGTGACCGCCTGTTTGTACACGGGCTGGATATCGTCAACACCCGGGCTGCCCTGCTCAGTTCTGAAGAACTGATTGTCGGCGACCGCTATTCTTTTATTCGTGATGCTTACCTGCAACGCCGTAACTATATTATTACGGGCGAATTACCTGATGACGACTTTTAAAGCCCGGTCACTATGCCCCATGGATCTTTAGAATCAGATCCATGGGTTTTCTGATACCCAATACATATTCCAGACCTGAACAAACCGAACAGTGGTACTGCCACAATCCTGAGAATAATAGATCACAACCATACACATTCGCTTGCAGCCACCACAGGTTGAGAGTATGTTTCAAATGTATCTGACAGCCGTGCTCCAAAGGTGGTTTAACAATCTATGCACAGGACTTTGCAAGACCGATCTTCTTTTTGTCAACTGCTGTGGCAATTTCTATGAGCAGAGTTGGTAATACCATCCTTGTTATTGATGATGATACGATCGTCAGAGAAAGCATTATTGCTTATCTTGAAGACAGTGGCTTCAATATTCTGCAGGCTGAAAATGGCGAGCAGGGGCTTGCCGTTTACAAGGAGTCCCAGCCCGACCTGATACTCTGTGACCTCCGTATGCCACGGATGGATGGGCTCGGGGTTTTACGCAATGTCAGGGAAATTTCACCTGAACTCCCCTTTATCGTTGTATCCGGCGCTGGTGTCATGGCCGACGTGGTGGAAGCCCTGCGCCTTGGAGCCAGTGATTACATCATCAAGCCTATCGTCGATCTGGAGGTACTGGAATACGCCATCAACCGCGCTCTGGAAAATGCCCAGCTGGCGGTTGAAAACCGTCGATATCGTGAAAGCCTTGAAGAAGCCATAAGAACGCTGGAAGGCAATCTGCAACTGCTGAAGGAAGACCAGAAAGCTGGCCGTGAAGTTCAAATGCGTATGCTGCCCCAGAAGCCTCTCGAATTTGCTGGCTACCGGGTCGATCACCACATTATCCCTTCTCTCTACCTGAGTGGCGATTTCGTTGATTACTTTGCCCTGAACGATCACTGTTTTGCCTTTTACCTGGCGGATGTTTCCGGACATGGTGCATCATCAGCCTTCGTCACAGTGCTGCTAAAGCACATGTCCATTAACCTGTTACAGGAATATCAGTCACACGGTGGAAAAGCCCGGGTCAAACCATCCCACGTACTCAGTTATATCAACAAAAATCTGATGAACAGCGGACTGGGCAAACATGTTGCTGTATTTGGCGGCGTTGTCGATATCAGAAACCACACCCTGACTTACGCCTTCGGCGGACATTACCCCCTGCCAATTATGCACGAACCGGATAAAACGTATTCAATTGAAGGACGCGGACTGCCGGTGGGTCTGTTTGAAGACGCACGCTTTGAAGATGTGACCATCGACTTGCCGGAGCAATTCACCTTGACTATCCTGTCCGACGGTATTCTTGAGGTACTCCCTCAGTCTTCTCTTGAAGAAAAAGAGCAATATTTGTTGTCTGTGATCAGGGATGGTGCCAATTCCGTACCTGCCCTCACCAAAAAGCTCGGGCTTGACGCCATGCGTGAAGCACCGGATGATATCGCTTTGCTAGTACTGGCTCGAAATTGAATGACTGCTGGAAAAATACAGTTTGCAGAAAATGAAGGCACTTATGTGCTGAAATTCCTGGGTGAAATTCGCTTAACCCTGTGTTCCTCTCTGGAAAGTTTTCTGGACAACATGTTTAACGACCCGGATTTCAGTTCGGTCATCATAGACCTGTCTGAAACCTCAACGATTGACAGCACATCCCTTGGCATACTGGCAAAACTGTCCATTCAGGCAAAAAAACGTTTCAACCTTGTCCCCATCCTTATTTCTACCCAGGACGATATTACCCGGGTTCTGCTCAGCATGGGGTTTGATTCCGTCTTTGTCCTTGTCCGGGAATTTGAAGGACTGGTTAAGCTGCCTATGAACGATCTGCCCTGTGAAGGCAGCACAGAACCCGCTACTCAGGAGCGGGTTCTGAATGCCCATAAAGTGCTAATGTCGTTAAATGAAGACAATCGCAAAGCCTTTAGCGAGCTGGTCAGACAACTGGAAAAAGGTCAGACATCTCGCGATAAAGACAAGAACAAGAACGGGGACGATAACTCAAACAGCTGATCCAGCAGCCAGTGCAATCTGTCGCTCTTTCGCCTGCTCACGAATGGCTTCCACTTCGTCAACCGCAGCCAGAAGCACCTCAACCCCAGCCCCCTTCCGGTGGGCGTTCTCACTGATATAACGTCTGAACTTTCTGGCTCCGGGCTCTCCCTGGTACAACCCGAGCATGTGGCGGGTAATATGGCTCAGATAAGCACCTTTACTCATCTGGTCTTCAATATATGGCACCATCTGTTCAATCAGAGCACGACGCTCTGGCAATGGTTTGCTGCTGCCATAAAGACGATTGTCCACTTCTGCCATCAGGTAAGGGTTATGGTACGCCTCCCGGCCCAGCATCACACCATCAACATGCTGCATGTGCTGTTCAATCTGATCGAAGCTGGCAATACCGCCATTGATGGTAATTTCCAGTTCAGGAAAGTCACGCTTCAGCTGATAAACCACTTCCGGCTTCAGCGGTGGGATATCACGATTTTCTTTAGGAGACAGCCCTTCGAGAATGGCAATTCGGGCATGGGCAATAAACGTCTCACAACCAGCGTCTTTAATCGTACCGACAAAATCCACCAGCTCTTCATAAGAGTCCCTGCCATTAATCCCGATGCGGTGTTTAACTGTGACCGGAATATCAACAGCATCCTTCATTGCCTTTACAGCGTCAGCCACCGTCTGAGGTTCTGCCATCAGGCAGGCACCAATTCGACCATTCTGGACCCGGTCACTGGGGCAGCCAACGTTCAGGTTAACTTCCTGATAACCGGCTGACTCGGCCATTCTTGCACACTGCGCCAGATGATCAGGATCATGCCCACCCAGCTGCAGAGCCAGGGGGTATTCAGCAACAGAATGCTTCAGAAACCTCTCCCGGTCACCATAAACCAACGCCCCGGATGTCACCATTTCAGTGTACAGAACCGCATGTTCTGAAAGCAGGCGGTGGAAATAACGGCAATGGCGATCGGTCCAGTCCATCATCGGAGCGACTGAAAACTTACGATTCAGGTCTTTTTTACTTTTCATAATAATAACAACAAGTTAAAAATTTATTGAATGCATATTTAGCACCATAGTATGACTGTTTATTGTACTTTTTAGGCGTATTTTCACCGTTTTTCATACTACGGGTCCCCACAGCGGGTCCCCATTTTTCTGTGGGGACCCGAAAAAATGTCTATCTTTAAGATCATAAATACAATCAGAAAGCAGTGAGGCAATATGGCTCTTTATCACATTGAAAAAAGAACCAAAAAAAATGGTGATACCCGATACCGCTGTATGGTCAGAGTCAAGAAAAACGGGCAGATCATACATCAGGAGTCCAAAACATTCAGTAAGAAGAGTCAGGCTAAGGCTTACGGTAAAAAGCGCGTTAATGAGTTGGAAGACACCGATTACCTCAAGAAAGTTCAACATCGCAAACATTTTCCGCAACAGGGTACGGTTGCCAGCCTGATTCAACGATACATTGATGAGCTCTATCCTGTGAAACCGTGGGGCCGTTCCAAGCAGTACTCTCTTGATCTTTTGCTGAATTCTGATCTGGCTAAAAAAGATATTTATTCTCTCAAGGCATCAGATATTATTGACCACTGCCAGCTTCGCCAAAAAGGAGGGACAGGGCCAGCTACCGTCAGCCAGGATATTTCATATCTGCGATCAGTGCTTTCTTTGGCAAAGCCTTCATGGAATATAGAGGTCACTGCTGCCTGTATAGATGAGGCCACTCCCTTTTTAAGAAAGCATGGGTTGATCGCTCACAGCAAAGCCCGGAGCCGACGCCCGAATGAAAAAGAACTTTACGACATAAGAGCTGCATTGGAGAAAAGGCAGTTAAAACCACAAAGCACCATACCGCTTGTAGATATTTTTGAATTCAGTATTTTCAGCTGCATGAGGGTAGGAGAAGTTTGCCGCATCTTGTGGGAGGATATAGATTACATCAAAAAAACAGTCGTTATCAGGGATCGTAAAGACCCTAGACATAAAGCCGGAAATGACCAAACGGTTGCCTTACTCGGCCCTGCTTGGGACATTGTCATCAAGCAAGCAAAAACGGATTGTAGAATATTCCCCCATAACTCCAACTCGGTCTCAGCAGCTTTTCAGCGTTGCAGAAACAAACTTAACATTCATGATTTGCGTTACCATGATCTTCGCAGGGAAGGTGCAAGCCGATTGTTTGAGCTTGGCTACAAAATTGAAGAGGTTGCCAGTGTAACCGGACATCGGGACTTGAGTACATTGTGGAAAATTTATACCGCTATCGATACCGATTCCCTGCATCGCAGATACGAAGAATTGAAAAACAAAAAATAGAAATCTCCACCTGTTTATGTGGTGAAACCAGTTAACCACTTGAAACACTATGATTGCGATCCATAACCTATGGGCAGTATTAGAAAAAATCTCTAGGCGAAACTTTTAAGGCGTGTGCCAACTGGTAAATTTTTTCTATCGTTACATTTCTGTTACCACGCTCAATATGCCCCATGTAGCCACGATCAATACCTGCCAAATGGGCAAGAGCCTCCTGTGAGATACCCTTCGCCTTACGTAACTCACGAATGCGATTACCAAATAGCTTTTTTGGCTCAACCTCCACGACTATTCCTCATCCACAACGAGTAAATTTCCCAAAAACTATTGCTCGTGAGCTAAAATTAAGCCACGCACTATATAACCACGTACTATATCTCTCTTTTTATGATTTACAGTTGATCTGTCTCAACAGGAGAATGGGTAGATGAATCAGATACGCATGTCTGCAGGCCTGAAGCAAGCGGTTACTGATGAATTGCTCAAAGATGTAACCCAGTTCGACCGCATCAGAAAGCAATATTCCCTAAAAACAGGTGTACTTGAGCGATTTCTTGGCGAGCACCTCCATGCCAGACTTTTAATCAATCCCCAACTCAACATAAAGGAATTCTTAGATGGACAACTGCCGGTAATGAGCAAGGAGAGATCAGAAAACCTGGCTGACATTAAGGCTGAATTAAGGGCTTATCGACAAATTGTTGATCAGTTGCTTCAAAAACTTCAAGAAAAGACGCAGTAACCACATTTGCATGTCAGACCGAGCTACTTCGCTGCCTCTTGTCGTAAACCTCTTACCAGGAAAAGCATGGAGACATCAGCAAGAGGCAGATGAAGTTCAAAGTCTAATCACCATCGTCACCCAGTATTACAACTCAACACGAAAATCAGACGACAAACTCGCCATATGTTCTTTCAAAACGTCTTTATGACTTGCGGACATAGGTAACGCTTGTAACAACTCAGGCCATTGTTCTCGGGCGCTCTCTATTGCCTCATGCAAATGTATTTTAATAGCAGGCCAGGGTGCTCCGATTCGCGAAGCCCAATACTGAAATGTTCCCATTGTCATGGCTCGCCAGCTTTTTTCTTTGCCCATATTGAGAGCAGACCCCGTCTCACCTTTTACATACGCCAACGTAGTGACAATATCATAAGCAGGTGACAGCCGGGGCTGTATGCCATCTGGGTAGATGATACTCCAGTTTTTCAGGTGTGCATCTCCATTTGCCAGCAAAATATTTGCCAGAAGGCGTCTGGCCATTTGTTGCAAATCTGCAAGCCCGTTCTGACTGAACTGATAGATGACCCGACCTATCTGTTCATAATTGGCATGACTGTATTTCTTGTGGGCATAAAATTCGAATATCTGAGCAAAATCCTCTGTATGAATGCGGTGTTTATTTTGCCTGTACGAACCCTCTCCCCGATCAAATCGCCGAATACCATAAGCCATGGGCTCATCTGGCAGAACGATGTCAGATAAGTTATCGAGTTTCTCCAGCGGTATCAGCTGAATCTCGGGTATTTCAACCCCAATGCTTTCAGCCAGTTTCATTGCAGTAAATTCATTTTCCGGAACATTGCGGTAAACAGTGGAAGGGGTTTTTATAATCCAGCTATCCGAGCCAATGTCAGTGCTAATATTGAAACGTCCATCTTGCCGGATACTGGAGAATTTCATCTGCACACCGGCCAGAGAGAATTTTGAGTCTTTCACTCCGATATCTATAGGTATAGGCACTGGTTCAACCTGATCTCTGCCTGCTAATGCCCAGCCGGGAATTTCCCCCGCATTCAAAGGAAGTGCCTCCAGAGCACCCGGCAAGTTATTTCCTGTCCATGCCAGTAAAGGAAATTCATTTTCAATATGTGTCTTCAGGGAGCTAGACAGCCATTCTCGTAGCGCACCTTCCGGCAGTAGATTGGAGAGAACGGGAGGTAAACGTTGAGAATGGCTTTGTCGGCCAGCTAGATAATTCTCTTTCCATAGCTGGGTCAGCGTAAATACAGGTCGCTCAGATGTTGGAAGTTGACGGTATTCAGGATCAAATGTCAGAATTTTCCGCCCACCGGAATAATGAACCAGAACTCCAATACGTTGCCCATGAAGAACCAGCTCCAAAGCTTCTGCGAACTCCGGACGCGGGCGCTGTTTTTCAGCCATTATTCAGTCCTCCAGATCGCCCAGAAAGTCCTGCCATGAAGATTCGGCTTTTACATCAGAGTCAAAAGAAACAGCTTCACTTCTGCCGGGCTTTTGCCTTGGTACTAGCTGTAACTCCAGATCCAGGCCTTCCAGTATCCGGAGCAGTGTTGAAACCCTGAGATCGCTGCCAGACTCAGCTCTTTGGTATTGCTGCTGTGACATACCGATTTTCAGCCGCATATCCTTTTGCCCCATGCCTTTCGCTTTTCTGTGATATTGAAGAGCTTGTGCCAGCTCCATCTGAGTTTTCATGAGAAGCCACCGTAATACAATTTATAAAATGTATTTTAGTCTAAATACACCTTATAAATTGTATTTTTTAAAAAACAATAAATAAATTGTAAAAGTGTCAAATACAACTTAGTTGATGTAACCATTCAAAGAATTGGAAATAGTTCTGTTTTGGTTGTAGACGTGGGATAAACCAAGAAGCCCGGGGCTAGGGAGAGCGATGTGTGAGAAGTATGTTCTATCTGCAAGAAGCTTTAAAATCATCCGTTCATATTCTGCCAACTGTCATTGGCATCTTTGACTCGTCCATTAATCCATTTATAAAAATCATTAATGGCCACCATGTAAGATGATTTCTGACTGTCTTCTGGTCGCACAACCGGGAAAGGTAACAAGTCCAGTGCTGCACGATTTTTTGCAGTTCTGACACTCAGAGACAGATACCCTCGCTCAACCAGATCTTCCAGTGGCACCAGAGCCCTGTAACCAAACTCACGATGCAGCAAATCAAAATCAAGCATTTTCCAACCTCCCTGCCAGATTCTGCCAAAAGCAAAATGGAGCATGCTTAAAGTGGTGACAATCATTCGGCTCTCACGATAGAGACCACCTCCAAAGGAAAATTATCCTCTGAAAATATTATAGCCAGAATTATGTAATATGCACTTAATACGTTTTATATACAGTATACTATTCAAAATTGATAACATATGTACAAAGTATAAAGAAACCAATAATCAGAATGAGATGAATTTCTGGATACCAATCGATAAAATCTTGCGGAATGTATTTATACTTAATTACGAAATATTTTCTATAATACAAATTATAAACAAGGGGTGCTCTGAAGGCCCCAACAGCCACCAGGGAGGAAGGCAATGAGCTCAAGCAAGTCAACAAAACCCATAACAGGAAAACGTACTAATACCGTTAAAATCACTTTCTCAGACGAAGAGTTTGACTGCTTTTTAAATCAAATCGGTCTAGATCCAAAGCTAGTCAACTCAGACAGAAAGTCCTACTCCAAGCATCTTGGGGAATATGCAAGGTACACATTAATTAAAAAAAGACCTAGCAAAATCAGCTTACAAATAGAGCATTTAGCCAAATTGGCAGGAGAAATTTCCAACTTAAAGCAATATCTGAAATCTAATTCCAAAGAGGATTGTACTCATTTTTTTGAAAAAATTGATAATATCCTGTCTCTTATCCGGTTCCATAAAAAGAGCGGAGAGATCGAATGAAATCAATGATAATGAGGCACGATAATTTACATTCACACACAAAATACTACCTCGATGAAGAAATTGTCCGACATGGATTTGTATTGCTTGAAATCACATGTGGTAACGTTTGTGGACGCAATGCCTATGAGATATCCAAGGAATTTTCCGATCTGCACAATACTCGCCCGGATACCAGAAATCCTATTATCGCTTGTGTGCTAAGCCTCCCACCAGGAGAGAAATGCAACGATGAAACATGGGGTCTGATCGTACGAGAATTTATTAGGCAGATGGAAACGAACCCAGATGAGCACCTCTGGTTTGGCGTTCGGCATAAAAATACCCTGCAGGACCATCTGCATATTGAGATATCACGAATCAAATTTTCCGGTAAAATCTGGAATCCCAGATTCGAGCTGATAAAAGCTGCACTGGCTGCATCCAGACTTGAAAAGCAATTTAACCTGACTCCAACAACACCTATGGTAGAAGTTGGGAAAGGAAAAAAGCTGGTTTTTAATAATAAAAGCCAACAGCGGAAACCTTCTCGCTCTATGATGACAAAAGCAGGATTGAACAAAACTCCTTTAGAAATAATTCAGGATGAAATTGATCATTTGCTCAAAATAAAAAACGGCATCAAAAAAATAGTTTTCGAAAAACTCCTTAGAAGAAAGGGCATAATTCCAGTGCCGAACATTAGAAATAAAAAACTCGTAGGTTATCGATTTACATATGGAAAGCACTCATTCAAGGGCTCTGAATTGGGTACAAATTACAAGCTCAAAGAACTGATATCCAGAGGTCTTATCATTAATTCAGACGAAAACCCTATTGAGACAATCAAAAAAAACATAACTTCCAACCCCAAACCAGCCTCACTCCCTTCTCAAACAAATAATCCAGAAGATAAAAAAGCAGTTCCAACAAAACCTATAAACAAAACAAAGACTCTAACTGAAAGAAACAGGCAAAATTATTACAAGCGAAAATCTAAGCATCAGAAAGTTGATTCAATCCCAGCCGAAAAGTAGGACACATATGAGCACAGAAAAGGGTTGCTAATTTCCGGTGCCCTAGAAAAAAGCATGAAATCAGACCCGAGTACTGCCGATACACGGTACGTCAAAATGGCGTTAAGGCAACACCCACAATTCTCTAAAAAAACAGTGGCGTTAGACCAGGAAATTAACTGGGAAAAGCTTGATATCAAAATCATCAAAAAATTACTCGGCCATGGATTTAGCCAAAAGCAAATCTCAAATGCGGTTCGCCGATACTCTCCTGAAGCGGTAAGGAGCGATAAAGGAGCAGAAGAATATGCAAAAAATCTCGTTCAGGAAGTTGCAAGTGGCATGAAAAAAGGCAATAAGGGTACAGTTTATTCCAATAATGACTACTCCATGTAAAACTGTTTAGACTAAGGTCACTGTCACGGAGTGTATATGAGCAAAATCACAGTAGGCTTCATGCTGAATGGCAGTGAAAGAAATTTTCTTGATTCACTTAAATCGGAGAAGCTGAAACACTTCCCGGAAAGAAACCTTAAGCATAACGAGCCGGTTCTGGGAAAAATGCTTACTCACTTTGTAGAATCTCTGGAGATTGAGTCTGTTCAGGATATTGTTTGGTTTTTGGGGCTGAACAGTTCCATCTGGTACGAACTAACGCAAGAAGGCAATAAAACCGCAAAAGCTAAAAGTACCAAATCATCACAAGGTAAGAGACTACGCACACAAAGAGGCCCCGATCTGCCTGTCGATCTTTCACTTGCGCTTTTATGCAAATTTTATGATTCTCATCCTACATACATAAGGCACATTGATCTTACAAAGCCTGACCTCAACCTCTTGTCTGAGCTGCTTGATCACGCAACCGGAGTAAAAAACAGCATAGGCCCCCTTCTCGGCAGAAACAGCTCAGCCGCTTATCGCTGGAGAAAAGATAATCGATCAGCCACCCCAACAGTTCTGCGTTTAGCAGCAGCCCTGTTGCATTTTATTACTGAAGATGAGTATTACTCATTATCGGAAGTTGATCTTTACATCGATGAGCTATCCCAGCATCTTCTGACTCTCAGAGCGAGGGATAAAATCAAAGAGTGGGAGACGCTGGTTGATCGCGTAACCAAAAATCAGACACCCTGACAACTGTTAACTTCGCTTTAAAATGACCCCCGCTGAGTCAATAATTCTAACGTCGATCCTGAATTTGGTATAGCGGAATACGTTATGAATGAAGATGTGTTGTTTAAAATTCTTTCCAAGAAAAAGAAGGCTGATTTGTTGATGCTGCTGAATAGCGCATGGCACGTCATGGGCACCAACCAAAGAGGTGAGGTTTTCAGTGCTGTGGTGGGCGAGGAGCAGTATGATTTTCCTGCGGCTGGGGATACTGTGGCGGCGGTTAAGGAGTTCTATGACCAGTCTCTGGCGGGTGATTACTACGCACCTTTTGACGTCAACTCAAAAAATTTTATGGATGTTCCGGAGGAAACTGACGCTTGGTTTGCCCACCTTGATACGCTTTTTATTGAATGCACCAAGCTGTCCCGTCAGGGTGAGTACAGTGCTGCGCTGGAAGGCTTTGACATGCTGTATGAACTCACTGATGCGGTTGATTCCGGTGAATCGATTATATTCGCTGATGAGGCGGGTATGTGGATGTTTGGCGGTGATGAAAAAACGTATTATACCGCTTATCTCAAGGCTGCGGCTTCGGAATTGGATGATGATGAGTTTGTAGAGAAAGCGTTGGGGGTTCTTCAGGTTGACAGCATCAAGTCGGGCATGTTGAAGCTTTATGGTGTTGTTAAAAAGCTGGCTACGTCGGGCCAGATGGAGATGATTGATGCTGAGGTTGAGAGCAGGAAGCTGAAAGTGGCGGGGTAAGACTGACCCTTTTGATACAAGCGCCTCAGGCTTTTCGGGTACAAAATCTGACTACGGGACAAAAAAGTTCAAAGCCTGTTTAAATCCACGTTTCAATTTATCAGGATTCAGAAGTAGTTCCTGCAGGTACTCCAAGCCTTGATGGAAAATGCTTTCTGCTGGCCATGATGCACCAAAGCGCGTTTTCGCAATTCTTGATGGAGAAATTGCTTGCCTCTTCAACCCTTCGGTGTAGCTCCAGCAGAATGCCAAAGCCAGCAAAGCCGTCAGCTTGTCCGTCCTCTCTGGTGCGGTCAGCCTGCAAGCTTCCATGTCAAACCCTCTGGTTTTAAGGCAACTGAACAGAGACTCGATTTCCCAGCGGCAATGGTAGTCGGGAATAATCGTATCAGGCTTATCCTGGCTGACAACAAAGCAGTAGCCTTTATGGGACAAACTCCCTGCAACATAAAGCTTCAAGCCCCAGATTTTGCAAGGCTTCGAAATTGCGTCCCAAGTGCCAGCCTTCAGTGAACGAAACTGCAACCGCACGGAGATGGCAGAGCTTCCGGGCTTCGCCACTTGTGTATTCTTCTTGATGCGTACTCTGAACAGTATTCCTTGCTCCATGAGCCAGCTTAGCCAGCCATGTCCATGAAACTCCAGGTCTGCAGACAGGCAGGCAACTGGCTGATCCGGAAAAGTTGCCAAAAAGCGTTTCATGAGGGCAATTCTCTGATTCGACTCGGAGCAACCAGCTTTATCAAGGTTGCTCCAGAACAAAGGAATGGCAACACCCTGACAACAAACAGCCAGAACCAGATGGTTAATGTCCTGACTTCCGAGTTTCCAGTTGGTTCTGTCGAGACAGAGAGTCCACTTAGGCTCAAGAGGCACTAACGTGACAATCAAGCGAGCAATAGCGGAGTAGTCCAGTGAGTAGCTTCTGAAAAAACGTTGAATCCGTTTGTAGCTTGAGTCGGGGGAGGCCTCTCTGACAAAGGCGACACGGAGTCTGTATAGAGAGCTGGTTCTGAGTTTGATCAGACCAAGGATAAATTGAGCAATAAATTCACAACGAGCCTTGTTCCAATCGAGATGAACACTAAGCTTGTTCTGGAGTGCTGTGACAGGGTTCATTGGCATCAAAGAAAGTTTGTGTGAGAACTACTCTCTTAGCTCATGCTGCTGACCTTGCCAGCACTCTCCTCAAAAAATGTCCCGTAGTCAGGTACAAAATATAAAATCAAGTATTCAGTGCTGGAAGAGTCCAGCCAGTTCTGGAATGATCCGTATCTGGAGGGAGGCGCTTGCAAGTTTAACCCTCCGTACACTGATACGCTCTAAACGGATAATAATTATGAAGCATCAAGACGTTGAAAAAGTGTTAAAGCGTTTAGGACTGGAAGAAGTCAGCCGTACCAAAAAGGCTATTGGCTTTGCCAGTGCGGGGGATCTGGTTGAAGTGTATGTGAATACCGAGACTAAATCCTCCAGTAATACTCTGGTCATACAGCCCCACTATCTTACCCAGAAACAAGATTTACTGAACATTTCCGGGGTGATTGCCGGTGTTCCCCCGGAGCGATTCAGTAGTAATTACAGACAATTTCCGAAGAAGGAAACCCCAAAAGGCAAAGAGAATTATTACGGAATTCCCTTTGGCTTCTCTGAGCCTTCAGCCTTGGAAGAGTTTCTGGATGTGCTTGGTCTGGTTGTAGCAGAACCCGCCTGATTGCCTGAAATCGTTTTTCCAAAACATCAGGTTGTGGGGTTTTCCTGCAACCTGCGTCAATGAATTTTCCATTCAGGTGCGTATTCTTGGCACTACCATATAGAAGACACTGACCATACAACTGCATCTTGCCATTGCCGACGCTGTAAAAAGGGACCACTTTCTTTCCCAGCGATTTGCATCAGGTGCAGATGGATGCAAATGAGTACAAGCCTATGACATCGTATCTGTTAACTTGGAACCCCAAGCATTTTTCACTGAACAGTGACGATTCGGAAGAAGGTCTGAACTGTCAGGAAGGCGATGAAATTCGCTGGAGCTGTAACAGTAAACAGCCCGTAAAGGGCGACAGAGTTTATCTGGTTCGTGTAGGCGACGAGCCAAGAGGTATTGTTGCCAGCGGAACGGTTACGCAGCCTGGTTACTCTGATGTCGACTGGAAAGACCCTGACAAAGAGCGTCTTTATATCAAATTCAGGCTTGATGACCTTCGTCTTGAAAACCATGAAGGTCAGCTTCCGATGTTTGTACTGGAACGGCAGTTTCCAAAACAGCAGTGGAGTCCACAATCTTCCGGAATTGTTGTTCAGTCCGACTATACGGATAGTCTGAAAGGTCTGTGGGAAACGGTTAAGGGACAACACGGTGTAGAAACCATACTGCGATGGTCTCTGGATTCATGTGACTGGGGGCAGAAGTGGATTGAAGGTTACAAGCAAATCGCTTCAATGGCTCAGGCTATTCAGTCGTCAGGTGAACTATCAGACAGAAATCTTGAAACGCTCTGGTTTACCCGAAATAACGGCCTTGCCAGTGTAGGGGTGGGTAATTTATCCAGAGCAGAGTTTGATCAGAATAAAGGAATTTTGAAACAGCTGACGTTCGACATTTTTGCGTCTCCGGGTAAAGCAACGCTTGATTCGGTCATTAGAAGCTGGAAGGGATATGGCTTCTCCAGAACTAACTATGCCGTTATTAACCGGATGTTAGCAACCATAGCACCCGAGCAGGTAACAACGATTCTGGATGCCAGAGTATTAACCAGAATTCAGACTGAGTTCAAGCGGCTGTTTAAATTACCATTTAGCCGAACAGGTAACTGGTTTGAAGATAACCAGACGCTGCTCAATGCTATTCGCCCTCTGTTAACGGGTGATTGGGATGCTTATGAACTAAATACATCTCTCTGGCATTTTTATGAACAACTTAATGTCACCAGAAAAACAGAGGCAAGTGAGGCTGCACCAGCAGAACAGATCAGTTCAAACGCCCAGAGCGAAACGCAAGAAGAGCCAATCATGGACAAACCTGCTGGTACCAACACTATTTTCTATGGCCCTCCCGGAACCGGGAAAACTTACCATGTTGTTAAAGCAGCAATGGAAGCTGCTGAGCCTGAGTTCGCAGGGTTTAACGCTGACCAAAGGGAAGAACTTAAAGCGGCTTATGATGAACTGATAGAGACGGGGCGCATCCGGTTTGTCACCTTCCATCAAAGCTACAGTTATGAAGAATTTATTGAGGGGCTGCGTGCCAATACTGATGGCACAGGGCAAGTCAGCTACGCCATCGAATCCGGTATATTCAAACAGATATGCCAAGATGCCCAAGCAGATAAAAGTTATGACAGCTTTGTGCTGGTCATTGACGAGATCAACCGGGGCAATATTTCCAAAATATTTGGTGAACTGATTACCCTCATTGAACCCTCGAAACGACAGGGGCAACCAGAAGCCTTGTCCGTCAAGCTGCCTTATTCCAAGGAGTCTTTTTCAGTACCCGGCAACCTTCATATTATCGGTACCATGAATACCGCAGACCGTTCGCTGGCCATGATGGATACGGCATTACGCCGTCGTTTTGACTTCAGAGAAATGATGCCCAAGTACTCACTTCTGGATGATGAACTTGCTGAGGGGGTGTGTCTGGGGCGTCTTCTCAGAACCATGAATGAGCGCATTGAATATTTATACGACCGTGAACATATGCTGGGTCATGCGTTCTTTATGCCAATCATTGAGCAGGAGTCGGAGCAGGAACGATTCACAACATTGGGTAATGTATTCAAGGACAAAATCATTCCATTACTGGAAGAGTATTTCTTTGAAGACTGGGAAAAAATTCGTCTGGTATTGGGTGATAACCAAAAGAAAGACGAAACACTGCAGTTTGTGAAAAAGAAAACCGTCAGACCGCAGGCACTGTTTGGCTCAAACTACGAAGATGAGGCCTTTGGTAATGCGGGTGTGCGCTATGAAATCAATGAGGATGCTTTCAGTAAACCTGAGGCATTTCTAAAGGTTGCAGGCAAGATCGCAGAAGCGCACGAGAACGAATAATGTCTGAACTCATTACGGTTTTCGAGTATGGCTATTTAAGCTCAACCACCTCTGACCAACGCTGTACCCGAATTAGTCAGGCAGCTTTTGACTACCTTGAGGCTTTGTGCCTCAGGGAAGATGAAAGCTCGCCGTCCTTTCTGCGTCTGTGTAGCTTTGACAGGAACAAAGCCCTGCAAGTCAGGAACTATGTGGGCGTGATTCACACACCCGCGGGTCAGCAAATTGAAGTTCTGCCAAAGATAACGCGCACTAACGGTGCTGACAGTCACGATAGTGCCCGACAGTCGTTGCTGAATATGCTGCGGCATTTGCGGGAGTTTAAGCACATTGAAACAACCGACGCACAGGTGGCTACTCGCAAACTACCGCTGTTTGAAGTGTTTATCCGTCAGTTTTTGGAGAGTGTCAGCACACTGGTAAAACGGGGATTGCGGTCTGAGTATGTGCGCCGTGAAGATAATCAGTGCTTTATGAAGGGCAAGCTGCTGACGACAAAGCAGCTGAAACACAATCTGGTTAATAAACACCGCTTTTATGTGGAGTACGATGAGTATTTGCTGGATCGGCCGGTGAACCGGCTTATCCACACAGCTTTGAATAAGGTAGCGGCTTACAGTCGTTCAAACGACAATCAGAAACTGTGCAGAGAACTGATGTTTGCCTTCAGCGACGTTCCTTGCAGTCATCATGTGAAAAATGATTTTGCCGCCATAAACGTCACCCGTGGTATGGATCATTATCAAAAACCTCTGGCCTGGACTCGCCTGATTCTCGAGGGTGTCACACCACTCTCCATGCAGGGCAAGGCAGAAGCTATTTCATTACTGTTCCCTATGGAGGCAGTATTTGAAGCCTATGTAGGCAGCATTCTCCGGAAGCAACTTCAAGCGCCTTACTCGCTCAAAGAGCAAGCCCGTTCACAGTATCTGGTTGAGTTTAACGGTTCCCGCTGGTTCAACCTGAGGCCAGACCTGCTGATCGAGAAAAGCCATAAGCCTGTTATCGTTATGGATACTAAGTGGAAACTGGTGAACAGCCAGAAAGCGAATGGCTCGGAAAAGATGGGCATGTCACAGGCGGACTTCTACCAGATGTTTGCTTATGGACAAAAATATCTGAATGGTCAGGGTGAGCTGGTGCTTATTTATCCAAAAACTGATGCATTTGAAGAGCCAGTGGCGTTTAGTTTTGACTTTAGCGAGCACCTGAAACTCTGGGTTGTGCCTTTTGACATCGCTGATGGGGTTAAGGATGAAGACCGGTTAATTCTCTCCAGAAATTCGCCATTTTTAGATATTTTTTGTTGTGAGCAATGAGGCTGGCAGTAGTCTCTGCATTGTTGGAAGGGGGCTGTTCGCCACTATTTGCCATTTATTCGCCAGAATAGTTATAAATGATTGAAAAAAGTGCCGTTGTCGCGGCGAAGGCACTCGCATTAAATGAAATAATTTGTTGTCTGGCGAAAAATTTACTTGAAATGCCGCTTTTGTCGTGTAAGTATTTTGGTAAATCAAAAACAACAATAAGAAATAATTATGGCTAAGCTGACGTTTACCAAAGAAGAGTTACTCAGAGAATTCAGGGAGCTGTACTTTACGGACGATGCACCATTTAGAGCCTTGCTTTCTACTTGGTTTCATTTTGAAAGGGTTAATAAGCTACTCGATCTGGATAAGTACCCGTCATTCGATCCAATGGGTGAAAGGCATAGTATGTTTCATCTAGAGAACGAATTCTCAACGCTGTACGACTATGCTACAACAGGTATATTTGATAACTGTCTTATAAATGATCTGTGTGAGTACAAAATCTTTGCTAGTAAAGAAATATATAACCTTGAGCGCTTGCTAGATAGTTGTGGGTATTCTGAGTGGCTCAAAGGAACGCCTCTTTCTGTAAAAACTGTAGAGATAATGGAGGTGATAGCTGCACGCGAGCTAATGACTCCTCTTGCATGGTTTGATTACCCATCGTTCAACAGTGAAAATCTTGATGAGCCTGAAAATACTATCAGCAGAAAGATATTAGCTATTTTGGCGGAAGTTAGTGAGGAAAGCGTTAGACAGGCTCACTACGCAAAAGGGGAAGATCGCCTCGTAGGGTGTGAAGCCTCTAATAATTTTTACTCTCGGATAGAAGCTATTCGCTGGTTGAAGGTAAAAGGGAAGTTCTCACCATGCCGGTATGCAGAAAAAGATCTATTTCAATTTAACCCTGATGCTGTTTTTGACAGTTCAATAAGTTTCTCGAATTGGATCAGGGATGTATGTATCCATAATAATATTGATATCGGTATGCTGCCTGATGTTTTAGGAATTAAAGACAGGGAAGGAGATATTAAAATTTTTTTTGATCATAGCTTGAATCGGTTTTGTGATGAAAATTTTTATGGCTACTTACCAATGCAGTGGCTCACTGCCAAAGTCAGTATAAAACTGGCCCAGTTACTAAAAATAAGTCCTGAGTGGATGGTCAGAACTGTACACGCAGTGAAGAAAATACAAGAAGAAGAAACGCTCCAAAAAGCATTAAAAGAGCTGCCAGAACAAGTAGCAACCCCAAGAGTCGATATTGATGACAACACTGCTATTAATGCTGATTTGGCAAAACAAGAGCTGGAGTACTGCGAATGGGTGACTAGACACCCAAGCCAGAAAAAGCCAAACAAAAAAATGGACGGCTATCAGTGCGAGAAGGTTACTTTCACCCATCAGCACGATGGCAAAGCCCAGATTTTGTGGCTGCCTGCTGAATACAAAAGCAAAATTACGGTTAGTTGTAAGATCGTAGATTATCCTGCAAAGGATGTTAATAAAGATGGTCAATACAACCGCCATTCCGGATTAAAGAAGTATCAGGAATTATCGGAAGCTGATCTGATCAAAGTCATTCTGAAAGACGTAGGTTCATTCAGAGGGGTGCTGGCTTCATTAAAGAGTGAAGCCTAAGACAGTCAATAAAAGCCGACACTTTAAGAATAAAAAGGCTATTCAAATGGAATTAACAACACATGCCTCAAAACGTGGGCAGCAGAGAGGTATTGCCTACATGTTAATGGATCTGCTTTACCAATTCGGGTCTGTTCAGTATCACCGTGGTACCGAGATTTACAGTATGAACCGAAGTGCAGTAGAAACATTTAAAACAGAAGTGAGTCTTTCAGCACAGCTGCTGGAGAGATTGTTAAGCATTTACATGGTCATGAAGGATGACCTTGTGATTACGGTGGCACACAAGACGGTGCGTCACAAAGGCAAGCGCAGATAAGTCACTGCCAAGGAGAGCAATAATGAATAATAACAACGAAACCCAAAAGGAGAGCCGCATGAACATCACACGCGCTCTGATTATCGCAGAACCCTGGATTGGTAAAATCCTGAACGGCGAAAAAGACTGGGAGATGCGCTCAACCCACACCAGTATTTCCGGAACCGTGGGGCTGATTGCCAAAGGTACAGGAACAGTTGTGGGCATTGCTGAAATCATTGGTTCCAAAGGGCCTCTGAGCCATGAAGACATGCTCGGTAATGTTCATCGTCATGGCATTCCTTCCAATATGATTGAGTCCGGTGAAGTCGCAAAGTGGAACCATGCCTGGCAGTTAGGCAAGCTTAAAAAGCTTTCGACGCCTGTTCCCTATCAGCACAAGAATGGCGCTGTGACCTGGGTAACCCTTGGCGAAGAAACCCAGAAGCAGCTTCAGGCAGAGTTGGCGGGTGAAGACTGGTTGCAGGAAGGTTCTGCACCTCAGCCTGCTGAACCCGCTGCGCCAAAACTGGCTTATACCGCGCCAGTGCGAGTAGCTACTGGTGCTAACGAAGGCGAAGTGGTTATTACCCAAGGTAATCTCAATAATAATCACATTTATGTACGCAACGTTGTTGAGTTATTCCCACCGGAATGCTTCGGTGGTTCAAATCGCAGAGAGTTGGCTTCACAGCTAATCACTCTCCATCTGGATAAAGCTGAGACTGTGAAGTGTGATATTGACGGCACGAAGAAAATCTTCCGTGACAGAAGGGCCATTGGGCAATTCCTGAAGCTCAATAACTTTGTTGCCAACGATAAGGTTCTGATCAAAAGAATTGCTGATCTGGAGTATGAGCTCTCAAAAGCTTAACGAATTATTAACACCCAAAGCCCCTTTGCATTAAGGGGCTACTTAGGAGTATTCACGGATGACATACCCTCTTTGCAGCCTGATTTGCCTTGACAGATATCCGGAGTGCAGTCCGCTTCAGTACACAGAATACTGGACGATGAGTTCTGAAGTAATCACGCTCAGGGATTTGCACCATCTTGAAAAGGCTCTGGCAGTCGTTTATTGCAAAGAAGTAATGGAACGCTGTATGTACAGGTTTTCGCAGGAAGTGGGTGCTGCTTATTTGTTAGGGGCCAGTGATAATAAGGTTTTGTCGAACTATAAGCCCCCTCTAAAAGGGATATCGGAGTCAGAATTTTCCGATCTTCTGTCGCATCTCAACGTGATGGAGCAGCGTGCGTTTATCTATGCTCTGCTCACAAAAAGCCCCATTCATCGCATTATCGATTGGCCGTGGGATTTTGCCTACCGGCATACCAAAAGTGAAGTAATGAAAGATGTGTTGCTGAATTTCAATGCAGAACCGTTCTGTGATCTGGCGTTCTGGCAAAGGGAGCCTGTCACCTTGAGGCCTGTCGCACTGTTGGGGCTCAGTGAGAAAGTTGCCAGTATGATAAAAACAGACTTCTGGAAGTTTACGAAAAGGGTTGAAGCGGGAAAACTTAACCTCGAACAGTTTATACAGAATAGTGCTGGTTGCTGTTAACCGTTGCCTGCGACGCATTCCGTCGCAGCACTGCTCATAATGGCTATCATTAAGCGATAAGA
The DNA here is from genome assembly GCF_040549045.1 of Endozoicomonas sp. NE40. NCBI lineage: Bacteria > Pseudomonadati > Pseudomonadota > Gammaproteobacteria > Oceanospirillales > Endozoicomonadaceae > Endozoicomonas > Endozoicomonas lisbonensis. The sequence goes on along the minus strand of NZ_JBEWTB010000002.1, from coordinate 3,914,366 downwards.
TGCATACGAGGAAGCATCGTGAGTAAAAGCAAAAACAGTTTACTACCTCTATTCACTGGTGTGGTGGGTGTCATTGTTATTGTGGTGGCTTTATTTTGGGGGTTGCCGGTGTGGAACGTTTGGAAGCAGGGGCTTTCCGGCGAAGCGGCACTGGCAAAGGCTGAGCAAACGAAACGCATCACGATTGAAACTGCCCGGGCAGAAGTTGAAGCTGCCGAACTGCGAGCCAAAGCCATTGAGATTATGGGCGAAGCCGCAAAAAACTATCCGGAATATCGGTTGCAGGAGTTTATGGGGGCTTTTGCCGAAGCGTTGAAGGAAGGCAACATTCAGCAAATTATCTATGTGCCGACTGAAGCCAATATTCCTATTCTGGAAGCCGGTAAGCGCGCTAAAATAGAGTAATGTTTAAGTAGTGTGCGAAGTTTGTCGTTTACAGCGTTTTAACGATGACTTTGCTGCTGCCTTAATGTCCAAACGATCTTCTGCCCTGGATACCACCATCCTGATCCTTGAGCTGTTGAAAAGGATACCCAAAAACTGGTCAATCACTGCTCAGGAGTTGCAACAGCAGCTCTGTGATGCCGGTTTTTCAAGAGATATCCACACAATTCAGCGGCATCTGAAAACACTGGTGGAAAGCAGCCATTTCAATATTGATCTGGATGATCGCAGCAAGCCTTATGGTTATCGCTGGAGTAAAAATGCCAAGGGCTTTACCGCCAACGGGTTAAGTATTCAGGAGTCGCTGATTCTGAGGATGGCTGAAGAGTATCTGAAAAACCTGTTGCCCAGTAGTTTAATGGGGTCGATGGCAGGTTTCTTCGAAGAGGCCAACCGGAATATCAGCCAAACATCGGATCCCCAGCAAGACGTAGAGTGGTGTGTCCAAGGTGATTGTTGCCCCTGAAACCCAGCCACTGTTACCACCTGAATTGCAGGAAGGTGTTTTTGATCAGGTCAGTAAAGCTCTGTATGGCAACTACTGGCTTCATCTGACATATAAAAATGCAGCCGGGAGTATTCGGGATGCCACCGTCATGCCATTAGGGTTGGCTCAGCAGGGACCAAGGCTGTATGTGGTTTGTCGCTTTAAAGGGTATGAAGATGATCGGGTTCTGGCATTGCATCGCATTCAGAGTGCAGAATCATCCACACTCACCTTTGACAGACCGGAAGAGTTTGATTTGAAGCAGTTCAGTGCCGATGGTCGATTCACCTTTGGACGAGGTGAAAAAGTCAGGCTGACCTTCTCGATACAAAAAAGTGCCGGTCTGCATATTTTGGAAACCCGGTTATCAGAAGATCAGCAACATACAGAATGCGATGACTTTTATGAGATAACGGCAACGGTTGTCCGGTCCGCACAGCTGGAGTGGTGGCTGGGAACGTTTGGCGACCGGGTCAAAGATATTGTTTATAAGCCAGCTTGATTCTGCTGGCAAAAATTCTGGAAAAGTGAATGACTGAAAAAATTAATTCTGAACTTGATGCAGAGCAGTTCAGCTGTGAGTGTGACCGCCTCAGAGAGAGTCATAGTTACTTGGTCAATCAGGAGATAAAACGAACCAACAGAGATATTTTGTTATCAAAACAGCTCATTCGATTGATGACATCCGGCGGAATGCTCTATCTATTCACAATGATCATAATGACTTTTTCATGAAATCAATATTCAAGAGAACAGCATTCACGTCCTGCTTTCTGGAAGACTGTGAGGAGCTTATAGATGCTGACAGGGAAATCAGGAAGAAGTATCGGGATAAGCTGCAATTCGCTTCTATGCTGGGCATATTGCTGGCGTCAATCACAATAATATTATCACCCGATTTAAAAACAGGGTTCGTGTGGTTTTCTTCAATCTTCTTTGTTCTGTTGACCCTGTCGTCCATTAAGATCAGAAGGTTATCCACCAGTTTGTGCCTGATGTTTTTAACCCTGCCTTACACTGGTGTGATATTTGCGGAAGTATCAGCCTTTTTAAAAGCATTCGCCTCTTTGCTTTTCTGATTTGAAGCCTGTTAATTTATAGAATTTGAAGTATGGCAAATAAAATAGACTACCTTGACCGATCAATAAAATTTAAAAACTATGCCAAATCAGCTATGTATTTCTCTGTTTCAATAACAGCTGTAGCTGTAACAGTGGCAGTAATGCTGACCAGAATATCAACTTGCTAAAGTTAGGATTTTAACGATGGATGATATGCTGGAAAAATCCGAGCAAAAATTGCGTAATGCGACTGCTTTTAACAACTACCTTGTTGCTTCGGCTTATGTGATGGGGGCTGCCGTTTTCATAGCAATGAGCGTCCAGTTGACCAGAGGACTGCTTGGTGTCTGATAGCACGTCATAAGCCTCATGAGCATGCAGTGACTCACAAGGCATAGTGTATCAAGTTGTCAAGGACTTAAAATCCAACCCGAATTTTTTCAAATACGTCCTGAGCCGATGTGAATCGTTCACGCTGGCTTTCTGGCTACGACTCACATCAAACAGCTTTCTGCCTGCTTCCGCCAGTGTACGACTCTGCTGGCATACATTGATGATACTCATCAGTTGAAGTTTGTCAAAATGGTCAATGCTGACAAGGGTTTCTTCGTCAAGATAATCGCTTAACTCAACCTCAGGGTTCTGTTCTTTTTGATGCCAGCGTGAGGACAGCCTTTCCGTTTCTGACACTACATTAGCTTCATCAATACGCCCAAACTCACTCAGAGTCACCATGCGGTTAATGCTGGCGTTCAGGTCACGGAAGTTGGATGACCAGAGCGCATCAGGGGTTGTGGCGAAGTTCAGGTAGCGTTCCCGGGCGGCTTTGTTGAAACGTACCTGTTTGTTGGTGCTGCGGGTGTGCTGGTGCAGTTCAAAATCGATATTGGCTTCCATGTCTTCAAGCCGCTCTTTCAAAGCAGGTAAACGCCAGCACCAGATATCGATACGGGATAACAAGTCTTCCCGAAAGCGACCTTCCTGAACCGCCTGTCGTAAGTTGCGGTTCGTGCCTGCCAGCAGTTGAAAGTCACTGCTAACGGCTTTATCACTGCCCAGTGGATAAAAGCTTTTCTCTTCCAGTGCGTGTAGCAGCATTGCTTGTTCATCAAGCCCCAGTTCTCCAATTTCATCCAGAAATAGAATGCCTTTGTCAGCATGTCGGAGATAACCTTCCCGATGATTAACCGCGCCGGTGTACGCGCCTTTGTAATGACCAAATAGCGCCGACATCGCTCCGGCACCTTTCAACGTGGCGCAGTTGACGGGAACAAAGCTGCCTTTTATCTCTTTTCGCATGGACTTTAGTTCGTAGATGCGACGGGCAAGCTGGGTTTTACCGGCACCCGTAGGGCCTTGCAACAGAATCGGGTCTTTTGAACGCAGGGCAACCCGTTCGATCTCGGCAATCATCTGGTTGAAGTGATTGTTTCGGGTTTGGATGCCGGACTTCAGAAAATCCTGACCAGAACTGGATTCTTCAAAGTAGCGCTTTGCCATGACTCGTAGCGGGCAAGGTCCAGATCGATACTGTGGAGGCTGCCTTTTGCTTTGTCACCGCTCTGGGTGACGGGCGACACCTGGAGTATTTGTGCTGGCAGCAAGTGCGCCTCACTCATCAGGAACATACAAATCTGGCTGACATGAGTGCCGGTGGTGATGTTCAGATAATAGGATTCTTCATCGGTGTTGACTGGATAGTGCCGGGCAAATTCGTAAAACCAATGATAGATTTCTGCAAAATCCCAAGGGTTTTCCCAAACGGCCTCGATCAGTGCCACTTCTGTATCGGGAGAAGCGATTCGGATGTATTCTGCCACTATCAGGGCTTTGGCCAGATGCTGAGGGTGATAGATTAGCTCCATTCGATCAACGGGAAATGCCTCGTGCATCACTACGCTGACGGTGGGTCGCCAGTGTGTCCAGCGTGTTGCCTTTTTTCCACCTTTGACATCTTTTGTCGTGCCAAGGATGCTGATCACTACCCTTTTTCTCTTGTCCTTCAATCTCAAATTAGTCCCTATCTTATTAAATAACTATTTATCTGATGAGATATTTTAAAAGGATAGTAAGTTTAATCGGTAAAAAATACAAAACTTATGATTAACGCCAAAGTTCTTTATAAACAGGTAGTTATAAGGGTTTTTGATAAAAATATAATTGTTGGCACGAACTTTGATAACTATTCAATGTCATTGCGATAGAGGGCTTTGAAACCATCACACAGCCTGCAACCGATGAAATGAATGATTTGAAGGAGTACCAATATGCCAGTCATTACACAGCTCAAAGCCACCAAACAGGGTAAGCCCGTAAAAATCTGGACAGACGAAGTGGATGCACAGACTCTGGAGCAGATGAGAAAGGTGGCAAGCCTGCCCTTTATCTACAAGCATGTTACAGGTATGCCAGATATTCATCTTGGCAAAGGAGCGACTATTGGCTCCGTGATTGCCACGACTGATGCCATTATACCTGCCGCCGTAGGCGTAGATATTGGCTGCGGCATGAATGCCGTTCGACTGTCATTAAAAGCCAGTGACTTGCCTGATAACTTGCATGCCGTTCGTACCAGCATTGAGCAGCGCATCCCACTTGGAACTGGCGGAACTCATAAAGAGGCGCAAATTGCAGAAAATTCACCTGTAGTGACCGGGCTGCGACACATTCTGCACAAGCATCCTGATATTGTTCGCAACATGAGAGCCGACAAGTTTGCCTGCCAGCTGGGAACACTGGGTGCGGGTAATCATTTTATTGAGCTGTGTCTGGATGAAAACAACGACGTATGGGTGATGCTGCATTCTGGTAGCCGTGGTATTGGCAACCGGATCGGTCAGTACTTTATACAGCTCCCCCGAAAGGATATGGAACGGCAACAGGTCCACCTGCCGGATCGTGATCTTGGTTACCTGAAAGAAGGTTCCGAATACTTTGACGATTATGTGCAGGCGGTGGTTTGGGCGCAGGACTACGCCATGCGTAACCGTGAGCATATGATGAATGCGGTACTGATCGCGCTGAGATCAGGACTGAAGCCTTTTACTGTCACTGAAGAAGCCATTAACTGCCACCATAATTTTGTTGAGCAAGAGTTGCACGACGGAAATCAGGTTTGGGTTACCCGTAAAGGGGCTATTCGTGCCAGAAGTCAGGAGCTGGGTATTATCCCCGGGTCGATGGGAGCGAAATCCTACATCATTCGTGGCAAGGGTAATCCGGAATCCTTCTGCAGCTGCGCTCATGGTGCCGGACGAACTATGTCCCGTACTGCTGCTAAAAAAGCTTTCTCAGTGAGGGATCTGGAAGACCAGACGCAAGGCATAGAGTGCCGCAAAGACAAAGGCGTTCTGGATGAAATTCCGGGGGCTTACAAGAACATCGATAAAGTGATGGCACTTCAGGATGATCTTGTGGAAGTGGTGCATACGTTGCGGCAGATTGTGAATATTAAGGGCTGAAAAAGCCCAATAAAATGATGATCAAAAACGATGTGGATTGATTGCAAAGAGAAGATGCCGGAAAGCATGGAGGTTGTGATTGTTCTTTACGTAGGAAGTTGGCCTGGTCGTGGGTGCGGCGGCATTGCGGATGCTTACGCTACAGGGGTAGAGTGGTATGTGCCAGAAGGCGTTAATGTTGTTGGTTGGATGCCAATACCGGATGTGAACCATCTAACCACTCATAAAGAGTGCAGCGTAGCGCTTGAGCATAAACGATCTACGATTAAAGGTTTCATAGATAGTGATGATCATGATTTCTTAGAAGCTATTTTTGTGGAAAATGATTCTAATCAAAACAGTGTTTGAAGCAAAGTAAGCCTTGTATAGTTGGCTGATGACCGCCCTCTACCTTAAACGACGGAGTAATAAAGTTGAAGGATATAGCATTAATTCTTTTTATTGGTTTAGCCTTTAATGAGCTTACATTAAGGTCATTTGATGTCATTTCTCGAAAAAGACTGACCGAAGCTGAAACACATGCATTTAGTCAATTCGAACAAATAATGAATGTTAGAGACTGTAAGCCTGAAAAAATCATAGTGACCAGTAATAAAGAAAAAGAGATGATCAAAAAAAATGTGAAATGGAACTGTTCTGGTGTTGTGTATGAGTGGGCATCTTAATCAGCCTGGTTTAATGCAAGGAGTAAAAGCATGAACATAGTTATTGCAGTCGATAGTTTTGGTTTGTATGAACAATACCATGACCACTTCAAGGTGGGTGATGTCAAAAGTTTTCCTGTTTATACAGGTGTTATATCGATAATACTTAATGATTACACTGAGAAATGCATCATAAGAAAACAGGGAGCTGTTCATCTTATCTGTGGGAAAGTGATTAGGGCAGGTGCTTTTTCCATAGATGTTGACTGCGGTGATGTCATTCTTGAACTGGATTTATTAACTGAAAAATTTGATCTGGGTGATTACATCCACGCGGAAGTTGAATTCTACTTTGACTCAATGGACTGGGTGTCTGGTCCTGGAGTTGAATTTGATTATCATGATGACAACGCTTGGGAGATCAAAGCGCTGGAAAGTGTTTTGACTCTGGACTCTCTTTATAAAGATGAAGCACCGGAATCCTATAAGGATTTGAATGAACGGGTAATGGTCAAAGACATGGGAGACGTATGGGAACTTGACGGATATGAGTTTAAGTATGTTGATGTGAGCTATGAATTACACTGTCAGCTGCTTCCAAATACTGACAACCGGTTAAGCTCCAGTGATTACAGAGTGAAACTGTATCTTGGAGACAGTCGTAGTGCACCAGCCGGTTGGACAAAATGCTGTGATGCAGAGGAAGCCATTGAGTTTTTAAAGGCAGGTTTGGTCGTTAACGTACAGATGGATTTTGTGTGCAAAAGCAATGACTGCACAGCTGTGTTGTTATGGATGGAAAGTGCTATTAAACAACGCGATTTTTACCCACCTGAAATAGAAGTAATCTCTGAAAACAGTTCTAGAGAAAGTGAAATTCAGACTATTTTGGGTAAATTGTCTGATTATAAGAAAACAAATATTCAATCCCTACAGGATAGTCTGGCATCGGATCGACGGGCTGCAATTCGCCTACGGCTAGCAAGTGATAAGGATATTACAGAAGCTACGGCTTGCCAGTTGATAGAGGACAATCACTTTATTGTGTTATCGACTCTTGCAGCTAACCCTGCATTAAGTAGTGCCAGCCAATTAAAAATAGCTCAACTAAAACATCATAAAACCCTTGGAGCATTGGCAAGTAACACCAGCTTGATTCCAGAGTTAAAAACAAAGTTTTTGACAAGTGATATTGTTGGTGTTCGTGCGCTTCTTGCTTCAAACAGTAGCATTGATGACAGTATGCAGAAAACATTGCTACAGGATTCTTCCATCACAGTACGTATGGAATTGGCAAAAAACACTCGTCTCGCTGAATCTGTGCAAGAGGTATTGTGCAAAGACTCGGTTGATGATGTACGAATTAGCTTGGCAGAAAACCCTTCACTAAAGGGAGATGTTTTTAACTGCTTGTTAAATGACGATTTTTATGAGGTCGTAAGGTGTGCAGAAAAGAACCCCTTGCTGAGCAAAGAACAGCAAGAAGACATATTTTACAATAAAGGATCTAGCAGTAGTTTAACTTTTAATCCATCATTGACGGCGGAGCTACAAGAAAAAATTGCCGACAGTTATGACGCATGGGCGCTGGAACTTTTGGAAAACCCTAGCCTGACGGATGAGATGCAAATAAAACTTCTGAATGATGATCGCCTTTGTAATAAAAGCGCATTAGCAGAAAATCCGGCTATCAGTGAAAAAATAGAAATGGTTTTAGTCGATCATTGGGATGATGAGCTTCGGGCAACTTATGCATCAAGGAATGGATTAACGCTATTCGCCATGAGAAAACTTGCCAGAGATTGCAGTGAAGATGTTCGCCTTGAATTGGCCAGTAGTATTCAAATTCCTGAATCCATTCAGATGATACTGGCAGAAGATAAATGTCTGGATATACAAATGGATCTTAGGGCGAATGAAAACCTTTGTAGCAATGCCAGGAATAGACTGATTGAATTAGGTGTTATCAAGAGTCTGTGATTCTTGTGTGGATAAAAATTTAAGACTTGGAATGGTTGTATGAGTCAGGAAGATTTAGGGATTGATCTTTTGATCGATATAGAAGGTTGGGCAGTATATGATGGACGCTTTGATCTGGAAAATGATCGAGAATTTGAAGTTTGCCTTTACACAAAGGGTGTAAACAAAAGCAATACTGGAAAAAGTATTATTCAAATAGAACCTGGATTTTATAAAATTCAAGGCGAAATACTTTACTCCGGCTATCGCGGCTGGGTAATTGATTGTGGCATTAGGCTTTATTCACTAAAAACCTTGGACAGTAGTTTTAAAGTTGGTGATTATATTGTGTGTGAAGCAAGTCTTGGATTTGATCCTATGTATGATGTTTATGACTTGAACGATAGAAGAGAATGGCCTTGCGTTACCTATAAGTGGGATGTTATCAAGAAATTTCAGATTATCAGTCCATATGAAGACAGTAGCACTAAACTAGAAAAAATAATTGAAATTAAAAGCAAGGAAGATTACGTATGGTGTGACGATTACGAAAACTTTTTTGACTCCTATCAAATAGTATGTAGATTAAAAGATAATAAAAATCTGGAAAATTTTGAGTTACATCATTATGTAGAAAACAGTGAGAAATTATTTCTGGATGACAAACTTCAGGCACCAGAAGGCTGGACAAGATGCTATTGGCCAAACCAGGTAATTTCTTACCTCAATGCCTATGTAGTCACGGAATTAAGTCTTGATTACGACTTGGGCGATCATGAAAGAGGCACCGGTCTTGATGTGCTGATCTGGATAGAAGAACAAGTGACAAAAAGTAATTTTTATCCACCCAAAATAACTGTTCATTCAGCACCAGCTCAAATTAAAATAGAAATGATTAAAATGATTTCTAAAATTGAAAACTTGAAAAATATTAACTTGGAAACTATTCACGATAATATGATGAAAGGTGAAGTTGAAGAGCGGGTTAAACTAGCTGGATATACAGATTTATCTAAGAAAACCATTTCAAAATTGATGGATGATGAGAGCAAGTCAGTAGTTTGTACTTTGGCTTCTAACCCTTGCTTGCCAGAGCTTTATCAGACTAAGCTCTCTGAGATAAAAGATGTGCAACATATTTTACTAGCCTTGGCTGGAAATCCAAATCTGTCATTATCATTAATAGAAAGGTTCTCTAAAATTGATGATGACGCGCTTCGACAAGAATTAATGTCTAATCCATCTGTATCTGACAAATTTAAATCTACTAACGGGTATTGAAAGAGAATTTTATGAGATTAGGAGAAGGTAACCTTAATGGTTATACGTCAGGCAATGTTGAACTCTGTGAAAATGAGAATTTTTATATAAGCTTTTTACCGGAGAATGTGAAAAAAACTGATTCAACTGACAAATGTTATATTAATAAAGAGCACTTCTTGTATAAAATTTCTGGCAATGTCGTCTACATTCATAAAAAAGAGTGGATAATCGATTGTGGTATTTTAATCTATAACAGTGACTTGCCGAAAGGAGTAAGTTTAGGTGATTATGTTGAGTGTGAAGCCAAGCTTTTAGCTAACAATTTCTTTAGCTATAAACAATATGAGCCACATGATAAACATCGCTTTTGTCCTGATTTAAAATATTCATTTAAAGTGAATCATATTGCTGTGTGTGATATCTTTGTTTCATACGATGAAGACAGTGGAGAGAAAGAAAGTATTTTTCACGAGGAATTTCTTAATTTGGAAGATGGTGTTTTTTGCTTTCATAGTTTTGATGAAGACCATATTCAGATAGACTGTGTTTTGAAATCAACTTCCCCGTTAAAATGGTCTGAAGATAGACCTTTTAAGTCAGATTTTAAAATCTATTTAGGCGCAGAGCAAGATAGTCAGTTGAACCAAGAGTTAGTGTATTGCAAATACGAAGGCAGTGCTATTCACCATTTAAAAGATCGTGATGTTTCAGAAATGCACTTACATTACAATCTGAAGTCGGACTGTTACAACAATGCTTATATTGCATTGGAGTGGATAGAGAAAGAAGTTGTGAAAAGTAACTACTTTCCACCAAAGATAGTGTATCAGCCAACGCGATATATAAACTCGAAAGTTAAGAACTCCATCAGCAGAATAAATGAGTTAGCGAGTGCCAACCTCGTCTCTATTTATAAGACACTTCTTGATGAAGGTTTCTCTTATAATATATGTGAGAGAGTCCGTTTCGCCGAAAGTACACATCTACCTGAAGGTCTTGCTAATTATATGCTCGATGATCCTGCCAGGATTGTCATAATAGCTTTGGCAAAGAACCCATCGTTGTCTCACTCAGTTCAATATAAGCTTTCGAAATTATCTAACGAACCTTATGTTTTGCATGCACTTGCCCGTAATGAAAGTTTAACTACATCACTGATGCATAAGTTTTCAGATTCTGATGATAAAATGCTGCAGAAGAGTCTCGCTGAGAATAAAAATCTATTACCTGAGTTAAAACTAAAACTTAACTTTGCGTAAGGCTGTTATGATAAGTAAACGAAAGCATAAGGGTTATTGAATGATTTATACTAAAACTGTCGTTAAGCACTTGATTAGAGCATTAGAAGACGAAGTTGTTCGTATGGATGAACTCACTATATTGGTGATGGACGATGATTGGCCGTATTGGTTTGATGCCAATGATCGAATCTACTATACGATAATGCTTGATTATCTTAATAAATTTGATTTTGACGAACCTGTCTATGAACCTATAAGCAGTAAACCGTTTAGATTTATGATGTATATTATGGAACCTTACATAAAAGAGCAGGCTGGCAAGGTGCCAGACAGTGAGATAAAAGAATTGATTGCTTTCAGTAATGATTATGAAAAGCAATTACCTGCAGAATACAGAACTTGCTTGTAAATCCTATTATCAATAGTTATCAAAAAAGCACAGTAAGAGAGCTGGCCTTGCGTTATAAATTTCTGTTTATTTTTTTCTTTGTTCTCAGTCTCGCTGCTGCCGGTACAGGCTTCATGCTGGTTAATATGTTAGGTAATGACAGCAGTAAAAGAAATAGTGAATACTTCCTATTTGTTGAGACCATGATGGAACGCAATTGCACTCTGATAGAATCCACCAACCGACTGTTCACAAAAGATCAGCGTATGGTGAGTGACCATGAAAAGTGGGATTGCCAGGGTGTCAGAGTAAACTGGAAATATTAGCCACTAACATGTGTTAACGGAGTACGCTTTGCCCGATAGATTCCTACCACTTTTACTTATTTTCGCCATCATTGCTGGTGCAGCTGCTGCCATTGTGATTCCTCAAATATTTGATGGAAGCAGCAGGGCAAGAAATAACGAATATTTTGTGTTTCTTGAGACCATGACGGAACGCAATTGCACTCTGATAGAATCTACCAATCGGCTGATTACAAAAGATCAACGCATGGTGAGCGAGCATGAAAGGTGGAATTGTCAGGGTGCCAGAGTGAATTGGAAATATTAGCCGCAAGCAAACACTACTGACGAGTAAACAGTATGAAGTTATTTCTGGACGATGAGAGATCAACACCCGCAGGCTGGACCCGATGCTACTGGCCCGATGAAGTCATCGAATTTCTTAGAACGGATCTTGTCACTGAAATCAGCCTTGATCACGATTTAGGCGACGATGACAGGGGAACTGGATACGATGTTCTGAACTGGATTGAGCAGGCCATAGTGAGTGACCTGTTTTATCCACCACATATTACCGTGCATTCAGCAAACCCTTCCGCTAAAAGTCGCATGATGCTGGCGCTCGGGAATATTGACAAGCTCTATGAACAGCTTAAGGGTGCTATTCACAATAAGGCTCTGAATGATCCGCGAATCGATTTGCACGTCAGGCTGGCTGAAGACCGCTCTATCTCCGAAGAAACAATGATTCAGTTGGCAAATGATGATCATGACTGGGTGGTTGATGTTCTTTCTGGTAATGAAAGCCTGCCAAAGAAGCTTCAGGCGCTAATCAGTGAAAAAGATGTCGATGGCGAGCACAATTTCCGTTGGAGCCTGGCGAGTAACCCTGTACTGTCATTGGATTTATTACACCAATTTGCAGAGAGTACTGATGAAAATCTCCGTGAAATAGTGGCAACAAATCTGGCGTTGCCTGTTGATTTACATGAGGTGTTAGTGAACGACCAGTCAGTTCCTGTTCGCTCTGAGTTGGCACGAAATCCGTCAATAGGGCAAGCTATTCAGAGCATTTTACTTATGGACGATAGCTCTGAAATTCGGGGTAGCCTTGCAGCTAATAAACGCCTAGCACCTGAATACAGAGATATTCTGCTTCGTGACCCTGATATCCATGTCAGATGTAATATTGCCGTGAACCCCTCGATTTCAGCGGATATTCAACAACAGCTTTTCGAAGAGCATGAACCTGAAATTTGGGAGTATATGACTTGTAATTATTCGCTGACTCCCGAATTGCAACACAAACTCATTGATACGGGAAATGATGAAGTTGTGCATATACTGGTCTGTCAGCCGAACTTGGCAGAAGATGTGCAACTTCGTTTGCTATCTGACCCGAGAATTTGGGTTCGTAATCATCTTGTCGGTAATCGCGGAATTACAGAAGCGGTGAGACAGCGATTATCAGAAGACCCTGAAGAAGGGATCAGGGGTGACGTTGCCAGTCTTGGTATTATGACGTTGCCAATGATGCGAAAGCTGGCAAAGGATGATTCTGAACTGGTGCGATGTTATCTGGCGCAAAACTCGTCCATTCCGGAATCTGTACAGCTTGTGCTGGCAGAGGATGAGTCTGAAGAGGTTCGTGATGCGTTGGGTGGTAACTCAAATCTGTGTTTTGCTGCCAGACAAATGTTAAAAGTAAATAAAATTGTCGAGACTGTAATTCAAATTGTGTAAACGCTTGTCGTTAAAACTCCAAAGAGGAGAATAACAATGAGCGTTGACATCGATCCGGAACTCGTCGAAAAACTTGCCAGTCAAATAAAGACTCAAGATGATCTTGCCGAACTCAGTCGTCAGCTGTTGAAAGTCTCTGTTGAGCGTGTCATGGCCGCTGAACTGGAAGATCATCTTGGCTATTCCAAGCATGCGCCTGAAGGTCAAAACTCCGGAAACAGTCGCAACGGTTATTCCAAAAAAACACTCAAGGGCGACTTCGGTGAAGTCGAGGTCAAAACCCCCAGAGACCGCAACGGTGAATTTTCACCTCAGCTTATTGCCAAAGGTAAAACCCGAATCAACAAGCTGGATCAGCAGATTCTGGCTCTGTACTCCCGTGGAATGACCACCCGCGATATAGCCGATGCCCTGGAGGAAATGTATGGCGCAGACGTGTCACACAACCTGATATCCAAGGTGACTGAAGCTGTTCAAGAGGAAGTACAGAACTGGCAGAACCGCCCTCTGGAAAGCCTTTACCCCATTGTCTACCTTGACGGCATCGTCGTTAAAGTCCATCAGGATAAGCGGGTTGTCCGTAAAACCGTTTATGTCGCTCTTGGTGTTGATATTGAAGGCCAAAAGGAACTTCTCGGTCTCTGGATTGCCGAAACAGAGGGAGCCAAATTCTGGCTCTCGGTTTTAACAGAGCTTCAGAGCCGTGGCCTTGAAGATATCTTCATTGCCTGTGTTGATGGACTGTCAGGCTTCCCTGAAGCCATCAACACGGTTTATCCAAAAGCCCAGATTCAGTTGTGTATCGTCCATCAGGTTCGTAACTCTCTGAAGTATGTGTCCTACAAGGATCGTAAGGCCGTATCAACGGACCTGAAGAAGATCTACCAGTCAGCTACTGTGGACGAGGCTGAACGTGAACTGAGCGCTTTTGAGGTGACCTGGGATGATAAGTTTCCATCGATAGGTAAATCCTGGCGCAACAACTGGGATAACCTGATAACCCTGTTTGACTATCCTGATGATATCAGGAAAGCGATTTACACGACGAACGCTATAGAATCGCTGAACAGCGTGATCAGAAAAGCTATCAAGCAACGGAAGATCTTCCCATCAGATAACTCTGTGATGAAGGTGATTTATCTGGCGATGGAAAGAGCTTCAGCGAAATGGACGATGCCCATCAGGAATTGGGTATCAGCTCTGAACCGGTTTGCAATTATGTTTCCAGACCGGTTCAGGCAGTAAAGTTGGTTGAGCGTTTACACAGAATTAATTACAGGCTCAAATTGTCAGATCAGGTCTGGATTACTACCGTTGAGCGTTTACACAGAATTAATTACAGGCTCTTTAAGGATTCCCCATTCAATCCTATGACACTGATGCTCCCGATCAGGCATACTATGAGTTTATTCCCTTACCAGAAATAGTACGGTTTCAACATACAACTCTTTTCCCTTTGCCTGACAGCATCAGACTGACGACAAAGCATTATGCTTTAAGACATTAACCAAAACCGGGCTAAATGGCTGTAGTTGGTTGCTTGCAGGCTCTTGTAGGTCCTCAACAAGAATCTCTACAAGCTCAGAATCCAAAAGCTTAATTTCATCTGGGTTTGAGCCTCCTTCGTACAGCAGTGCTTCCAACTGAAATCTTCTCTTTTCTTTCAGAGCCCTGTTATCAAGTGCAAGTACCTTGATCGACTGTTCCGCGCGCTCGGTCAAACCTTTTACCCGACCAGACAGATAAAAACGAATCTCGGTTTCACATTCGTCCATCAATGGCGTTAAAGGCAAAGATTGAGAGCCATGAGCGTTATCACATTGCCCGGGTCTTGTGCAGGAAGCTACCATATTATTGAAATCCAGCTGCCTTGCCGGGTTCAGCTTTCGAGCCTCGACGTGCTCATTCATACTGTTTGAGGCATCTATCTGATCGCAGCAGTAAGCGCAGATTCCTTTTTGTTCCTTAATATTCGCTTCGTTAATGGCAGCACGAACATCGTGACTTAAATCTCGATAGTTCTTACCTTTGTTAGTTCGCTTCCATGAGGTGAAGATTTTAGGCTCCTGACCTTTAACGATTTTTCTCACGGCGCAGTTCCAACTTCCTAAGTAAAAGGTCAGACTTAGTCAGCTCAATATGCCCTTCCGGCAGATCCTGCTTCAGTGCAGCCTGAAATTTTCTCGCTTTCTCTAAGTCACCGTCTTGTAACGCATCCAGCAAATCATCAAGTTTACTCTGCACTTGCTCATTCCGGTATGCGCTATCCAGACCCAGTGCCAGAGTCTGGTTTGCATCCAAACCATACAGGCTGTCAAGTTCATGCAGTTCATCGTCACCCAGTGAATAACAGAGGAGGTTCTGTGCACTGTTAATCACTAGCGGAGAATGAGTCGTCAGAACAAACTGGCAGTTTGGAAATGTCTGTGTGAGTCGTTGCAGCAGAGTAGACTGCCACTTTGGATGCAAGTGCAAATCAACTTCATCAATCAAGACGATGCCATCACCAGTTAATGGGTTCGGTAGCGATGGATTCATCATTGCAAGACGTCTGGCAATGTCGCCAACCAGAGCCATCAATGACTTTTCTCCCTGGGAAAGCTGAGCAACGTTTAGCGTCTGACCGTCTTTATCGATGGACATATGTAATCGCGGCTTTCTCTGAATCCGGAGGTTAGTAAAGCCAGGCATAAAGTGGCTGATCGCATTTCTGACGGCGCTTAGCTGCCTGTCTCTTGAAGATGCATTGAGTTTAGAAAGTTTTTGCCATAAATCTTCTTCAACAGATGCCTGTAAGCTTTCAAGAACCCCCCGGGGTATCTGAGATTCATTTTCCGCATCTTCACGCTCTCTGAACCACTCAAAGAAACGCCTGAAATCAACACCCTGATTCAGGGAATTATCATAACCGTCCAGTTGTGAGAATGTATGCTTAGTTTTCACCTTCAGGGGGATATCCAGCACAACTCGCTCAACCGGATAAAAGGCAATTAATGGAAGATCCGCATTATCATTTTTGGACAGCAGGGTTCTGTAGTGATCTGCCAGTCTTGTCACATCAGACAACCATGAAGATGCGTCAGCCTTTTTGCCTTTTCTGGGTTTTACCAACCCCCAGTAAAACTGATAGTCAGCCTGATCTGCGTCAGGATTGAAACGTTGCCCACAGTCATCCTCTAAATGTACTTCTATGGAAGCCCAGTTCTGACCGTTTTTTATAACCTCCTCCTGAATGGGGCTACCACTTCCCTTTTCACTTCTGATTCGTGCAACCAGCCAACTCAGGGAAGTAGCAAGACTTTTTAAAAGTGAAGTTTTTCCGGCACCATTATTCCCCAATATAACGGTAATATTGGAAGAATGTTTTGGGGTTGGTGCCAAAGCGATCTCCATACCGGAAAATCGCCCGACATTAGTCACCTGAAACTGTTTTATTTCCATGCTTGCTCACCACACCTGCTATACTTGACATTAAACCCTTTTTTCACCCAAACAGCCATGAGCGAAAAATGCATTGTGATGACCCCGGAAAGAGAGGCTTTCAAGTAAACTCTGTTCACCGCTTTTTGTTTCTGCGTACTTGTTCAAGACTGATCACATTATCAGGCAAAGTAGTATTTCCCTCGTCACGCGTTCTGGCTTGTTTCTGTGCTGAGCAAACTTCGGCAGCATAAGGGTTTGGAAAATCCCCACCCTTTGTACCGGGGTGGCTCCACTGTGATAATCCTCGGGCAAAACGATAAAGCCAGTCATCAACCATTCGGGACATAGGGAGAAAAGACACCTGCCGCTTCGCTCCCGGATAAGGCTTAGCCTTCTTTCGAAACTGGTTGATATGCATGCCGAGCCCAATTTCCTCTCCACGATCCAGAATATCAACGTCGTAGCGTGGATAAGATTCTATTAACCACTGCTCAGCGTCGCTGACATGGCCGTTAACACTGAGATCCGTATTTCTGAAAACTTCCACCTTCTTCGCTGTAATATCGAACTGGTGGAACATCTGCAGATAATGTTCTTGAGTCGTTGCACCACTCTCCATAGCCATATGCACAGACTCTTCCGCCCAGCGCTTTGTAAATGCTTCAATAAACTCGCTCAGGCTTTCAAATTCAGGATTGGAAAATAGTATGACTTAGCGACTTCTGGCCTCAACCACTATGACATCAATCATTTCACCTGCCGAACTCTGCCTTTTTGCAGCATGACACTGCCAAGCCATAGTATCCTGAGTAGTCTGAATTGGCTGAGTTCCAATACGCTTACCATCCGGACTGGGAATTCGGGGTGGGTCGATGTTCAAATATTTACAGAAAGCGTTAGTGCCTGACAACAGAATATCCACTTCATCACCTACAGTTCAGTCCTTTATCACAAGGCGAAATTATACACTCAACACCATGCTGTCTGGCAGTCCAACACTAGAAAATAGCGATAACTGCAGGCCTGACGTCTACTCAGGTCCCCACAAAGGTCCCCATCACCATAAGTACATCTATTTTTATAGTACGTCCGTCCAATCCATCATAGGGGCCACAGAAAATCGACAGCTCACCTGAACCGCTGGTGTTGAGTCGTTGTTGCTGTTCTCAATTGCTGTCTGCATAGCCTTGGGAATAACGTCCTGAAATAAGTTATAAAATCATGGGCATACTAAAGTGAAAGTCTGTTGCTTGGAAGACAGTCAATACCGCTAATATCCACATCATAACCAAGGATTAAACCTACTGTGACCACTCATTATGTCAGTGATTGCATTAACCAACCCATCCTGACCTATACTTTCCCGGTTCCACTAAAAACCTGTTTCTGGTGTGACGCAAATAAACAGGCGTCGTTATATTTTATGCCAGAAACAGTCTTTCTGTTTCTGGGAGTACCGCCGCTATCTGGCAATGTTCCTTCTATCCGTCCGGAGTTCTAGCTATGTCCAGCCCCCGCTCATATTCAGGAGTTCTGATTCCAGTCCTGTTCAGCGTCATGATATCGGGATGTGCGACTGACGGCAGCCTTAAACGGTGGGGGCAATGCGCGCTCATTGGGGGTGGCTCGGGAGGTATTATTGGTGCCGCAGTAGAAGGGGGTGCCGCTGCTGCCGGAGGTGCCGCCGCAGGGGCATTGCTTGGGGGCCTGCTTTGTGCATTTACTGACAAGGACAGTGATGCCGATGGTGTCGCTGATCGCTACGACCTTTGTAAAAACACGCCTCCGGGCGTCGAAGTTGGAGAGTCCGGCTGCCCCATAGATTCAGACAACGACGGCGTACCTGACTATCAGGATCTGTGTCCAGACACGCCTGCTGGCATGACCGTTAACGAACACGGCTGCCCTGACAGCGATGGTGACGGTGTTGCAGACAATATGGACCAATGCCCCAATACACCGGCAGGTGTTATGGTTGACGACAAAGGCTGCCCCATAGATTCAGACGGTGATGGTGTGCCTGATGGTCTGGACAAATGCCCGAATACCATGAAGGGAGCGCCGGTTGATAGACAGGGGTGCTACCTGAAAGTGTCTGAAAACCTGGGTGAGATCCATTTTCGCTTTGACAAAGAAAACCTTGATGATGCTTCCCGACAGCTCCTCAATAGCGTCAGCCGGAAGATGAAAGACAATCCGGATTTGAAGCTCCGGGTATACGGTTACACTGATGACAGTGGTGAACCCGCTTACAACGTTGACCTGTCCCAGCGCCGGGCAGAGGCAGTCAGGGATTACCTTGTCAAACAGGGCATTTCCGGCGACCGGATAAAGCCAATGGCAGGCGGAGTCATACTTGAACACAACGATACCCGTGCAGGCAGAGCTTCCAATCGCAAGGCCAGTCTTGTCACCGGTGAAGAATAACCCGCCGCTGTAGCCATGGAAGGCTGCAAACTATTAGCTGACAGCCTGTTTATGAGTATGCTATATAAGCGCCCCTATCTTGAAAACGTGTATAAATAAACAGGCAAGCAATGACATCTCAATCCAAGGCATGCAGTTACGCTCTGGCCACTGCGCTGTTATGGTCAACCATCGCAACAGCGTTCAAACTAACTCTTGATTATCTTGACCCCTGGCAACTGGTTTTCTGGTCAGTTCTGACATCTACCCTGCTGCTTGGAAGCATTGTCCTGTTGCAAAAAAAAGGCAAACTGTTAATCCGTCAGGCCCGGGAATCATTCTGGCTCTACGCCTTTCTCGGTATACTCAACCCCTTTCTTTATCATATCTTTCTGTTCGGAGCTTATGAACTCCTGCCTGCCCAGCAGGCGCAGGCGCTTAACTACAGCTGGCCTGTTGCACTAAGTCTGCTTGCTGTTCCGTTTCTGGGAAAAGTCCTTAGTCGTAAAGACGTCTTTTGTTGTCTGGTTGCCTATCTGGGCGTACTGATTATCAGCACCCGTGGTCAACTGCAAAGTCTTGACTTTGGCAGCCCCCTCGGTGTTGTTCTTGCCCTTGCCAGTACACTGACCTGGGCGGTGTACTGGATTTTCAATACCCGCCTGAAAGGTGACCCACTGGTTGGCCTGTTGATCTGTTTCCTGTTTGGTATGCCATGGATTATCGCCGCAACCGCTATCGCTTCTGATTTCAGTCCCGCAGGTATTGAAGGGTTGCTGGGGGCTGCTTACATCGGTCTGGTTGAAATGGGATTTGCCTATATTCTCTGGCTGAAAGCGCTTAAGCTGGCTGAGAATACGGCTGCCGTGAGTAACATCAGCTATCTGAGCCCTTTCCTTTCTCTATTCTTCATCGCAAATATTCTGCAGGAAAGCATCCATCCAACGACTTACGTCGGGCTGGTGATGATTGTTTTTGCCGTTGTTCTGCAACAGCACAAACCCTCCGCAAAAAAGCTCTCAAAACCGAAATACACAGAGCCTTCAGCGAACAGAGAGCCATCAGCTCAGAAAGAACCTTCAGTTCAAAAAGAGTTGCCTGTTGGGCAGGGCTAATTAAATGGCGAGAAAATCGAACACCTATTTCCAGTTCAAACAGTTCCGGGTAGATCAGGACCAGTGCGCCATGAAGGTCACCATGGATGCCTGCCTGTTTGGCGCATTGGTGGATGTTGAAGAGAGCCAGCGCATTCTGGATATTGGCACAGGAACAGGACTGTTAAGCCTGATGGCGGCACAGCGCAGCTCTGCTCATATTGATGCCGTTGAGCTGGATGACGATGCTGCTCGTCAGGCAAGACAGAACGTTGCTCAAAGCCCATGGTCTGACCGAATAACGGTTACTCAGTCCGCTATTCAACAATTTTTCGGCGCACCTGATGGCTATGACACAATCATCTGCAATCCGCCTTTTTTTGAGAACTCGCTGAAAGCAGCTAATGATAAGCGTACAATGGCCCGGCATACCGAAAGCCTTAGTTTTTCAGACCTTGTTCAGGCCACTTCCCGGCTTCTGCACAAAAAATGGTACTGCATGGATAATTCTACCGGTAAAGTCGTCTCTGTCTTTTATTGGTGTTGTAGAGGCTACAAACAGTCTGAACGTGTCATCTATAACAGCACTGCGGCCGTCCCCCAGTCATCCCGACCACCGATACATCATTACGCTGAACAAAAACAAGTCATCCAAAAATTCTGCCCGAGTGGATAAGCGCATTACGCTTTATCAGGAAGGAACAGTTTTCACCGAGCAGGTAAAAGCCTTACTTAAAAGATTTTTTTTGAGACTCTAAATACAAACAGCCCCATTGAGTAATGGGGCTGTTTGTATTTGCACTTACAAGAGTGCAGTCAACACTCTATTGGCTTCAATCAGAGTCAAGGCCTGTTTGTCCACTAACACCTTTATTGCCTGCACGCCTGTTATAGCGTTCATTTCTTTCTTTAATAGAAGACTTTTTCCTTCGTCTTAGCCCCGACTGCTTTGGAGCCTTTTTGGCCTTCGGAGCAGCATCAGCATCAGTCTCAGTCTCAACCCCGGAAGTTTCATCCCCAGAACCTAAACCTTCAGCACTTGTCTGTGTTTCATAAAATTCGTCCTCATCCGAATCTGTATCGTTGCCAGAATTTGTCTCACTGCCCGAATCTGCATCTCTCAAGCCTTTCAAATGTTTGGCAGCAGCGGGCATGCGCCCCTGAACACCAAACAGTTCACCGTATTTCCCAAGGAAGTGCTGCCTAGCCTCTCTGGCAATGTCTTGATTAGGTTCATTAATCATTCTTTCAAGACTTTCAACTGACTCGAGAAATGCCAGATGGTGTTGATATTTTCGTGCGCTTGTAATGTCTTTGTTGTCTTCCCAGGTTCTCAACTGTTGTTTCACAGTGCGTTTATGTTTCGACCACTCAGTCCTCATTATTCTCAATGCCGCTTCAAAAGTGGTTTCTCCCTCTCTTCTCAAGCCTGGGTTTTCATTGATTTCCTGAACGGTCTGCTTTAATCCATTTAGTCGAACATCAGAACCTGTATCAACATGGCTGGTGCCATACACTAATTGGTGCAGACTTTGATATTGAGTAACTTCCTCACTTGATGCGCCCTCAAGAAAAGCAAGCATATCTTCCCACGCAATATCCTTAAGGTGCTCAATCCCTTGTGTAAATTCTTGTTCAATTGCAGTCAACTTCTGTTGATAACGATCAGTTCTTGCATCTGCTCCAGAAATAAATGCCTCCAGCGCTGGCTGCAATTTAACAAAAGCGTCCATTAACTCTTTAGCTTCTCGTTTGGCTGCCTCAGTACCATATTTCTCCCCCTTTTGCTTAAATTGCTCCAGAAGGGTGTTTGAATCGACTCTTCTGATAGAGCGACTATGAAGGGCAGAATCTACATCCGCACCCAGTTTACTTCTGAGGGTTGCTTTAGGGGTGTATACATTGCTGGCGAAATTACGTAATTGACGAGGTATTAATACTTTTAACTGTTTTGCAAGCATTACCGTTTTAAGAGCAAACTTCTTTATACCAACTAAAGGTTTAACGCTTGCTGCCTTCGTCCGCAAGCGACTCCCTGGCCTCAAAAGTGCTGGAAGCCTAGCATTCATTTTGTCAAAAATTGAAGCCATCTGATCTCTCCCTGATCTTAGGAATCACAACTTCTGGTTAGTATAGGAAATAATTCTTCTTAAAAAATGGCGTTTGATAGGGAGTCAGAATAAATGTGCAGTTTTTAATAAAGCAGACAAAGCATCGTTCAGGTGACGGGAATACGACACCTGAACATTCAGGATGACATTAACGCTTAATGGCCTGATAAACACTGAAGCCATTACGGGTCACCAGTGTTTTACAATGACCAAAGGCTTTAACAATAATGGGTTCATAACGCAGGAAACTGTTTGCCACAATTCTCAGCTCCCCACCTTTATTCAGGCGTTGTGGCGATTCTGCCAGAAACTGTTCTGTGACTGCATAATGGGTCTTCACACCCTGGTGGAAAGGCGGGTTTGAAACAATAAAGTCAAAACTTCCTTCAACATCCGACAGGCCATCACTGGCAACGGTTTTAAACCGCTCAACACCAAGCTGTTGCAGCGAGTGCTCCGAACTGGCCAGTGCCAGAGCGTCGCAGTCCACCAGGGTATAGTCATTCCCATCCTTCACCTGGGCTAAATAAGCAGAAATAACGCCAGCACCGCAACCAAAATCCAGCACTTTCCCGGAAGGCATCATATCAAACGTATCGAGCAGCACCTGAGTCCCCACATCCAGTCGACCATGGCTGAAAACACCTGGCAGAGACTGTATGGACAATCGTTGGCCTGCCACCGGAATCTCAAATTCCGTAAAGGCCTTCTGCCAGTCAAATGCTTCAATGCTGACAGGCGCAGCACCTTCCAGCAAACCGCAGTGCCGGGCATTATCAAGGTTTTTGACCGACTCAAACGTATTCTTAAGACGCTTTCTCCAGGACTTGATCCCCTCGCCGTTTTCTCCCACCAGCCAGATACAGCCGTCTTTTGTCAGCAACGGCAATAGCATGTCCAGCCAGTAATCCATTAAAGGCTTGCTCTTCTGCAGAAACAGAATGACACCGTCAAAGCGTTGCTCAGTTTTCGAAACAACCGGCGCAAACTCCAGATTCAGCCGCTCATTACGCGCCCAGACAGACCGGATACGCCGGTAAACGGCATAATCCCGGGTCAGACCGGATACTCTGGTAGCAACTCCCTCTTCCAGCAAAACACTGGCCAGATTATCAGCAGGCATACCCACCAGCAGCATATTGTCGCTTTCCAGCCACTGGGCGTTGCGCATCACCAGCTGGCTGGTATTGACGAGAGAATCAAATCCCATAAATTTTTCTAACCTTTCTACCGGATAAAGAGCCTGGCACATGAACTCAATAATTTTGACGTGTCGCGTAGGTTGGGTCGAGCGGTAGCGACACCCAACACAGAGGGCTTAATCCTGATCAGCATGTTGGGAGTCACTTCGTTCATCCCAACCTACGAGCCAAACACAGTGAAGTCGTGTACAGAAATCTTCTCAAAAGCATTCATTCTAACAGCAGGGCTTTTGAAACGGGCTCTTATACCGAAACTGCGAAAAAATCACAAACTGACATCTACCAATTTACAACAGTCACCCAGCCCCTTAGGATTCGCCGATCAAACCGGATAGATTTGGAGATGCTCTGATGCATGAGCCCCGAGGTGAGCTGGTTCTTCGCACTCTGGCAATGCCTGCCGACACTAACGCCAATGGTGACATTTTCGGTGGCTGGATACTGTCGCAGATGGACCTGGCTGGCGGCATGGCTGCCAAACAGCGCGCTCACAGTCGAATATCAACCGTAGCCATAGAATCCATGTCCTTTCACCAGGCGGTCAAAGTAGGTGATGTTGTCTGCTGTTACGCCGAGTTCATGCACATTGGCACAACGTCCATGCGTATTAAACTGGAAGTATGGAGTATGAAGATGCCATTCAACCAGAAACGGGTCAAAGTCACAGAAGGCATTTTCACCTATGTTGCTATAGACGACGATGGAAAACCTCACCCTGTCGATCGTCACCATAGCTGAGTAACGCTGGCTGTAATTGATTGCAATAACCCTTACTGCAACCAATTACATAAAAAATCGTCAGGCATCTGAAGCCTTTATTCATCCACAATTCCCAATGGTGGATTATTTATGAAACAGAAAACCATCCTTGTCGGTGTTGCTGGTGCTTCTGCATCGGGTAAAAGTCTGCTGGCGAACACCCTGATCGAAGAGTTGCAGTCAGAGCATCTGTGTATTATCTCAGAAGATTCCTACTACAAGGATCAGACTCATCTAACCATGGAAGAGCGTGTTCGCACCAATTACGACCACCCGGACTCCATGGATCATGAACTGATGCTGGATCACATGAATCAGCTTAAAGCAGGCAAGGCGGTCGACGTTCCCATGTACGACTACTCAATCCACAATCGTAAAGAAGAGTGCCGTCATGTATTGCCTGCCCGCGTGGTGATTATTGAAGGTATTCTGTTGTTTACCCGTCCGGACATTCGTGAAGCATTCGATTTGCGCTTTTATATGGACACCCCTCTGGACATCTGCCTGATTCGTCGTTTGAAACGCGATATTGTAGAGCGCGGGCGCGATGTTGATTCCGTGATCAAACAGTACCTTGAAACCGTACGCCCAATGTTCCTGCAGTTTATTGAACCCGCCCGTCAGCACGCTCACCTGATCATTCCACACGGCGGCAAAAACCGTATTGCCATTGATCTGATCAAAACCAAAATCCGCGATCTGATCGATTAACGTATAACCAATGCAGCCTCACTGTTAAAAAAACTGAAGCTGCATTGCCTAATTTTGATTCACCATTCAAAAAACTTGAATTAACAATCAACCCTTTGATCTTTGACAATGATTTTGTATACTCGACTGGTATAAGCGTCAAAACTCTGCATCCCTTTCCGGTACTGTATTCAGTAGAAACGGAAACTACCTATCAGGCACCCGCCGCTTGTACATCACCCTCTGTATTAACCTGTAAAAACAGGCATGAGTCGCGTAATTTTATCGCTCAATGACAGCGACAAAATTATTTTGGAAAGACTGATGCCTTAACGGGAAGATTATGCGCGTTGAAGCTGATATCAAGCTGGGCTTTAAAGATGTACTGTTCAAGCCTAAGCGTTCCACTCTGAAGAGCCGTTCCCAGGTAAGCCTGGAGCGAACCTTCCGCTTTGTACACACCGATACAGAATGGACTGGTGTTCCTGTTATCGCTGCCAACATGGACACAGTTGGTACCTTCAATATGGCTCTGGCTCTGGCCGAGCACAAAATGCTGACTGCAGTGCATAAGCACTACACCGTTGAAGAATGGAAAGCGTTCCTGGCTGACGCCCCTGAAGGCATTCAGGAGCACATCATGGTCAGCTCAGGCACCTCTGACAGTGATTTCGAAAAAGTGAACGAAATCCTGGCACTGGACAGCAAGCTGCGTTTCATCTGCATCGACGTAGCCAACGGCTACTCCGAACACTTTGTATCCTACGTAACCCGCGTACGTAAGGCTCACCCTGACAAAGTCATCATCGCTGGTAACGTAGTGACCGGTGAAATGGTTGAAGAACTGATCCTGAAAGGCGCTGACATTGTAAAAGTTGGCATCGGTCCGGGTTCCGTATGTACCACCCGTGTTAAAACCGGCGTTGGCTACCCTCAGCTGTCTGCTACTGTTGAATGCGCAGATGCCGCTCACGGTGTTGGCGGCCAGATCATCTCTGATGGCGGCTGCACCTGTGCAGGCGACGTATCCAAAGCCTTTGGCGGCGGTGCCGATTTCGTAATGATCGGCGGCATGTTTGCCGGTCACGACGAGTCCGGCGGCGAGCTGGTAGAAGAAGACGGCAAGAAATTCCGACTGTTCTACGGCATGAGCTCCGACACTGCCATGGACAAGCACTCTGGCGGTGTTGCCAAGTACCGTGCTTCCGAAGGTAAAACCGTTAAAGTACCTTACCGTGGTCCAGTGGTTGAAACCGTACAGGACATCCTGGGCGGCGTTCGCTCCACCTGCACCTACGTGGGTGCTGCAAAGCTGAAAGAACTGACTAAGCGTACTACGTTTATTCGGGTTCAGGAGCAGGAAAACCGCATTTTCAACTAATGTGATTTTTCAAGAGGCAAGCCTGAGGCTTGCCTCACCTTATCAACACATGTCGATATAAAAAGCGCGTCCTCACCTCTCTAAACCACACCCACATATCCAACACTTTGTCGAACACCAGCCCTGTTCCCGTCATAACCAGGGGAAAGAGATATACCCAGAATGCTTGTCCAACCTTTTGGGCCGTTGTCAGCTCAACCTCGTTCTTTGGAACTTCACACTTGATGCAAACCACCCAGGCATCCTGATTATTAACCCCCTGCGGCACTCCCCGGATAACAAGACCACCTACCGGCTGACTGGCATTCAGACCTTCAAGCATAGGCATAAGGTCATACTCTTTGATAGATACAACAACTCTTACATTCTTCCAGTTGGGATAATCAAGGCAGCCTTCAGGGCAGCCTTTATATTCAGGCAGCTCCCCATTATCGTTATACGCACCGGCAAACTCCCCTTCAAAAACAAAACCGTAAGTTCTGAATTCTGAACCTGCCCGATGATCTGTCGTATTTTGCAGGGCAATTTGCGACTCCAGGGCAGACTGCGTCAAACGAATTCGAACAGTAGCCCCGCCAAAATGCCTGGTCAGTCGGGCAAGCTGCTGCTCTGCAGCTATTTTCCTGTCATTTTGCGGATTACCAGTGCCTGTCATTTGCTCGAATAGCCATGTCGCAGTCGCCATACCGACAGCAGCCAGCATAGAAGTTAATGGCTTTTTTACCGCCTGCTCAAAAGGTATTGCTGCGATTTTATTAAAACGGTATTTATCGCCATCTCCTCCATCATCACTACCACTTCCTCTGGCATCAGCTTCATGCTCAATATCTTTATCTCCAGCACCTCCCTCTCCCCCATCGTCAGAAGCATCGACAGTTCCATCCTCTCTGGTTCCGGCATAATGCTTCCTTTTTTCATCAGCTCCTTCGGCATCCAGCAGAGGTAGCGATGAACCCTCAGCATCAGGCGAAATAACAACCAGCTTGAAATCAGGTGCCCCCCAGCCACTAACACCTTCCATAAACCTGACCGGCGCATTACTCAGTGAGTTCATCAATGCATTCTTATCAGGCTCAAAAACTATTTGCTCTTTAACACCCTGCCACTCATTGATGAGCAAAGCAGACGACTCTTCCCCGGGCTTTTCCATCAGCCTGAACCGAGTCTTGTAGTATTGCTCTCCAGAAACTTTTTTCACTAAGCTTCTGGAAGCCTCAAGCGTCACCTCACTGGACATCAGATCAGGATAAACGCCAGAAACAAGCCCGGCCCCGGTTGACTCATCCTCTTCCAGTTCCAGCACGACTTGTACAACCAGCGCATCATCTGCAGGAGCAATATTCAGCAGCAAGCAACAGCCACTAAACAGCAGAAACTTATATAACCTGAACGGACTCATTCACTGCGCTCCAACATCCAGCTTATGACAGGAGGGATTAAATATAGTGGATGCCACAACACTCAGAACACAAAGTCAGCTCACTTTAAAATTTAATCAATAAGCAGCAACCACTCCACGCTTAACAAACTCCGCCTTAATAGCCTCAAGCTGCTCAGTAGTCGGCGGCGTCACAGACTCCAGCTCATAAGTATCCTTGAGCAAATCCCACTTATGCACGCCCAGCGAGTGGTAAGGCAGAATTTCTACCTTCTCAACGTTCTTCATCAGCGCAATAAACTCCGCCATCCTTGCCGCATACTGGGGATCAACCGTATACCCTTCTACCACTACATAACGAATCCAGACGGGCTTGTTAATTTCATGCAGATAACGGGCAAAATTCAGCGGATGCCGATTGGTCACATAAGTCAGCTTCTGATGCATATCTTCATCAATCTGCTTCAGATCCAGCAACACCAGATCGGTATTCGCCAGCAGTCGTTCAACCGGTTCGGTAATAGTTTTGGTAAAACCATTGGTATCCAGACAGGTGTGTATACCCGCCTTACGACACTCGGCAAACAAATCAGCCACAAACTCAGCCTGGATCAACGGCTCACCCCCGGTCACCGTTACCCCGCCCGAAAGAAAGTTCCTGACCTTGTAGATATCCTGAAACACGGCTTCGTGGCTTTTGACTTCACCACCTTCGCGCAGATCCCAGGTATCCCGGTTATGACAGTAACGGCAGCGCATATGGCATCCCTGCATAAACACCACATAACGAATACCCGGCCCGTCGACGGTACCAAACGAATCCTGAGAATGAACACGACCTAGAGACATAATACTTTATTCACTTGTTTTCACTTAAAACGAAAAAGGCCGACTTAAAGCCGGCCTTTTTCAGATCACATCGTTAAGCGTCAAACGCTTTTCTTTACATGGAAGAGGTAAAGGTACGAGTGATAACATCGCGCTGCTGCTCTGGGGTCAGAGAGTTAAAGCGCACTGCGTAACCGGATACACGAATAGTCAGAGAAGGATACTTGTCAGGATTCTCGACAGCGTCTTCCAGCATTTCACGGTTCAGTACGTTGACGTTCAGGTGCTGACCGCCCTCAACTTCCTGACCTTCGTTGTGGAAGTAACCATCCATCAGGCCGACCAGGTTACGACGACGGCTGTCCTCATCCTTACCCAGCGCCTTTGGCACGATAGAGAAGGTGTAGGAAATACCGTCTTTTGCGTAAGCAAATGGCAGTTTGGCAACAGAACTCAGGGATGCAATCGCACCACTGGTGTCACGACCGTGCATTGGGTTAGCGCCCGGACCAAATGGCTGTCCTGCACGACGACCGTCTGGTGTGTTACCGGTCTTCTTACCATACACAACGTTGGAAGTGATAGTCAGGATAGACTGAGTTGGAACCGCTTCACGATACATATTGTTAGAAGCGATCTTAGTCATGAACCGCTCAACCAGATCACAGGCAATGGCGTCTACACGCTCATCGTTGTTACCGAACTTAGGATAGTCGCCTTCAATCTCGAAGTCAGTCGCAATACCGTTCTCATCACGAACCGCCTTAACTTTAGCAAACTTGATCGCTGCCAGGGAGTCAGCTGCAACAGACAGACCAGCAATACCACAAGCCATGGTACGTACTACGTCACGATCGTGCAAAGCCATCAGGGAGGCTTCGTAGGAGTACTTGTCGTGCATGTAGTGGATGCAGTTCAAAGCTGTCACGTACTGAGTCGCCAGCCAGTCCATGAAACTGTCCAGACGGGAGTTAACGTCTTCGTATTCCAGAACATCACTAGTAATCGCGTCAGACTTTGGACCTACCTGCAGACCAGTTTTCTCATCCACACCACCGTTGATCGCCAGCAGCAGAGTCTTGGCCAGGTTGGCACGAGCGCCGAAGAACTGCATCTGCTTACCCAGAACCATCGGGGATACACAGCAGGCAATAGCGTAGTCATCGCTATCCATGTCCGGACGCATCAGGTCATCGTTTTCGTACTGGATAGAGCTGGTGTCGATGGACACTTTAGCACAGTACTCTTTGAAGCCCTGCGGCAGTTCTTCAGACCAC
Organism: Endozoicomonas sp. NE40; assembly: GCF_040549045.1. Classification (NCBI taxonomy): domain Bacteria; kingdom Pseudomonadati; phylum Pseudomonadota; class Gammaproteobacteria; order Oceanospirillales; family Endozoicomonadaceae; genus Endozoicomonas; species Endozoicomonas lisbonensis. Next base: position 3,884,842 of record NZ_JBEWTB010000002.1, on the reverse strand, counting down.
AGTACAGTGATGTTTGGCTCCGGAGACGGCCCCATGGTGTACAGAGTATTCAGGAAACGGAAGCTGTTCTTGGTAACCAGTGTACGGCCGTCCAGACCCATACCACCGATGGACTCAGTCGCCCAGATCGGGTCGCCGGAGAACAGATCATCGTAATCAGGTGTACGCAGGAAGCGAACCATACGCAGCTTCATAACGAAGTGGTCGATCATTTCCTGAGACTGCTCTTCAGTGATCAAACCCGCTTTCAGGTCACGCTCGATGTAAACGTCCAGGAAGGAAGCAACACGACCCAGAGACATCGCTGCACCGTTCTGGGATTTAACAGCGGCCAGGTAACCAAAGTAAGTCCACTGTATAGCTTCCTGAGCGTTCTTAGCAGGTACAGAAATGTCGCACTCGTACTTGGCGGCCATCTCCTTAATCTGCATCAGAGCACGGATCTGCTCCATGATCTCTTCACGCAGCTGCAGGGTACGCTCCAGCTTCTCACCACTTTCCAGAACTTTGTCCAGACTCTTGTGCTGAGCTTTCTTGTCATTGATCAGGAAGTCGATACCGTACAGGGCAATACGACGGTAGTCGCCGATAATACGACCACGACCGTAAGCATCCGGCAGACCGGTGATAACACCAGACTTGCGGCAGGCGCGAACGTCCGGAGTGTAAACGTCGAATACACCGGCGTTGTGAGTCTTGCGATACTCGGTAAAGATTTTCTTGACCATCGGGTCCAGCTCTTTACCGTACACCTGACAGGAAGTCTCAACCATGCGAATGCCGCCATTAGCAATAATGGCACGTTTCAGAGGCTTGTCAGTCTGCAGGCCAACGATGGTTTCCAGATCCTTGCGGATGTAACCTGCGTCGTGAGAAGTGATGGTAGAAGGCAGGTCAGTATCGAAATCAACCGGCGCATGAGTGCGGTTTTCCTGCTTGATGCCTTCCATGACATCAGCCCACAGGGTATCTGTGGCCTTTGTCGCACCGGTCAGGAACTCGTCACCACCTTCATAAGGGGTGTAGTTCTTCTGGATAAAGTCGCGAACGTTTACGCTGTTTGCCCAGTCGCCCTGAACAAAACCTTCCCATGCTGCGGGAGTTTCGTTGACTTGAGTGCTCATTCAGCAAGCTCCTCGTGTTTTTGAGTCTGTCAAAGTGCTGCGGAGATATCAGATAAAAGTCGTATGTTGCGAAGGCTATGGTCAAAAGGGTGGAACCATTATTGAGAGTGAGAGTTGAGCTAGGTCAAAACTCGACATCTGCCTGTATAGTAAATTACATAATGTAAATTGCCATACAGAAGGTTTTCAAAACACTCTTTACCAAACTTGCTGACATAGTTATAGCTGATAACAGAAGTCCTGCATGAACAGATTCTTCTGCTTAATCTCATTGCCTGCAGCCGCTTAAAATTGCTCTGGCAAACATATCCCATGTACGGTTTTTCCACTATCAGGGCTAATACCTACGTACGTGCCAAATTTTAGTTAACACGTTCAATCACATTCAACCAGCGACCAGTCATCAGACAACACTTTCACCCCACCCTCATCACTCAATGCAGTTAATTGCTGAATTTCCCTAAAAGCATAATCAATATAATCAAATACACTCAGCAGCCATTTGTACTGTTTTTATTTTGCACATACAAAAAAACTCAATTAACAGATTGGTTATTAACAACCCTCTTACATTCAAAAATATTATGAAACAAATAACGTCAGAAATAATCGACCTGCTATGATTCGATTGAATCAAAATTCAACCATGATTTTTTTTGCCTAAGTAATGTTAATTTTATTTAGGTACTGTTACCTATACATGCTCTTTTGGGTATTTACTACCATCGTACAACAAATAAAGACATTAACTTAATAATCTGGGATGAATCTTAACTGGAGGCAATAATGAGCAAATACATTTATGCCACTGTCTACGAGCAATTTACTGGCCTTAAACCGCCAGAGCCGAAGTCACACAAACCAAGACGCAGACGCGGATACGGTCACCCATACCGAATGCGACTGAATATGCAGGAGGAACAGGATACGCAGGAAATAAATAACGATGAAGAAGGTGGCTCTCTGGAAGCCGGTGATTCAATTCATACTATTGATCACAAATTCGACAAACCCAGATTTAATGACTCGTTTGACATCACTTCAGCTAACACCGGAATTCATTCCGAAACCAGCATGAAACCCCGATCCGAAAGGATTAGAAACAGAAACTATAACCGGTCAGGTAAATCGATTCTTTCGAATAACGCAACGTTCCAGAACCCATCAGAAGACAAACCAGCCCGGGCACCCAAAGTGACCTACAAAAAGCGTCGTCACTTTGTAGGCCAGAACGATAGCATAACAGACGCCTGAAGACTGGCATCTCGCATTTCAGCTCCAAAGCTGAACCAGAATTCTTTCCAGATCATTCAACACCGGTTGAATAATCTATCAGCTCGTTTCACAGGTTATCGGCAGGATAGCTTGAGTTAGCTATAACTTATATATGCCCACTTAAAAACAAGTGGGCATATAAGATTAGAACGATCTGGAACGAAGATAGCTGTCATAGTCAGGTATTCTTCGCTCGTGACTCGCCTTCATCATAGGAGACGAAAAGACAAAGTCTGCCGAACTCTCGTTACAGGCCACCGGAATATTCCATACCGCAGCAATCCTCAGCAGAGCTTTGACATCCGGATCGTGTGGCTGCGACTCAAACGGGTCCCAGAAAAACACCAGCAAATCCAGCTTACTCTCTGAGATCAGCGCACCTATCTGCTGATCCCCACCCAGCGGACCACTGATAAACTTATGAATTGGAAGCTCAAGATGGCGCTCAAGCAACCCACCTGTTGTGCCTGTCGCATAGAGCTCATGATTAACCAGCTCATCCCTGTGACGCATTGCCCAGCCTACCAGCTCATCTTTTTTATTATCGTGTGCTACCAGCGCAATGCTTTTTTTCACGGGAACCGCATGACTTTTATATTCCATCAATCAACCTGAATACTCGTTAAAAAAGTCATGTTTTACGGTTAAGCCCCCATACTGTCAATCAACAGAGCTGCATCAAATCAATATAAATTCAATTTTCCAATATTATGTGGCGGATTGATGAAGAGTAATGACACCCTGTCTGATGGTCTATGCTGCTAACATTGATCCCACTACGAACTGGAAAGGTAGAGTCAAACATTCCCGGTCAAAAAGAAGAAACCCGGACAGACTCTAACGGACAGCTGGTTTTTGCTGTCTTGAAAGTATTCATGCATGGACGATTAATGAGACGGATAAACATCTGTCAGTCACTCCTGTAGAAGGGAGAGGAGAATGCTTAGATCTGGTTTTTCAAGAACAGGCTGCAGACGTCGTGCAACCATTGACCCTGCACTGGCCAACGCACAAATGGCGAGCTTTCCCTATCACCAGGATGAAAGCCAGTTACCACCGGGGTACACAGTCGATCCAGCCATGGCATTCAAGATCGCAAAATCTGCCCAGCAGCTTCCTGGCGGCGAGGAACTGTCGCTCGTGATTACCAGTGCCAGCGCAGATGCCCAACCCGATGCAGGTGCGAGTGCCAGCACACGCAAACCCCTCAATATCATAACCTCCAAATCCGGACTGGTGGCCTATGTCATACTGGGAAAAGGTACTTATAATCTCATTTTCGGAGGTACAACATCGGGGACAACAGCTGGCAATCTGGCACAAAGGAGCAAGGCTAACCTTGTCCAAACCCTGTCGCAGTGGGGAGCAAACTTAAAAAATGGCTTAGGTGGATTGCCAAAATGTTACGTTGAAGCAGAGCTTCTGTTAGCAGCATTGATTAAACATGCCGGCTTTAACGTTGCTGTTTATGGTCACTCATTGGGTGGAGGTATGGCCACTTATGCTGCGGCCAACCTGAGTACAGGAAATTGTAAAATTGCAGCTACCGGGTATTGCTCGGCCGAACTTGGCAAAGCTGCGGTCAATGCGATTAATGATAACCGCGATGAACAGAGCGTTGCTACTGCGATTACCGAAATACAACATATACTGATAGCCGGCGACCCGGTTTCCTCTGTCGGCAAGGTCGTACCCAACCTTCAGCATGTTGGACAAGTGTCGAAAATAGATCACCTTCCGGGAATGAGTAACCCGGTTAAAATTCACGACCAGTTTATATCATCCGTTAGTTTTCATTTTTCATAGCGCCTGTTAATTCCATAGCGTCTATTAATTTCGTAGTGCCTGTTAAAGTAAAAAATCCGACATCACACTGAATGCCGGATTTTTTACCATCAATTGTCAGCAGTGAACAATTACATACCGGACAGATATTTAATCATCACACCAGCCGCTACCGCAGAGCCGATAACACCCGCTACGTTTGGTCCCATAGCGTGCATCAACAGGAAGTTCTGTGGATTCGCCTCCAGACCCACCTTGTTGGCTACCCGCGCCGCCATCGGCACAGCAGACACACCGGCAGAACCAATCAGAGGATTCACCTTGTGCTTGCTGACCTTGTTCATCAGCTTAGCCATCAGCAGGCCGGTCGCCGTACCGATACAGAACGCCACAATACCCAGAGACAGGATACCCAGCGTTTCTGGCTGCAGGAACTTGTCAGCCACCAGCTTGGAACCGACTGCAAGACCCAGGAAAATGGTGACAATGTTGATCAGCGCATTCTGAACCGTGTCAGACAGACGCTCCACAACACCACACTCTTTCATCAGGTTACCAAAGCAGAACATGCCCAGCAGCGGCGCTGCATCAGGCAGCAACAGAGCCACCAGCACCAGCAGCAGCAACGGGAACACAATACGCTCGGTCTTGCTGACAGAACGCAGCTGCACCATAACAATCTTGCGCTCTTCCTCTGTCGTCAGCGCCTTCATGATAGGCGGCTGAATCAGAGGTACCAGAGCCATGTAAGAGTACGCCGCTACCGCAATCGCACCCAGCAGTTCCGGAGCCAGTACACTGGATACATAGATCGCCGTCGGGCCATCCGCACCACCGATAATACCGATCGCCGCAGCATCTGCCAGACTGAAGTTCATCAGCCCCATGGAACTCAGACCCACAGCTCCCAGCACAGTGGCAAAAATACCAAACTGCGCAGCGGCACCCAGGAACAGAGTTTTCGGATTAGCCAGCAGCGGACCAAAGTCCGTCATGGCACCGACACCCATGAAGATCACCAGCGGCGCAACACCCGTTGCAATCGCTACTTCATAGAAGGTATACAAGACACCGTTAGAGTAACCAAAGTCAGCAACCACTGCGTGAACAGCCTGCTGCACAGCCACACCCGCTTCGTTATAAAGACTTACCAGCTCATAAGGGCTCACGCCTGTCACTTCAACCTCAAGGACTGCTGCAACAGCAGCAACCACCTGAGGATGAGCGATAGACATGGCCTGCTCTATGGCAGGAAGCGCCAGACCAGCCGCAGGAATATTCGCCATAATGCCACCAAAGCCGATTGGCACCAGCAACAGAGGCTCGAACTGCTTGCGAATCGCCAGATAGAGCAGGACAAAGCCTACCACTATCATGGCGAACTGACCGATGGTCATATTGTACAGGCCAGAGCCGTACCAGAGGTTTAGCACCTTATCCATTATTGCTATCGCTCCCGTGGATCAGGCAATGGCCAGCAAAGTGTCGCCTACGACAACACTGTCGCCTTCACGAACACCCACAGAAGTGACCTTACCGCTGCGTGGCGCACGTACTTCGGTCTCCATCTTCATGGCTTCCAGAATCAGCAGTACGTCACCTTCATTCACCGCATCACCGGCAGCAACGTTCACTTTCCAGATGTTACCCGCCAGAGGAGCAGGCATTGGCTCACCTTCACCAACAGGCTCAGCTGCAGGAGCGGCAGCGGCAGGAGCAGCTGGTGCGACACTGGATACGTCACCACCTTCACTCACTTCCACGACATAGCTGTTGCCATTTACCTTCACGCTGTAAACGCCAGTGTCGGAAGCAGCCGCTTTCTTTGTCGCCGGGGCAGCGGGTGCTTTTTCTTCAACCTTTTCAGTACCCGGGGCAGGCTCAAAGGCATCAGCATTGCCACGATTCTGCAGGAACTTCAGACCTACCTGTGGGAACAGCGCATAAGTCAGAACGTCGTCTACTTCGTCAGAAGCCAGCTTGATGCCTTTGTCGCCAGCAACGTCCTTCAGTTCAGCGGTCAGCTTGTCCATCTCTGCTTCCAGCAGATCCGCCGGACGACAGGTGATAGCTTTGGCACCATCCAGTACGCGCTCTTGCAGCTCTTTGTTAAATGGAGCCGGTGCAGCACCGTACTCGCCTTTCAGGATGCCCTGAGTTTCCTTGGAGATAGATTTATAACGCTCGCCGGTCAGAACGTTCAGTACCGCCTGGGTACCGACAATCTGAGAGGTTGGAGTCACCAGCGCGATCATGCCCAGATCTTTACGTACACGAGGAATCTCTTTCAGTACTTCGTCAAACTTGTCAGAAGCACCCTGCTCGCGCAGCTGGTTTTCCATGTTAGTCAACATGCCGCCTGGCACCTGAGCGACCAGAATGCGGGAGTCAACGCCGCGCAAAGCACCTTCGAACTTAGCGTACTTCTTACGCACTTCACGGAAGTAGGAAGCGATCTCTTCCAGCTTACCCAGGTCCAGACCCGTATCGCGGTCAGTACCCTGCAGAGCAGCTACGATGGACTCGGTTGGAGAATGCCCATAAGTCATGGACATGGAAGAAATGGCTGTATCCACACGATCGATACCCGCTTCCACGGCCTTCAGAATGGACATGGAAGACAGACCGGAAGTCGCGTGACAGTGCAGGTGCAGCTCCAGATCGGTTTCTTTCTTCAGGCGTGTCACCAGATCAAAAGCGTCTGTAGGCGTGATGATGCCGGACATATCCTTGATGCACAGAGAGTCAGCCCCCATATCCTCAATCTGCTTCGCCAGGCTCAGCCACATATCTGTTGTATGTACTTCACTGGTCGTGTAAGACAGAGTACCCTGAGCGTGACCGCCGTGACGCTTAACCACCTGCATAGCCTGCTTCAGGTTACGTGGATCGTTCATAGCGTCGAAGACACGGAATACGTCCATACCATTGACACAGGCACGCTCTACAAACTTGTCAACAACATCGTCAGCGTAGTGACGGTAGCCCAGCAGATTCTGACCGCGCAGCAGCATTTGCTGTTTGGTTTTTGGCATCGCCTTTTTCAGGGCGCGCAGGCGCTCCCACGGATCTTCACCCAGAAAGCGGATACAGGAATCGAAAGTCGCACCACCCCAGGTTTCCAGAGACCAGAAGCCAATGTCGTCCAGCTTCTCAGCGATTGGCAGCATATCTTCGATACGCATGCGGGTCGCAAACAGTGATTGATGCGCGTCACGCAATACAACGTCGGTAATACCCAGTGGTTTCTTTACGTTGGCCATTGGTGAAGGATCTCCCCTAAATGACAAGTTTCAATTACACAAAATTTGTTTTTATGGCTCTCGCTCCGAGAGCCCTCAGCTCACAGCTGTAAAAGCTTTCTGCCCACAGGAAGCTGATTAAGACTGTTTATCCCGATGCATTTTGATGGCAGCGGTGATCGCGGCAACCAGCTCATTATCGTCAGAGGCCGCTGCAGCAGGCGCTGCTGCCCTGGGCGCTGGTGCCGCCGGTAAAGGGTCTGGAAAAAAGCGGGTAACCACTTTCGACATGGTTGATGTCACACCCACCAGCGAAGTCAGGAACAGGAATACAAACCCCATCCCAAACAACATGAGGTTCACACCTTCCAGTAACAGATCAGATGAAACCATACGGCTCTAGTCCTTTGCTTAATTAGTGAGCGGAGATTGCCCCTGCCGATTTCACCCCGCATCGGCCATTCAGATAATTTTTCCGTGAAAAGAAACATTCCGTTGTGATGTTTGCCTTGCTATCACAGAAACTGGCGCAATCTAAAAATTGTTTAAATTCGGTCTCGCCCGACATTTAACTTATTAACCAATAAGCACCCGTCGCGCATTCTGCACAAATTACATACAGTTGCAGTTTTACGGGTAATAATCTGCAACAGCACCACCGTATTTGCACGAACTCAAATCAATAGAACTACATACTTTCGGAAAATACTGATTTGACGTCTTTTTTTTTGCTTACCATTTGAACAGGTCAAACAACAAACGTTTGAAGAAAAACAAACTACACCACAGTCTCCAGAGTTCTCTCAGTGCCAGCAAAAGCCGGGCATCTGAAAAAAACGCCATCTCTGCAACTCTTCGGGGTTCTTTTTGACTGAAAACTGAGTAACAAACACGGTTTGTTGCACTTGAAAATTCTGATAGATTCCAGCAACTGCCAACTATTTATACAAACTACTCATACAAACTACTCATACAAACTGCCCATACAATCAATCAAGCATGCCAAACTCATGAACCACATTACTCTCGCCCCGATGGAAGGCGTTATTGACTATCTATTACGGGAACTTCTCAGCGAAGTCGGAGGCATCGATCTGTGCGTAACCGAGTTTATTCGTGTCACCGATACCCGGTTGCCAACCTCGGTCTTTCATCGCATCTGTCCGGAACTGAAGCATGGCTGCCAGACCCGGTCCGGAACACCTGTCCATATCCAGTTTCTTGGCAACAATCCACAGTTGCTGGCACTGAATGCCGCGAAAGCCGCAAAACTTGGCGCCCGTGGAATCGATTTAAACTTTGGCTGTCCGGCAAAAACGGTGAATCGACACAAAGGCGGTGCCATCCTGCTACAGGAGCCAGAGCTGATTCATGACATCGTAAAAGCCGTTCGCCTGGCAGTACCCGACGAGATCCCGGTAACGGCAAAAATACGCCTCGGCTATCTGGATGGCGACCTTGCCATTGATAACGCCAGAGCCATAGAAGACGCGGGCGCAAATGGTCTGGCAGTACACGCCCGCACCAAACTACAGGGCTACAAACCGCCTGCTTACTGGGAAGATATTGTGGCAATCAGGGAAGCCGTGGCCATCCCGGTGGTGGCCAATGGTGATATATTCAGTGCTGAAGACGCCCGTCGGTGTCGGGAAATTACCGGCTGTAACCGCATTATGGTTGGACGGGGAGTACTGCGGAATCCAGGCTTGCCAAAAGCCATTGCCATTCAGCACAGCAACCATCTACACAGCAACTCTCTACACAGCAACAAGCCACACAAAAAAAATCATAGCGATGAGCAGCACTGGCCTCAATCACTGGATATACTGCAACGATTTACCCGGAAAGTGGTGCAGGCAGCCGAACACCCTGAAGCGGATCACCCTTATGGCATAAACAACCCTAAGCGCTATCTGGACGGGCGGCTGAAACAATGGTTAAGCATGATGAGCAAAACCTCTGAACAGGCACAGCAGTTGTTTGAACAGATCAAAAGGGAAACCTGCATCCGGGGAATGTCTGAGAAAGTGTACGAAGCGACATAGTCAACAATAAACAGGCAACAATAAACAGGCAACAATAAGTAGTCAGCAATAAAATGAGCGATCCGGAAAACACAGCCCTGAGCCATGCACCAGCCCTGAGCCATGCAAAGCTTGAGTGGCGGGACAATGGTCAGCCTGTTTCCAGCCAGTACAATGATATTTATTTTTCCACCGAATCCGGACTGGAAGAAACGTTCCATACCTTTATTAAGCCAAACCGGCTTCCTGAGCGTTTCAGCAGACTGAATACCGGTGAATGTATCAGTATTGCTGAAACCGGCTTTGGTACCGGGCTTAATTTTTTGTGTGTCTGGCAGCTGTTCGATGAACTGGCAACTGACGGTTCCCGACTGCACTTCATCAGCACCGAAAAACACCCATTGAAGCAGGACGACTTTCAGCGGGCGCTGACACTCTGGCCGGAACTGAAGAAACAGGCTTCGGAACTGGCCGGCCTGTACCTGCCGGCCTGTCAGGGACAGCAACACTTTGTCTTCGCCAACGGACGTGTGCGCCTCACCTTGCTGACGGGTGATGTTCTGGACACTCTGTCCGATTTCTCAGGCAAGGTCGATGCCTGGTTTCTGGACGGGTTTGCCCCTTCAAAGAACCCTGATATGTGGCGTTCTGAACTCTTCGACATCATGGCTCATAAAAGCCATAGTCAAACGACTTATGCCACCTTTACGGCTGCCCGGATTGTACGTGACCATCTTATCCGCTCGGGTTTCAGTGTGGAGAAAGTACCCGCCTTTGGCAAAAAGCGGGATATGCTGCGGGGGCAGTTCCTGCGCTCCACACCTGCAAGTGCTGTTCGTCCCGAGTGGCAACTGCCAGACGCCCCCGTTACAAAGCGGCAGCAGGCCGTCGTCATTGGCGGAGGGCTGGCCGGTACCAGCACCGCCCGGTCTCTGGCTGAACGAGGCTGGCAGGTTACTTTGCTGGAACAGCATGAACAACTGGCAAAAGAAGCCTCCGGCAATCCGCAAGGCATCCTTTATGCCAAGCTGTCACCCCATCACACACCTCTCAGCCGTTTTATCCTGCAGGGATACCTGTACAGCATCAACCTGATGAACCAGTTACAGGGCAGCCATTCGCCATACTGGCATCAAACCAGCGTCGTTCAAATGCCAGTGACGGACAAAGAGTTCAACCGCTATAAATCTCTGGCAGAACAATTCCCTGAAAACCTGCTGTTTATGGCTGACTCTGAACAGCTCGCAACGTTAACCGGATTCAAACTTAACCGCAGCGGACTGGTATTCCCCAAAGCTGGCTGGGTAAAACCTGCACATTTCTGCCAGTCACTGGCTGATCACCCAGCCATTCAGACAGAAACCGGACACAGTGTAGAGGCTCTTAAAAAAGAAGGGTCTGAATGGGTTCTGCTTAATAAACAGCAGGAAGAAATCATACGGTCGGAAGTCGTCGTGGTGGCAGGAGGGGTTCACAGCCATCAATTCCCGGAGCTGGAACACTTACCGGTAAAGCCCATTCGGGGGCAACTCAGCCAGGTGGCTGAGACAACCAGCAGTAGCAGGTTGTCCGTCTGCCTGTGTTGTGAAGGGTATATAGCACCAGCCTGTGATCATGAACACACACTGGGTGCCACGTTTGACTTTAACGACGACTGCCTTTCAGTACGAAAAGAAGACCATCAGCGTAACCTTGACATGCTCTCCAGCCAGATGCCTGAAGTCTATGCCGCTCTGGGGAAAACCAGCTCAAACTATGTCTCAGACTACCGCCCTGAGGTGACAGGGGGGCGTACCGGTTTTCGTTGCACAACCCCTGATTACCTGCCTTTGGTTGGACCGGTTGTTAACAGAAGTTCATTTATTAAGCAGTTTGCCCTTTTACGGAAAGACGCTAAAGCCCTGATTGATGGCAAAGCTGACTATCTTGAAGGGTTGTATGTGAATACCGGACACGGTTCGAGAGGACTGATCACCTGTCCTTTGTCAGGGGAAATCATTGCATCCATGATTTCAGGTGACAGCAATGTTGTTGAACATTCATTGCTGGACGCTCTCAATCCAACACGTTTTTTAATCAGAAACTTAATTAAGAAAAACATTTGAGCCGGGCAAAACCATGCCATCTATAGGTGTATAACGAACTGCAAAGCGTATATTTACTCAGGGCAGAAGTTAAGCAAAGTCACTACTTTTCTGTGTACCGGTTTTTTTTACTCCTGAAGGATACTCGTTCAGCAAACTGCGTCCGGACAGCACTCCCCTCTTCGAGTCTGTCCGGTTTTTTTTACCTTACTATTTATTGATCGACTTCATCAGTATCCAGAACAGGCGGCAGACAGACTCCGGTTCCTCCCAAAGCACAGTAGCCATTAACATTCTTTGCCAGATACTGCTGATGATACTCCTCTGCATAATAGAATGAAGGAGCCTGCTGAATCTCTGTCGTTACTTTGCCTTTACCACAGCTGGTCATCGCCGTTTGGTAAGCATCCTTCGACGCTTCAGCCACACACTGCTGTCTTCTGGTCGTTGTGAAAATGACTGAACGATACTGGGTGCCAACATCATTGCCCTGACGCATTCCCTGCCCCGGGTCGTGAGACTCCCAGAACAGTTTCATCAGTGTCTCAATGGTCATCACACCGGGTTCAAACACCACCATCACCACCTCAGCATGACCTGTCCCACCTGAACAGACTTCCTGATAAGAAGGGTTTGGTGTGTACCCACCGGCATAACCAACAGCGGTCGTCCAGACGCCGGTCTGCTTCCAGAACAGTCGTTCAGCCCCCCAGAAGCATCCCATCCCAAAATAAATCACTTCACAGGACTCAGGAAACGGAGCCAGAAGTGACCGTCCATGTACAAAATGTTGTCCAGTCAGAGAGACTGGCTGTTCCCGCCCGGGCAATGCCTCAGCGGCTGAAGGAATAGTCTGTTTACTGTAAATTGCCATGAATCGCTCCAGAAAAGCCATCTTGAACAATTAAGAGTTCACCGCATCATCAGGGCGGGATCAAGCCGAACATCAAACCAGTTTACCCGCCAGTCAAGGTGCGATCCCGTTACACGCCCCGTCGCTCCTATTTCGCCAATCCGCTGACCACGCTCAACAGTATCGCCTTCTTCAACACTGAGAGCACTTAAATGAAGGTAGCTGCTGGAAATTCCAAACCCGTGATCAATCACGATGGTACCACCTGAAAAATAAAGGTCCTTATCCGCCAGCCTGACAATACCATCTGCCGCAGCAATAACAGGCTTTCCTGTCGGTGCAGCAAAGTCCAGACCGTAGTGCGGCCTTCTGGGTTCACCATTAAAAAAGCGCTGACTGCCATAGACCCCGGTAATACGCCCCTGGGCAGGCTGACTAAAACCAGAGAAAAAATCCTTTCCTGCTGTATCAAACTGTCGGGACTGGCCGACTGCTTTTGCTTCAGTACGAATACGCTGCATCACCTCCGGGGCAGGCTGAACATATTTTTTTTTGACCCCGTTGATACGCTGGATATCATATTCACGGGACTTCAACGCCAGACTGATCCGCTCTGATCTGCCATCTTTATGGATAAGGCTGAAACTCTGCTCTAAATCAGCATCCCGCCCGAAACCAATAATAAACTGCCCGTCTGCTGAGACCCGAATTCGCCGGTCCTTATATTGTACTTTTGTTCCAGGCTTAACGGTTCCAACATAAAATCCCCCCGGTTTTAATCTTGAACTGAGCGTATTAATGCCGCTCGCCAAAACATGAAATGAACAGAATAAGAGCAATACGGCAAGCTTACTGATGATCAACATTATTTTCCTTTTTATGAATCTGCAGCTTACCCCTGACAATATAAAAAAATTGATATGAATATCAATTCCCTGCAATTTGCAAAAACTATGCTAGTTTCAATCTGGTCAGACAGGCGACTGCGGGTTAACTCTGTTCTTTTTATAGAGAAGCTCCTTCAGAGCTAACGCGGCAGGGTGCGCCTGCGATAGCAAAAACAACCGTGGTTGAGACAGTTTTACAGCTGCTTCAAGCCTGACAAAAATCTGGAACTACTTTTATCAAGCTTTGATGATTCAGAGGAACACGCCTCCATGAAAATACTTCGTGCTTCAGCCCCTGCCTTGTTGGTTGCTGCTGCCCTTCAGGGCTCAGTTGTCCATGCGGTATCTCTGGAGGAAGCGATTACACAAACTCTGGTAAGCAATCCACAGGCACAGGCGTCCTACAATCGCTACCAGGCCAGTCAGGAAAGCGTCAAGGCAGCCCGTGGTGGCTACCTGCCTACATTAGACTGGAAAGCCGGTATTGGGCATGAGCGGCTTGATAACCCCAGAACTGAAAAAGCAGGAACCAACGAGAAAGATTTCAGGCCCAAGGAAAATGCCCTGATCCTGAACCAGAACCTGTACGACGGTCTGTCTACCACCAACGAATACCGCAAAACCCAGGAGCTTCAGCACGGTCGTAAGGAACAGTTGCGCACCAAAGCAGAAAGTCTGGCTCTGGAGGTCGCTGACGTTTACCTGAAGTTGCTGGAAAACCGCCGGCAAATGACACTGGCAAAGAACAATCTGGCTGCCCATGAACGCATCTACAAGCTGATTCAACAACGTACGGAGCAAGGCGTTGCCAACCAGTCCGACCTGTACCAGATTGAAGGCCGTCTGGCTCGGGCTCGTGCCAATATGATCAGCACCCGCAACAACCTTGAAGACTCCGAAACGCAATATCTGCGTCTGGTCAATCAGGCGGCTGATGATCTGACCATGCCACGTCTTGACGAGCAGGTTCTGCCAGCCGACCTGGAACAGGCGCTGGCTATTGCCCTGCAGGATAACCCTGCCATTCACGCCAGTAACTTTGACCTGAGCGCCTCTCAATACGGTTATGACCAGACCCGGGGTGCCTTTTTGCCCTCCGTCGACCTGTCACTGAGCCAGCGCTGGGACAAAGACATCGACGGCCATAAAGGACGCCATGAAGATACCAAGGCCATGTTGACCATGAAGTACAACCTGTTCCGCGGTGGTTCCGACAGCGCCCGTCGTCAGGAAGCGGCCTATCGCGTTGAAGAGAGCCATGCCATGCAACAGGACACTCAGCGCATGGTCAGGGAAACCCTCAGAATCGCCTGGGCTGCAATGGAAAACCTGAGCGCTGAGGAGCCTTATCTTAAAAAGCACATGGACGCCAGTGCTCAGACTGTAAAGGCCTATCAGAAACAGTTTGAACTGGGCAAGCGCACCCTGCTGGACCTGCTCGACAGTGAGAACGAAAACTTTCAGGCCCAACGCTCATACACGACAGCTGTACACCGTGGTCTGTATGCCCGCTACCGGGTGCTTAATGGTCTTGGACACCTGATGCAGCAGTTAAATATTGGTATGCCTTCCAACTGGCAAATCGTAGACAGTTGATGCTCTGTCAGCAGACATGGACGTCCCTGCCCCCTTTCCAACCACCTTTTTTTGCTGATATGTTAAAAGAGTGAGCATCTGAACCCCTGAACAATTACAACAATAAAACAAAGGATTCAGTTATGGACCAGATCATTCTTGCCACTGCCCTGATTATGCCTGCACTCTACGGCTTTGCCCTGCTCCTGCCTCTCTGCAAGGATTAATACCAACTCCACTCAGGCAGAAGCTTCAGCAACGGTACCAACCTGTTCAGACGTCTGCTTCTGCCTGACACTATTATTAAGATGGCCTGCTACAGTGCGGCAAAACTTATCGACCCGCTCCCAGTCGGTATACTCAATATCCTTTGACGTATCCGTACTACCTCCAGTCAGTTTCATAATCAACTGAATCGCCAGCCTGCTAAACAGGTCATAACGGGTATACAACAGGGCGCCAGCAAACACGTCAACCAGGTCGGGTTTCCAGGGGGTTCTGGCGAGATACTTTTGCAGATAGCGATTATTATCAGGGCGGCAACGCTGCGGCTTTCTGGCCGTAAGATTAACAGAAAAGAAAAAGCTGGGCCTGGCGTTCAGAGTTTGATAGTTGTTCTCAACAAACTGGCAGAATGCCTTATGATGACGCCCATACCGGATAGAACAGCCTAAAATAAATGCATCAAAACCCTCCAGGTCAATACTTACGAATGGGTCCCGGACATCAAATACTGCCGTTTGAAAACCACACTGTTCCATCTGTGTTTTTATAACATTCAGAATCCTGGCAGTCTGCCCTTCACGAGTTTGATACAGCAAGGCAACTTTTAACATGTGCAATATACTCGTTATATTTTTCTTGCGACGATTGTACCAGTAAAAAAGCAGGGTATTACAGGGCAGCATCCGTAAAACTGTCTCATAATGAGGCGGTGTTTTTGAAAACAGGCGGTTGTTTTGAACCCGACAAATTATCAAACCATCTTGTCCGACCTGATCACCCCGTTATGGGTGACTTATTGTCAGAGAGTTCCCCAGGCCCTGAAGATTTATCATTTACTGGAAGAACACAACAAGCGGGTGGTTCACGATCATATCAGCTTCCGGACCGTGAATTTACCATGGACGTCTGGCCCTGTGCTGACAGAGAAGCTTGGACAATTCGGCTATTGCCTTCGGGACAGGGCCAGCTGCCCTGAACAACATCTTGAACTTTACTGGCTTCACCACCCGGCTCCGGAAGTGCCAGCCATCTTAATTACTGAACTTGATGCCCATTGTTTGAGTCAACCGTCTCAGTCAATACTGAAACAGATAACCAGTGAAAACGACACCCCAACGCTATGGAACCTGAATCATATTCCACCCAAAAAACCAACCCTGCAGCAGTTTGAAACCTTGCAGTCTGACAATGAAATAGCCGCATGGTTCAGCCTTTTTGGTACATCAGCCCGCTATTTTTCTGTCAGCGTCAATCACCTTGATCGACAGAACGATATGCTCAAACTGGTCAAACTGCTGATGGAAGAAGGCTTCGCTCTCGATAATCGTTCCGGCCTGATCAGAGAGTCAGTGCATCAAATGATCGAACAGGTGGTGAGCCTGCCGGACCAGATGGAGATCAGTTTCAGTTCTGAAGAGAAAGCCAGAGTGTCAACCGGTTGCTACCACTTCACCCTGCGCTTCAAGAGCCCATCCGGAAAACTGTATAAAAAATTCTTTTCCAACACTTTTTCCCGTACTAAAGCCGATTAGCCGTCTATATTAAATCCATTCCAACTATAAACACTGACGCTTAAAGAATGATTTCGCTCTGTAAACGATAAAAACTCATGCATTTCAACAACATTCTGAAAAATACCACAACATTTGAAAAGCTGGGGCTCTTCCTCTGGTTGCTGGCTTTTGTCCTGATTTTTGCCAAGGTCATTCTTGAGCCAGGAAGTCACTCCGTTGTCGACAGCTACCTGCTGGGTGGGCAACGCTGGGCAGACAGGATCACTCTTTATTCCGGTCCCGGCGGTTTTATCTATACCCCCCTTTTTGCTGTACTCTTTACCCCGCTTCTTCACATTCCTGAAGCAATGACTGACCTGATCTGGCGGTTATTTATTATCATTCTTTATCTCTACGCCCTGACCAATCTGATCAATATGATCAATAATCGTTCTCCAGGCACCCTGATCAAGTGGCTTGGCATGATGAGCATCATTGCCGTACCTATTGCATTCTCTGGCTTTCGAAATGGACAGATGAATGTCATCCTGACGTCCGTCATGGTACTGGTAATCTGCCAGATTGCTGAAAAACGCTGGAACAGCGCCGCGCTTCTACTGGCACTGGTCATGAGCCTGAAACCGACCTTTATTGTCTTTTTTCTGCTGGCAACAACATTGTTTCGGCCTTTATGGTTCAGGGTTCCGCCACTGATGCTGTTGTTTCTGGCACTGCCCATGCTGTTTGGCGGCTGGCAATACGGCTGGCAACAATACATCAATTTTGTGGACATGGGCGCAATCGGCCATGCACTACGGTGTCCACAGCCAGAATTTTGCCTGCCTGTTCAATGTATTTCAGGTATTTGGCCTCTTTATCTCCGATCACTGGCAGCTTCTGATTAAAGTCATACTGGCAGGTGCCACATGGCTGCTGTGCTGGTTTGCCATTCGTCAGTTCGATATAAAAACAGCTCTGGTCTATATGCTGACACTGGCTTCCTGCTACCACCTCCTGTTTAACCCCAGAAGTGTTAATACCGACTACATTATCCTTGGAACCGTTCTTGCATTATGGTTTACCAGTGCCAACCATCTCTGGCAGAACAAATATCTGGCTTTAGGAGTCGGGCTTATTTCGCTGGCCGTGCTGGAAGCGTTTGACCTGTCAAGATGGCTGGTGCCAGGCAGCACCAGCTGGGTTAATCCGCTAATGGCTTTAACCTTTGCCATTCTCGTGGTCTGGCAACTCTTCAATAAACGGCAGTTCATAGGTTGGGTCGAGCGAACCGACACCCAACACGGTGAATAGCATCAAACTCCCATGCCGGGAGTTACCCTTTATACAACTTGGGATTAAGCACATCTCTCAACCAGTCACCCAGTAGATTAATCACAAGAACCAGCACCACCAGCACCACTCCGGGAATCACGGTAATCCACCAGCTGCCGGAGAAGATATACTGAAAACCACTGGAAATCAGCGCCCCTAACGAAGGTTCTGACACAGGCATTCCCAGACCAAGAAAAGATAACGCCGCCTCACTGATAATGGCATTGGCAATCTGAACCGTAGAAATCACCAGAATCGGCGAAAGACAATTAGGCAGAATATGCCGAAACATAATGCGTCGACTGCCCAGCCCCATCACTCTGGCTGCTTCTACATACTCTTTTTTCTTTTCAGCCAGCACTGAGGCCCGAATCGTTCGGGCATACTGGGGCCATTCTGCAATACCGATAACAAGAATCAGCATCAACATCGCCAGACGGTTATACAGTTCCGACCCAAAGGATGCCTGAAACACTGCCAGCACCACTATCGCCACCATCATGGTGGAAAAGGATAACTGGATATCCGCAATTCTCATCAGGATACTGTCGAGCCGACCGCCAAAATACCCTGCCGTCAAACCCAGCGTAATTCCAAGAGCCGCCTGCAGCAGTACTGCAAACAAACCGATCATCAACGAGATTCTGGCACCATAGAGAATGGTACTGAATAAATCCCTGCCCTGATCATCGGTTCCGAGCAAAAAACGCTCATCGCCGTATTCAGCCCAGGCCGGAGGCAACTCCGAATCCATAATATCAATACTGGCC
Source organism: Endozoicomonas sp. NE40 (assembly GCF_040549045.1). NCBI lineage: Bacteria > Pseudomonadati > Pseudomonadota > Gammaproteobacteria > Oceanospirillales > Endozoicomonadaceae > Endozoicomonas > Endozoicomonas lisbonensis. The sequence goes on along the minus strand of NZ_JBEWTB010000002.1, from coordinate 3,866,173 downwards.
AGATCATAAGGATTGGTTGGTGCAATAACGGGGGCCAGCACCGCCGCACCGACCAGCAAAAGAAATATACCGGCCGATATCATGGCTACCCAGTCACGGGTGAAGCTGTACCAGATATCGGAATCTTTAACTCTTTGCCAGCGAGACACTGGCTGATGCATTGTCAGTTCACTCATTGCGCAGGCCTTGCCAGATTTACCGTTGGATTGATCAGACCATAAAGAATATCGACAAGGGTATTGACGATCACAAAAATACCGCCGACCACAATCAGGTACGCCACAATCAATGGTGTATCAACCCGATGAACAGCCTCCAGAAACAGGAACCCCATACCCGGCCACTGGAAAACACTCTCGGTCAGAATGGTATAAGCAACCATTGTCCCAATTTGCACCCCGCCCACCGTCAGCACAGGCAGCATGGTATTTTTAAGGGCATGAACAAAATAAACGCGGGCTTTTCTTAACCCTTTGGCTTTGGCAAATTTCACATACTCAGTATGCAGGGCCTCCACCATTTCAGAGCGTATCAGTCGGATAAACAACGGCAGCATAATGCTGGCAAGAGCAAAACATGGCAGCACCAGGTGCAGAATACCGTCTTTAGTTAAGTAACCACTGTCCCATAATCCAAAAACAGAAACCAGTTCACCCCGTCCATAGGAGGGCAGCCATCCCAGTTCGATAGAAAACAGGAAGATGCAGAAAATAGCGGTCAGGAAAACAGGGATGGAAATCCCCAGAATACTGATTCCCAATATAAACCGTGTCAGCCAGCTATTGGGACGGATGGCACAATAAACGCCCGAAGGCACAGAAATAAGAACAATGAGTAAAGTAGCACCGAATACCAGTTCCAGTGTTGCCGGAAGCTTGGCCATAATCACCTGCAGGGCAGGCTCCTTGAAGAAATAAGACGTTCCAAGGTCACCACGAACCGCCCTGGACATAAACCGCCCATACTGAACCAGAAACGGGTCATTCAACCCCATTTCCTGTCGCAAAGCCTGACGCTCCGCTTCAGATACTGACTGCCCCACCATCTCTCGCAGCGGATCACCCAGATTATCCTGAATGGAGAAACTGATCAGGCTGATGACAAACATGACCGCCAGTCCCTGAATCAGCCTTCGAAATAAAAACAACAACATAATACAACCCGGTCGTTTAGTTTATTCTTCCTGAAATGGCGGTTGTTCACTATTTTCTGGCGAACAACCGCCCGACCATTACTGGGTCACCACCAGGTCACCAAGGTATGGGAAATTCATAACATTTACGACGCTTTCAGCCTGTACCCCCTTACCGGCACCCCAGGCAAGGTTCTGCCAGTGCAGAGGCACATAAGCCGCTTCTTCGTACAGGGTACGTTCAACATCCTGAAGAACAGCCGCACGCTTAGACAGATCGGTTTCCTGGTTCGCTGAACGAACCATGTCGTCCACTACCTTGTTACAATAGTTACCACTGTTGTACTGCCCCCAACCGGTTGCTTCATCGGTACAGGCAGTCAGGTACTCCGTGAAGTTGGCAGAGTCTTCAGTATCAGAGTGCCAGCCAATCATCATAATATCCGCTGAACGCAGGTCGAATTCAGGCCAGTACTGAGCTTTCGGAATAGTCTTCAGGTCTACCCTGATATTGATTCGAGCCAGCATACTGGCCGCTGCCTGCGCAATACGGGCATCATTAATGTAACGGTTATTCGGTGCCAGCATGGTGATACTGAAACCCTCTTCATAACCCGCTTCTTTCATCAGTTGTCTGGCTTTTTCCAGATCGTACTGAGGCTTCAGGTCTTCGACGTAACCCACATAGCCTTCAGGTCCCTGCTGACCCGCTGCGGTGGCAAAGCCTCGCATAATGCGCTCAACAATCCCTTCATTATTGATGGCGTAGTTGATCGCCTGACGCACACGCTTGTCTTTAAAAGCTTCCACACGTTCCTGATTCAACTGCAGGGTAATCAGCCGGGTACCAGGCAGAGTCACCAGTTCAGAACGGGAAGAACGGTTAATACGATCGTGATCGTTCGGCGGCACAGGGAAAATAAAGTCAACATCACCTGCCAGCAAAGCCGCAACACGGGTAGGACCTTCCTTGATCGGTGTCAGGGTAATGGTCTGGACATTACCCGGAGACTGCTTGTCCCAGTAGTCAGCAAATCGCTTATAGTCAGTTCTGACACCCTGCTGGCGTCGTTCAACAATATAAGGCCCGGTACCGGAAGCATTGCGGGAAGCAAAGGTATCTGCGTGTTTTACCAGACGGTCTTTAGGCTGACCTTTGTCGTCTTCACCGGTATAAAAGGCACTGTCCATAGGGAATATGTACGTGGCATTATTCAGCACCAGCGGGAATGGCTTTCTGGTCACTAGGTCGATGGTGTGATCATCAATCACCTTCAGTGCCGCAAAAGGTTCAAATATGGCTCTGTAATCCGGGCTGTCCTTCAGACGGTCAAAAGTCCATTTCACGTCTTTAGCCGTGAAATCATTACCGGAATGGAACTTAACGCCCTCACGTAGATAAAAGCGCATGGTCAGATCATCCTTACGCTCCCACTTTGTCGCCAGGCGCGGCTCAAAGTTCATATCCTTATCCCAGCGCACCAGTGGATCAAACAGCAAATGGGACATTTGCAGTGTTCCACCGGACAACTGTTCATGAGGATCAAGAGAGACCGGATCAGAGTCATATGCTACTTTCAGGGTTGCAGCCTGCGCCCCCGCAGCCAGTGTTGTAGCAAGCACAATGCCTGCCATCGACTTAAGGATTTTTTTCATTATTTCCCTCTCCTGGGATTATTTTTGTCATAAAACTGCTGCCTTCAGGCAGTTTCTATCAAGCTCTTTCCGTCAGACTCTTTCCATCACAAGAGCAAACCCTGAATTTTGTTGTTGTAACTGGCTTTGCCCTTCAATTTCCAGTCCTTCCCGTGAAAGCTGGTGCATTTGTGGCATCAACTCAATCAGGCTTTGTGAATAAGGATGTGCCGGTTGGGTAAACAGCTGTTCAGTGTCGGCTATTTCAACGATGCCCCCCTGCTTCATGACCGCCACCCGGTCACACATCTGGCGAATAACCGGTAAGTCGTGACTGATAAAAAGCATGGTCAAACCCAGCTCGTCCTGCAGGTCTTTCAGAAGGTTCAAAATCTGTGCCTGTACAGAGACATCCAGCGCAGAAGTCGGCTCATCACAGATCAGTAACCTTGGTCGTGTTGCCAGAGCCCTGGCAATGGAAATACGCTGACGCTGTCCGCCGGAAAATTCGTGGGGATATTTTACGCCCGCCTGGCTGCCCAGCCCTACATGATCGAGAAGGTCGGCAATAATTTGCCGGATCTGCGATTCAGAATCCGCCAGACGGTGGAAGCGTATCGGCTCTGCAATAATATCGTTTACTTTCATCCGGCCATTAAGGCTTGAATAGGGATTCTGGAATACCATCTGAATCTGTCGCCTGATGGGGCGGCGACTCCTGTCATCCAGTTTGCTGACACCTTTGCCAGCGTAAACAATCTCACCACTGTCTGGTGTATACAGTCCGGCAATGACTCTGGCAATGGTTGACTTGCCTGACCCCGACTCACCGACCAACCCAAAGGTTTCCCCTTCCTGAACACAGAAAGAGACATTGTCGGAAGCCTGCACATATTTTCTGTTTTTTTGCAGAAAAGCACTCTGGGTCTCAAATTTTAAATGAACGTTCTGCACTTCAAGCAGATGGCCTTCATGAAGCTCGCCAAAGGTTTCCTTCTGGCCCAGCCAGTGGTTCTTAACATCAATAGCCTTGGTCTGTACTTTTTCTATGTATTCAACCCTTGGAAACCGATGGAGCTTGATGTCAGCTCTTGGCACCGCACTGATCAGGCTCTTTGTATAGTCATGGACCGGATCATGCAAAATCTGCCCGGTTGTGCCAATTTCAACCATCTCCCCCCTATACATAACAGCGACACGATCGGTGGTATTAGCAATCACGCCCATATCATGAGTAACGAGAATGCAACCCACATCGCGCTCTTTGCAGAGCTTGCGAATCAGCTGCAATATCTGGTCCTGAACCGATACGTCCAGTGCCGTCGTCGGCTCATCCGCTATAATCAGTTCCGGATCACAGGACAGAGCAATGGCAATAACAACTCTTTGTCGCATGCCTCCGGAAAACTGATGCGGGTACTGTTTTATGCGTAATTCCGGTTCGGGAATGCCAACAGCCTGCAACATGGCGAGTGCTTTTTTCGCAGCGGCCTGTTTATCCAGTTGCAGATTGGTACGGATGGTTTCGACCAGCTGAGTTTCAATGGTCAACAACGGATTGAGTGACGTCATCGGATCCTGAAAAATAAACCCGATACGATTCCCCCTGACCTGTCGAATCGCCTCTCCGGAATAACCGGAAATCGTCTCTCCCGCCAGAGTGACCTGGCCAGACGCTACACGTCCTGGAGGGCTGAGCAGATCAATAATGCCATTACCAATGGTAGATTTTCCCGCACCCGACTCACCGACAAGCCCAAGAATTTCTCCCCGACTGACCGTAAAAGACACATCATTCACTGCCACCGCAACACCATGGCGCGACGGAAACTCAATGCGCAGGTCATTCACTTCCAATAAAGACATGCAGCCCCCTTGCCTGCAAACAGCAACAGTCCCTGAAACTGTCTGCAAAATTCATTTTTATTAATAACGCACGAATGCAATGCCAGACACAGGAGCCTGTCGGACTTAAGACTGTCCTACTGCGGTTGCATAAGTCCGACAGGCTTCTGGCTGTGAACGGGTAAGAATCTGCCTGCTGAAAAATCAGGTTCGGTGTTTTAAATAAGAACCTGTGAATACGACGACATTATTGTTTAAAAAGCAATCGTCGCATTATTAGTCGTGATTGATGAATTGTTATTGGCAGCCCGCACCACTCATTCGGGCGATTTTTCTGGACTATATCAGAGAAATAAGGAGGAATAAAATACAAGACCATACTAGTACAAAAAAGCGACAACCCTCAAACAGACGGGTGTCGCTTTAATAATAGTCACTTGAATGGCCATTTAGATGAGTTGCTGCTTAGATAAATAGCTACCCAGATGAATAGCTACCCAGATGAATAGCTATGCGGCCTGCAGAGGAGTACGCTCAGCAAACCAGTTACGGCACATCTGCATATAAATGCCATAAGGACGGCCCCATCAGAATCAGCGCTCCCAGCTGCCCCATACAAGCAGTAATCACCTGATCCAGAGAAGCCCCGGAAGTACCCACCAGCACCGCATAAACCGGCATCTGGAAACTCAGGAATGCCACAATATCCATTATTGAATCCATCAGGGAGCTGCTTGTCACTTTCCTGCCCCGGGCCATAATCCAGTCCCGGTACATACCATAAGGTCGGGCAATCAGCAGATTCACAGGGATACTCAGCAAGCGTGAATGCAATGACTGCTCAAGACTTAAGCCAGCCACAAACAATTCAACGGACATACCGACAACCAGACCAAAACTGATCAGTGCAAAGGTATCTGCAATGGTTTCACGCTTGATGGACATTTTTATCCCCGGACAATCAAGTCAATAAATACTCCCTGCACCAAAAGGCACAGAAGAAAAACGAATGGTGTTTAAACAACAGATACAGAACAGTACCTGTTTCAGACGCGGTTAATTTAACGACAAAACAACATCGTTACAATAGTAAAATACTTTGTTTTAACCAACCAACCAAATAATAAACCTACATTTATCAAGTTGCGCAGAATTAATAACCGGAACAAAACATAACAGATAGCAACATTCACCAAACAGATAAGTGATTCCACATGACCCATATCAATCCGGCCATTTTTCGCCTGATGTATAGTCTGACAGGGCATTTTACGGCTAAAGTTTAGCGATCCTTTTTTCATCCGGGCTAACACTAACGATGCACTCTGAAATCTTTGCCACACTGGCCGCGCTGAGACAAAAGCAACCAGTAATTCACAACATCACCAATCAGGTTGTCACCAACTCCACCGCCAACGCATTGCTGGCGATTGGCGCTTCACCGGTGATGGCCCATGCACCAGAAGAGATGGCGGATATGGTCAGTATCGCCAGCGCACTGGTTATCAATACCGGCACTCCCTGTGAAACCCAACGGACGTCAATAAGAAAAGCCATCAAGGCAGCCCGTGAACAGGGCAAACCCTGGATTCTCGACCCGGTAGGTGCCGGAGCAACCCCCTATCGTTTACAACTTAATTCAGAACTTCTGGAGCTACAGCCTGCAGCCATCCGGGGCAATGCGTCTGAAATCCTGACCCTGCTGACCGGCGAGCCCACCGGCAGAGGTGTGGACACCGACAGTTCCAGCGATGATGCTCTGAATGAAACGCTGAACTACCTTCAGGAACGCGCTTCGCAGCTAAATACCGTTCTTGCAGTCACCGGCGCAACGGACTACATCATTGACGGTCAGCGCGTAGCAAAAATCACTAACGGTCACCCCATGATGGCGAAAGTAACGGGTACCGGCTGTACAGCAACCGCGATAACCGGAGCCTTCATGGCCAGTAGCGAAGACCCATGGCTGGCAGTAACTGCCAGTATCGCCTGTCTGGGCATAGCCGGTGAAAAAGCGGCCTTCATCGCAAAGGGTCCAGGCTCCCTGCAAATGCACCTTCTGGACGAGTTGTACCAGCTGGATGCTGAGACGATTCAAGCCCGTTTAAGTCTTGAAATTCTGTGTTAAAAATAAAAAGGAGCCGCCATGGCTTTGCCTACACCTCCCTTACCCAGTGTAAAAACCCTGACAACTCCACTGCGTCTTATGCCTGACGAACTGTTGACCACACCACTGGAAAAAGCCATCAACCACGTCTTTCGCCAGTCTGTTGAAGAAGGCGAGTTTGATTTTATGGAGCAGCGCTGGGTCAAGATTCACATCACGGACGCAGAGCTGAGCTTCCATATAGGCTTCGACGGCAACCAGCTGAAAGCGGTTAACAGTCGCCCGTGTGATGTCGTATTCTGTGGTGACAGCATGGCATTTCGAACGCTGGCATTGCGCAGGGAAGACCCCGACACACTGTTCTTTCAACGTCGTTTAATGATTGAAGGGGATACAGAACTGGGGTTAGGGTTGAAAAACCTGCTCGACAGCATCGATACCGAACAGCTGCCCAAAGCATTCCAGACCCTGATGAAACTGGGCAATAAATTAGAAAACTTTAGCCGCTAGTAACTAAGCGGTAGAAGCTCTATCACCTTCCTCAACGTCACTCCCACGAACGCGGTAGCCTGCTGTGCAGCAGGTTCCCGCGTTCGATGCTGTCGCGGAAAAATCAGTTTTCAGTCATGGTTTTGTCCCGTTATCACCATCATTAAACAGAAACCACCAGTTTGTTCCCTGCATTTCAAGCGTTTCCCATTCCGGAACGGGAAGGTCTGTCGGCGTATCATCGAGATATTCCTCACACTGTAAATGATCGACAGGTGGAAAGCCCTGTTCTGTCAGTGTGAGTTCGGGTAACTGTGTTACTTCGGCAGAGAAAGCTTCATCACCCGGCTCTCTCACAAGATTAATCTCCACCTCCACGTCGGTTGTGAATACCATTCTAACCCTGTCAAGCATTGAGGATGTGCTGGCAACAAGCTCAACACGTCCGGCCTGAAACCTTCCGCCATCAGGGGCTCTGATAGAAGAAAGAAGGTTAAAGACAAAACTTCCCCCCTGTTCAGCTGACTCGGTGTTAGCGAGCATGACAGGGTTTGTGCCAAGAAGAGGGGTGACCAGAAAAACAGAATACTGATTATCGGTTATCAGTTGATGTATGATCGTACGGTATTCAAACAGCGACCATATATCAACGAATACCGTTTTTGGGATCTCAGAACCAGTGTCAGAGCCAGTGTCAGAACTCAAGTCCGGGTTACTTTCGTCAAAATAGTGGTTAAAGTACCATGCGCCTAAGCTTTCGTGACCACCGTACAGATAATAGAAATTAATCATACTCAGCTTTGCATTTGTAACCCCTGCTGATCCGGGGTCCAGAGCTGTTGCCCCCAAGTCTTCGGATGACCCCAGCGAGTCGTACCCCTCATCCAGCTCCATCATTGCTCCGGTTAATTCTGTCTGGCTACCTGCTTCCGGAGCTTCAACGAGGCAGAGCGGTAAATGACTGTCTTCCCACATCATATAAGTGTAAATGTAGGATTGTCCCGCGCTACCCAAATGCTGATTCGCCGGATATGAATACCTCAGGGAAAAGTGGGTTGCACCAACCTCATAGGTTTCTGATGAAAAATCAATTAATGATGCCTCGTATGAAGAATTAGCATGAAAAAAAAGCGAAGGTGATTCAAACCATGTCATTTTATTGCGGTATTTGAGGTATTGAAGGTAATCTGTGTAGCCTTGGTTTGCTATCCATCTCCAGCCTTTGTTAATCATTATTTGTGTTTTTCTGGTTTGCCTCTTTGATTTTCCATCTTTTTTATCGGTTAATTGGGTTTCTACCGATCCTATACGTTGGAGGTTACCATTCCCCGATTTTATGTATAGACCGAACTTTTCGGGGTGCTCTTCAGCGTACAAGCTGAGTGGTACCATAATACAGGTTAATGTTATCGTCCTTAATAAAGAGAACAATATCGGTAATGTTCTTTTCATACAACTCCTGACCGACATGAAGTGGATATATTACTTTTTATTGTATATATATGTCTTTTCTTAGGTTTGAATCTATTCATCTAGCTTCGCAGATCTTTTACAGCAATCTTTAGCCAAGGGATATAAAACGGGTGACCTTCTTATATCACTCAGCTTTCTTCCTCAAACAAAAGGCTTACACTAAAGCTCGTTATTTTGATGGTTATTGTAGGTGCTGCGGTATAGTGAGACCACATTTTAGGCAGATAGTTCAATGATTGAATAAACAGGGTATAGAAAGAAGAATTGGGATAAGACAAGCCCCGCAGTGCGGGGCTCATATTGTTGTAAAGTTATCTCACTTCCCGATAGAACTGATCTTTGCCAGAGCCACCTTCCCAGTAGCCATTACACTGCTCAACAGATAACTCCGAAACAAAAGGTTTGTTATCCTTAATCGAACTGATCAGGCTGTCTGCAATATCAAGCACATCATACGAGTGCGCAGATAAACGCATGGAGTGAACGCCCTGTTTTTCCATGTCCTGCCAGCGATTGAGTATATTCATACAGTGTCCGGACATGGTCTGAATACCATTCAAAGTAAACAGCTGCTCATTTTCCTGAGTCGCCAGGGGTATTCCCTGAGGCACCTTCCGGCAGATGAATTCACACTCATCCTTACCTTTGTCGTTTACCCGGGCAGTAAAACAACGCGCTGAATAGGCCAGAGGCATATAGCCATAACTGAACACTTCAGTCTCAATTTTATCGTTAAGCTTCAGCTCTTCAGCCTGCTGCAGAATACTGGTCAACTTTTTCTCAGATAACTCCAGAGGTAACACCCAACGTTTCAAACCCAGCTTATACAGCTGCTTCAATGTATAGGCGTTATAGATATTCAGCGAAGGTCCGGTACAGAATTCAAGCCCATTAGACGACAGAAACTTAACCGCTGACATATCGTTTGCTTCAACCATAAATTCATTGTTGTCACAAATTTTCCGCACCTGCGACAACTCCGATTCGGATTCCAGCAGTGTCAACGTCGATAACACAACCTTCTTACCTGCATCGGCAAGCAGCTGAGCAATAGCCATCCAGTCGCCATGATTCAGCTCCCGCCGCTTGGAACAGGTCACCTCCCCCAGACAAACCCGGTCAATACCTGACTGAGACACCTTTTCATAAAAATCAAAAACATCCTGCCTGGGCCAGAAATACAGCAAAGGTCCAAGAGTGGTTTGCATTCGGTCATTCCTCCTGAATGATCAGATTACTGCCAGGGTCGGCTATAGGCACCCAATGTCGTCTGGCTACCTTCGGACAATTTGCTGAGTTCTGCCATCCAGCGCCCTTCGGGCTGAAATTCATTCTTATTCGCTTTACAGGCATCCAGCGCTTCGCGCCAGATCCGGGTCACAGCTGCTACATAAGCCGGACTACGCTGCCGACCTTCAATTTTTACAGCACTGATTCCCATTTCGGATAGCTGGGGAATCAGATTCAGGGTATTCAGGCTGGTAGGTTCTTCCAGCGCATGCACAATTTTTTCCTCAGCCTCGCTCTGAACCTTAAAGCGTCCCTTGCATAAAGTGGGGTAACCCGCCTGTTCATAAGCTGAGAAACGATCAATCAGAACACCGTTCAGTCGGGTATCCATACCACCATTCGCCCTTTGCTCCCAACGCACTGCTGACGCAGGAGAGCAGGCACCTGCCGTATTAGGCGACTCACCTGTCACATAAGACGACAACAGGCAACGACCTTCTGCCATTATGCACAGACTCCCAAAAGCAAAAACTTCCAGCTCTACCGGGCTCTTTTTAACCAGCGCCTGTACCTGTTTTAACGATAAAACCCTTGGCAGAACAGCACGACGGATATTGAACTGTTGATGATACAACTCCAGTGCCGCCGCATTGGTCGCAGACCCCTGAACCGACAGATGCAGTGATAATTCCGGATACTTCTCACAGGCGTAAGCCATCACTCCCATATCCGCAGCAATCAAAGCGCTGACCTGCAGGTCGGCGCAGGCATCTACAGCATACTGCCAACGTGACCACTGGTCAGCCTGGGCATAAGTGTTAATCGCAACAAACAGGCGGACATTATTATTACGGGCATAATCCAGAGCTTTTATCGCGCGCTGATCCGTAAAGTTCAAACCGGCAAAATGTCGGGCGTTGGTGTTGTCCCGAAAGCCGATATAAACCGCATCGGCACCATTATCAACTGCAGCTTTTAAAGATGGATAGTTCCCTGCCGGGCAGACCAGCTCCATATATGCGCTCCCTCGTTCTAGTCCGTTCAGACTATCACAGGTATCTGATATAGGTATTGATCCCTATCAAGCAGACTGCGCTAATGATCGTAACGGGAAGGTCTGAAGCGTGCGGTAGGTCGTTCCGCCCGAACCGGTTTCACTCTGCATAAGCACCACTTCACAGATACTCATACGAAAGCTGGGCATATTGAAGAAATGTCTTGGGGAAACATGGTGATGCTGTTTGAAGCGAGCCAGAGTGACATGAGGACGGAAATTGCGAAGCTCCTGCCTCAATCCACAGGATGCAGCCGCCTCTTCACAGATACGGGCCAGACTGTTGAGCTGCTGTCCGGAGTGCATACTCAGGGCAAGCACTCTTGGCCGGTTAGCATCTGGAAAGATCTCATACCGCCCGGTCATGGCAGAAAATGCATGTTCCCCGGAAAAAGCAGATTCCAGCTGAGCACTGTATTGCTTCAGTTGTTCATGAGTACACTCTCCCAGAAAGTGCAGGGTGATATGCTGCTGCTGAGGAGCCGCCCAACGCATTTTATGCACCAGAGCATCTCCGGCACGATTCTGTGCTTTTTTGTGCAGCATAGCTGCCAACTCCAGAGGCAATTTTACTGCAACAAATGCACGAACTGTTTCTTTAGAAGCCATTCCTCTGGAACTCGTTTTACTATAAATAGTGTTTTGCTTTTCTCTAGTCATCTGATACTTCATACTTCGCTGCTTCGCCAAAAAAATTGGATACCAACCACGACTGTCAGCGACGGATTCCACTCTCCTGACCCGTTGCCCCCGGAAGCTATTACACCAACTCAGCAGGGAAGATAATTATGCCTGTACTCAGGTAAAAATACGACCCGTAATGAGTATTTTTACCTACCAGCAAGCACCACCTTATTCCAACATTTTTCAAACCAGATCAGGGCAAAAGCCGAACTACTTCTGATAATAAAAACGAACCCTTAAGAAGCTTTTAAGATACCTGTCGATTAGCCAGTTTTTGCAGCAAACGGCGGTTAGGCTTGATACCCGTAAATAACTTCTGCCCGGGAAATTCAGGTGGTAACTCTTTTGGCAAAGGGATAATACGATCGGGTATCTTGAATCGTGCAATCTTGCCTGCCAGACAACCTTTTGTAAACGATTCGTTGACCGTTCCGTTAACCATTTCTACAAAAGCCAGAGGTCGCTGACCAAACTTTTTATCGGTCACGGCAACCACAACGGCCAGCGCAACACCTTCGCAGGCCAGCAGTGCCTGTTCAATTTCTTCAGGATGAATATTTTCTCCTCCGGAAATTAACATATTGTCTTTTCGTCCCAGAACACGAACCTGCTGACCCACCCACTCGCCTAGGTCTCCGGTATGAAACCAGCCTTCAGCATCAACAACCGGCATAACACTTCCAGTGTTTCCGCTAGTGCTGTCTTCACTACTGAGGTAGTAACCCGGGCATAATGGTTCGCCAGCCACAAGAATTTCACCATCACTGGCAATTTTAACCTTACGGTAAGGCAGCACTTCTCCGGATGTCACTCCCTCACGGGTAAACAGCGGTACGCCTGTACATACCTGGGAACTCATTTCTGTCATTCCGTAGGTGGTCAGAATCTGGATATTTTTTTCCTGTACGGCCCTGACCAGAGGCGCGGAAGCAACACCACCACCCAGTAAAATGGTCTTCAGCCGGGTTTCGGCAAGGTCAATACTGTCGTCACCCTGAAGAATCTGTTGTAGCTGAGTATTGACCAGAGAGACATGGGTCACTGACATAGTTTTCAGTAGTCGTGACAGCGGTAGTCCCTGCCGGTCAATCAACAGACAAGCTCCTGCTACCAGGCAACGAATAACAATACTGAAGCCACCCACATGAAACAGAGGCAGTGATAACAGCCAGCCATCACCCTGAGTGAGTTCAATAATGGAAGCAGACCCTCTGGCACTGAACAGATGGTTATCTAAACTATGTGCCACTGCCTTTGGCACGCCAGTGGTACCAGAAGTTGGAATCAGATCAAGGATTGCTTTGCTATCGACGTCTATCATTGAGTTAACAGCAACCGTCCGGGCAGCCAGCGCAGGTCTCGCAACAGGCACTATCGATTCAGCTTTAAAACCGGTATCACTGATATAGACGCTTGCACCGATTTTGTGGGCATAGTCCAGAATCCGGGACTCAGGAAACACCGGATTAACAGGACAATAAATCACCCCCGAACGCAGGCAGGCCAGTATCACAACCACAGTTTCAAGTTTATCCTGAAGTATGACCAGCAGGCGATCACCTGTACTGAGTTGTGGCATCAGTTGCAGGCGGTAATCCTCGACCCAGGCATCCAGCTGCAGTGCCGATACGGTACGTTTATTAACCTGCATCACTGTACTATCCGGGGATACCAGAGCAATTTTCCGTAAAGGGCATTCAGTCAACGCCATACCAGTTCCATTTGTTGTAATACCGCCCCCGGCAGACGTTGCCAGAGGGCAACAGGCTGATCAAACAGTTGTTGCTTAAATGCTGTCAGGGTATCAAGACCCGCTGCTTCCCGGGGCGCCCAGGCTCTTGCAAGCGTTTCCAGCGTATTTACACCCAGTACCGACTCAAAGGTTGAGCTGATAACAGTATGAATACCTGCATCTCTGGCTGCACTGACCAGACTTTCACAGCGGCGAATACCGCCAACCAGCGTCGGTTTCACGACAATGGCAGCAAGACCTGTCTGCGGCGAGAATTCAAACTCAGGATTCTGCAGGGTTTCATCCCATGCAAAAGGCATACGTGTCTGTTGATAAAAGGCAGGACAGTCCGACGCTGTATCCACGGGTTCTTCTATATAGGTAATACGGTCAGAATCAATCTGATGCACAAACTCTACAGCCTGCTCTAATGACCAGCCACGGTTAGCATCCAGTCTCAGACAAACCGATTCGGGCAATGCTTCAAGGAGCTGTCTGACCCGGTAAACGTCTGGCTTCAGCTCTCCATCTCCACGGGCCACTTTAAGTTTAAAGGCACTGGGCCAGCAGGATGACCAGGAGCCTGTCCGCTTCAGCATATCCGCCGTTGACCCGGTTAACAGTGGCGCAACAGGCAGCGCGGTTTCCATATCGTCTGCCCGAAGAGCCGGCAGACCTATCGCTGATTCCAGGGCAAAAGCAACGGAAGGGTATACAGGCTGATCACTCCACTCCTGACAACTGAAAGATTCCGGGTCAACCTCCTGCCCAGCCAGGGCTGAAACTATCTCTTCCAACTGTTGCCGGGCCGCATCCAGACTCTCAAGACTGAAGTCCGGAAGAGGTGCGGCTTCGCCGTAAAGGTAGCCAACACCCTGATCAGCGTCGTTGACCTTTAACTCCAGAACCAGCCCCTGCCGGCTTTTCAGTTTTGTTGCTTTCAGCGGTAAAGGCCATGCAAGCGGTAAGTCATACTGGTAAATTTTCGAGCCAACTATTTCCATTCATCACCCTCCATCCAGCACCCTCCATCTAGCACTCTCAATCCAGCACTCTCCAACCAGAACCTCCATCTACACACTGGAGGGACTTAGCTGCTTTCGAATGACTTCGGCCATATCAGCAGGCTGCTCGCGATGAATATTGTGGCCGGCACCGGCAATTTTATGCAGGCCGGCCAGACTACCGGACTTATGCAACCGCAAAGCAATCTCGGTGTATTTCAGATCCCGCTCCCCGTAAAAGTAATGGACAGGAAACGAGACATCTTCCATTTGCCCCCAGCAGGCAGGCTGTCTGGATAAACTACAGTATTCAAGTATGTCACCCAGTAAACGACCATTTTTGTTTATACCCAGCCGGTATTCCATCAGATCCTTCCTTTGCTGGCTGTTCAGGTCAGCAAAGACAGGTAGGTGATACCAGCGCTCAAGCACTTGCTCCAGTGGCTCCGTCCGGAAGCGCTCTGCCCACTCTTTATCGGCCTGGCGACGCAGCTCTCTGTCAGCTTCTGACTCGAGTCCGGGGTGGCAGGATTCCAGCAGCAGCTGTTCAACCTTGTTGCTATGGCTCAGGCTGTGTAGCAGAGCCAGCCGCCCACCCAGCGAATACCCCAGCAGGCTGTAGCGTTTCAGATCCAGCTGATGCAGGGTGAGATCCAGCAGGTCACTGAATAGTGCAAATGCCTTGTCGTCAGACAGCGAAACATTGTCGTCAGATAGTTCAGCACTGCCACCAGATAACCCGACATTCAGGCTTTTGGCATGTCCCGGAAGGTCTACAGCCACCAGATAAAAGTCTTCTTCCAGCAGCGATACCAGCGGCAGCCAGTCTTCGCTGTCTCCCAGAAAACCATGCAGCAATACCAGGGCCGGACGCCCCCGAATACCCCAGGTTCGGTAAGCAAGATTATTCATTACAACTCCTCCACCTGAGCAATGATCTGGCTGATATCACGGGCAGCTTCTCCCGGTTCGGTTTTAACCTCAAGCAGAGTACAGCCCGGACGTTGCAGCGACTGCTCCACAGCCTGCCTGAAAGCGGCGATAGACTCCGGACATTCATACTCAATACCAAACATGGCGGCAGCGTGGCTGGCATCCAGACCGTGTGGTGTCGTGAAATAATCCATGGCCCGGTTGCTGATCGCTGAATCACCCTTTGCCAGTGGCAACAGGTTGAAAATGCCGCCACCGTCGTTGTTTAACAAAATGATCAGCATTGGGGATTCAAGGTTTCTGACTAACTGCAAAGAGTTCAGGTCATGCAGGAACGAAATGTCTCCCAGCAGCAGTACCAGTGGTTTCAGCGTCGCTACAGAGCAGCCAGCAGCAGTCGCCATCAGGCCATCAATACCACTTGCCCCCCGATTAGTGTAGACACCATAAGAACGATGGGCAGAAAACATATCGATCAAACGGATGGGAAGGCTGTTACCAATAAACAGAGACGTCTCTTCAGGCAACAGTGTTGACAGATGGGTACCAATCCAGCTCTCGGACAAAACCTCTGACTGCCTTTGTCGTACGACATTGGAAACACGTTGCCCCTGCGCCTGAAAAGCGTCGAGCCATCCTGGCAGCAGCGGTGCATCTGACGCAGCGTACAACTGTGCCAGCTGATGACAGATTCTGCCGATATTGCCTACCATGCGATAAGTCTGGCAGTGGCCGGTATCCATTCGTCTCACTTCACGCCCCAGCATGTAATAATGCTGCCAGCGATGGCTGCCAAGAAAACGGTCAAGCCGTTTGGAAATCAGATGCCCTCCTACCTGAAACACACGATCGGCCTGACACATTAATGCCCTGCCTGAACGGGATGCCAGTAACAGGTCACTGTGCGGGATAACGGCAGGATGCCCATGCAGCTGGGACTGAATATCCGCCAGAACCGGCCAGCCCAGCCTTTGCGCCAGAGCCAGTACAGCATTGACATCATCGCTGGCTCTTAGACGACCAACCACCACTAACCCCTTACCTGACATAAATTCAGCCCACGACACAGGGCTGGCATTTAAACTGCCATCTCCGTGCAGTTCGTATTCCGTATGGGGTGAACCTGACTCAATCCAGCGAGTCGTCTCAGCCAGGTACAGAGAGTAGTCTTCATCCGTTTTACCCGGGTACAGCGGTTCCCGGAACATACAGTTAATATGCAGTGGCAACCCCTGACGACAGGAGCGGGCATAGGCCTGATCAATACTGGTAAGCAGCCAGTTAGCAGGAATATCCAGACTTGGGGTGGGTAATCGAATGGTTGCTCCCGGATAACCGGAAAAAATATCCTGCTGTTCAATGGCCTGATTGGCACCACAGTCAATCAGTTCAGGAGGACGGTCAGCCGTAATAATGACCAGTGGAACACCAGACTGTCGTGCTTCCACAATAGCAGGGTACAAATTTGGTACGGCTGTTCCTGATGTGGTTATCACCGCCACCGGCCTGCCACTGCTCTTCGCCAGCCCCAGGGCAAAAAAAGCCAGCCCCCGTTCATCGAAATGAACATGTTGCCGAAGCCTGGGGTGTACCGCAGCCGCCAGAGTCAGTGGTGCCGAGCGAGAGCCCGGTGCAATGCAGATATGTTCAACGCCCAGCCGCCAGAGTTCTTCCAGTACCAGAGCTGACCATAAGCTATTCAGATTGGGATGCCGGGTTGGAAATTTCATCAACAGATTCACACAATAGCCAATAGTAATAGACAACAGGCTGCTTTATTCACAACCCTGAGAGGTTAGAGGCTGCAAGTTACGAGAGTGCAACGTTTTCCTGCTCAGCGCCCTTCAGCAACGAGTAAACCGTTGCCAGTTTATTGTTCAGCTCCTGCCACTCCTCAGCAGCCACAGAACCCGGAACAATACCGCCTCCGGAAAATAACGACAGTTGTTGCAGGTTATCTGACAGTTTTCGCAGCAACCCGGAACGGATGGTAACAGCCATTTCGGTATGCTCAGGCGAGGCAACCCCAAAGACGCCCGCATAAAGCCCACGGGCGTAACCTTCATGCTTCTCAATAAACTGCATAGCCACTTCCCGGCTGGTACCACCCACCGCCGGTGTCGGGTGCAGGGCAGTCAGAAGCTCGGCATCGGTCACTCCGGCATTAAGCACTCCCCGGATCAGATAACGCAAATGCTGGATGGATTTGAGTTTAACCACTGAATGGCTTCGGTCTGCTTCCAGTGACTGACACAAAATTCCCAGCCGGTCACGGATATCTTTCAGCACCAGCAGGTTTTCATGAATGTTTTTACTGTCGTTTAATAACGAATGCTCCAGAGCCCTGTCTTCTTCCCGGGTACTTCCCCTGGGTGCGGTTCCAGCCAGTGCTTCTGTGTGAATGACTCTCCCACGCCGGGCCATCAGCCGTTCCGGGGAACAACCAAAAAACAGATCGCCATTACGGGCTTCAACAGCAAAAACATAAGAGCGGGGATTCGCCACCCGCCAGTGTTGCAGTAGTCGCCAGGGGCTGAAAGCCCCCTTAATCGTGGTTGAGGCCGAACGTGACAGTACAACTTTCTGCATTTCACCAGCCGCCAGAGCCTGTTTTGCCCTGGCAATGTTGCAGTTATAATCCGCCTGCTCCGGCTGGTAGCGCAAGGGGCCAAGCTGATAAGCGCCCTGTTCGTCAGACATCTGCCAGTTGATGGCAGCCAGCTGTTTAAGCGCACTGACAATTTCTGACTGCCAGAGTTCATCGGACTCAGCTTGTAAATAGCAGGCCAGTGTCGCCCCTTTGCGGGTTAACAGCATTTCAATCCGTGGCAGATACACACAGCCATAACCAAAGGTTGGCCAGACCATCCGGTCAACATCTGAAAACGACAGCCACAGCAATGAGCGGGCTTTTTCAGCCCAGGCACCCGAGTCGTTTATCAGGCTGACAGCCCTGTCTGCAGCTTCAGGCAGCTCCCGCCGTGTCGGAACCGGCATACTCCAGCTCTGACCCAGGGTCGCCATTTCTATATCAGCATCCCGGTCACGCCAGTAAGACCGTTGCTGGTTACTTTCCTTTAGCTGAAGGCTGTTTTCAAGCTGAGGCCCCTTCTGGTGTTCCAGCCACGACAGCAGGTTACACACAGGCACTGGCTGCTCAATTCGCACAACAGGCACACCCGGTGCAGGCTTCTGCAGAAGCTGCCGCAGATGGTTTGTCAACGCAGGTGTATGAACATTAACTTCTTGCATTGTTATAGCCGGAGAGCAAAATCATCTCCCGAACAAACTCCATCATCTGTGCATCAGGCAAATCGGTAAATTTTACGTACATGCACTGATCACTACAGGTTGGTATTTTCCGAAATATTGCGTAATACCAATCAACCTTTCAAACCCCGTCATGAGCAAGCCATTTGAGTTCAATAGGCAATACCCTGAAGGGCATAAAGGCGGGGTGAGGAGTCATAGCTGTAGCTATGGCGACGATCCCCAACGCAGAATATTGGACTCAAATGGCTGCGCAATAGGGGATTTGAAAGGGCGATTGGTATATTATGCGCTCTGATAGTAGTTAGAATGAAAGTTGTTAGGAACAGGATCGAGTATGGCAACCAATGGCGAATCTGCCAGAAAGTGGCTTGAAGCAAATCAACAAAAAACGTCCCCTGAGCGCATTCGCCAGATTCGCGACAATATAGTAGCCAAACTGCAGCGCCTTGATGACACCGACAATGAACACGACGGTTTACTGGAAGCACTGGACGTAATGGATGCTCATCTGCTGCAGCTGGAACAGCAGAGCAAACCAGAAGATCATTCAGGGAGCAGCTCTGAAGATCTGCCACCACTGGACTATAGCCCACTGGTTAACCACCATCAGGAAGCCACCCCGCAACTGAGTCCTGAAGAAAAGCAGAGACGCTTTCAGGAACTGCTTAAAAAAAGCCGGGGCTAAGGTAAAGAGCCTGCCGGACTTTTACAATGATGGTCTTATATCTTCAATCGCTTGCACTCAGACACCACAAGGTCATAGCTCCAGGGTAAACCATCGGGAGCAGTCACCTTATGTTCGATAAGCTTGTTACACATCTGCATAGGGTTGAAGCCTTTCTTTTTCAGGCGTTCCAGCGTTGATTTCAGTTCTGCGTCAATGCTGTTGAGCTGCTCATGTTCATCATGAGCCCCTTTTTTTCCGACGCTGACCTTGATCTGTTTCATCACCCTGTCCTTATCATACGGTTTAAACGTTTACTGATTTAAGTATCAACAAGAGATGGCATCCGCGCCAGTGCTCTATAATCTTCCAGTCCATCTTGCATGCAATACGCAGGAGGAAAGCATGAAACGTCTTTATTATCTGACCGATACACTCAACAGCGTCAGCCAGATCAGTGACGACCTGCACAACAATGGTGTCACCGACTGGCATATCCATGTACTCAGCAGGGATGAAGCGGGACTCTACCATCGTCATGTTCACAGCGCGCACCTGTTTCAGCAGAATGATGTGATTCATTCGGGCGAACTGGGGGCGATTCTGGGTGGGACTATCAGTTTGGTCACGGTGTTCGTGCTGCACGAAATTCTGCCCTTTATCACTGAGCCGGTTCCTCCGATGATTCTGTTATTCGTCGCAGGTACATTCACCCTGTTTGGCGCGTGGAGCGGTGGACTGGCCGGGGCGATGAGGGAAAATTACAAGGTGGCACAGTTCCATGACGATATTGAGCAGGGCAAACACCTGATCATGGTGGATGTTCATAAACCTCAGGAGCAGAAGGTACGACAGCAGTTGCGTCAGTACCATCCGGAAGCTTTACTGGCTGCCATTGGGTCTTCCTGGATTTTTCCTTTCAAACGTCGTTTCTGGTTTAGTCCCAAACGGTTATAAAACAGGCTTTCTACCTATTCGCCCAAAATTACATAGCCAGTACAATTTCACTCCATATGGTGAATTAACTTTTCTGGAATAACTATGGAGTATGAATTTCGTCGAGACCTGGCAGGCCGTATAGAAGCGCGCTTTTCAATGGATCACGAAGCGATGGGCAACTGGCTGCTGACAGAACCGGCAGCCAGGGCGGAGCGGCTGGAGCCTTTATTCAAAACCATTGTCGAACTGCAAACCGGTGAGCGCTGGACATTCAGCCTGTCAGGTCTGGAGTTCAACCTCAGGCTGACACGCACTGATGCCATTGTGCGCTCGGCCGCCCTGCCAGAAGATGACCTTGAAGAAGAACCTGTGGATGAAGGCATGGACTTCTACGATCAGGAACTCCATGCCGAGTGCGGACTGGATGATTTTAAAACCATGCTGGATGCCTGGCAGGGGTTTAACGCTCAATAAAGCCTTTGCCTTTTGGTAGCAAACGATAAAGCTTCTTTCCCGCAAGAAGAAGTTCCACTAACTGCCGCATTCCTGTCTATCATTAGGCGTCTCTATTCATCCTGGAGTAAAAGGGTTAATTCTGCTTTCTTATCCCTTGCACAGGAATATCAGGCATGCCGAGTTACACCTGTGATGAGTGTGGGCGAAGCCTTTCAAATGCCTCCGCCCTCAAAAAACATCTTCGAACCCACACGGGTGAGCAGCCTTTTCAGTGCGAAATATGTAACAAGCGTTTTAATCGTGCTGACAGTCTCACCCGACATATGCGAACCCATACCGGTGAACAACCTTTTCAGTGCAAGGTATGCAACAAGGGTTTTAAGAATCCGGGAAACCTGGCTCAGCACACGCGAAGCCATACCGATGAACGCCCTTATGAATGTAAGGCATGCGGTCTTTCTTTCACTCAATTACCCCATCTTAAAAGGCATCAGAAAATTCATAACGAAACCGGATCCCTTCAGTGTGAAATATGCGGTTGCCGTTTTAATCTACAGTCCAACCTCTCCAGGCACAAGCTGGCAATACACCCACCCGTACCAACAACCCGGTTTGTCTCTGTGCATACACACCCGGAGCCGGTGGGAATGGTCACCGTAACAACCCAAACCAAAGTATCTTCAGGTAATACTACAACCATCAGCACCGTAACATCCCCGATAGGAAGTGCCTATATGGTCACTGAATACAGGCCATCAGCCACCACAACAACGGCAAAACAGGGGTCAGGGCTAGTGACCACGGAGACTAATCAAAACTTTCCGGATTCTGGCCCCGGAAACACTGGTGAAGATGCATCAACCGCTAACCTATTGAGTCATTATGATTATGATTCTCACGATACATTTGATGATATTGCCAGTTGAACAATGCCTCCCCGTTTACCAACCTGCTTAATCTGTAAACATACCCTCTTTTTCGGCACTGGAAGCACTTTTAAAGGAATTCATTGCTGAATGGGTGCAAACGATCCAGCCTTAAACATCACTCACCCAGTTCTCCACTATATAGCCTGCACTATTGAGAGCCATGCAAGCCTGACTCAACTGCTTCGATTTCACTAATACATAATCTGTGTCGTACGTAGACAGGGCAAACAGGCTGATACCCGCTTCAGCCAGTGCGGTGGCCAACCCTGCCAGAATGCCAGTCAGTGCAAAATCCAGAGGACCGGTCACCTTCAGTGCCGACCAGTCCGTCTCCACCTGATCTGAATTCAAAGTGAGAGAAGATTCACAGACTATCGACAGTTCATCCTCCGTGCGCATCACTGAAAAGATACCGCTATTCAGCACTTCTGTGGGAACAGGGCTGTCAACGGCAAAGCGATGAACCGAAAACCTTTGCGGCAAAACCGACAACTGCAGTGGCTTTGACATGATACATCCTATGGTTTCTGTAAGTGAACCTGAGGGGTTTCGCCATATTGAACCCTGCTCAGTGCCAGCAATGAAACTACAGCCAGAGTACACAACAGCCACCACAAACTGGCAGGCACAGCGATTTGCAGGTGCGTAATGCCCAAAGCTGCTGCAACTGTAGCAAAACGCCCCGCTTCCAGAATAACCAGCTTTTTGGTTTTTTCCAGCAGCCAGCCAATAACCAGTAATTGTACAGCAAACACAGCCACCCAGAGCGTATTAAACCACATAGGCATCAAGTGATAACTGCCCATCAGCGCGAGAGTTGCAATGATCATCAGAACAAAATGGAAGGCGCCATAAAATATCAGGGGACGGACGACAGCGGGTTGATAATTTTCATAGGCATGGATGTCCGGCATTTTCATGGGGGTTGCCACATCGGACGGACGATAGCCGGTTTTGCGAAACCACAGGGTCAGTTTATCCTTCCAGCTTCCCGTCGCCCTGCAGTCCTGCCACAGTTCAGCATACAGCTGCAGGTTAGCCCATAGAGGATTCCAGCTGCGCAATGGTTTCAGAGTGCCGTAGCGAATGGGTTCATACAGTTCATCCTCTTCCTCAAAGGTGCCGAACAGGCGATCCCAGAGAATAAAAACCCCGCCGTAATTTTTATCCAGATAACGCCGGTTCTTTCCATGATGAACCCGGTGATTGGAAGGCGTGACAAAGAACCACTCAAACCAGCCCAGTTTTGGCACATGACGGGTATGAACCCAGAACTGGTAAAGCAGGTTGATAAGACCCACTGTAAAAAAGACGACCGGCGGAATACCCACCACCGCCATCGGCACATAAAACACCCAGCCAAAAATAAAGCCGCTGCTGGTTTGTCGCAGTGCTGTCGTCAGGTTGTACTCTTCGCTCTGATGATGCACCGCATGGGCTGCCCAGAGGACATTAATTTCATGCCCCATGCGATGAGTCCAGTAATAACAGAGATCATAAAAAAGAAACCCGAGTACCCAGACCCATAGGGACTCAACGCTCATCTCCCACAGGGCAGACACGCTGAACAGTCCCGTATAAATCGCCACACTAACGATTTTGGTCAGAATGCCGGACGTGATACTGATCATGCCGGCACTCAGGCTGTTAATCGCGTCACTGAACCGGTAATAGTCTTTTTTTCTGACGATTGTGACGATGATCTCAATGGCAATCAGCAATATGAAAACCGGGATCGCAAAAACGATATAGTCCACGACATTGACCCGTTATTTTTATTTTTTGTAAGTACTCGGCCATATGAAATCGAATATTTCTGGCTTATTGGGCAGGTGCTATGCAAGGCGCAACGGCGGGAGCATAGTGAGCTATGTGACCAGAGTTGCAACGCAGTCACGACTGCATGGATGCAGGAGGTAGGGCAACGCAAGGAGCAGTTGCCGGGAGCGCCTGAACAATGAGTCAGAAAATATGATTTCATATGGTTGAGTACTTATTGTCTATGAAAATATAATTTTCAGCACCCGCTTTCATCACCGGATGTGACGAAATTGGTATTACTCATGGCTGTGTCTTGAAGCGCACTATTTATCCAATAGAGAGTTATCCAACAGACAGACCGTTATCCTGCAAACAAAAGCCCAGTGCCTGCAAACGTTGCTGTACCTCCTGACTGGAACGGCTGGCATCAATATTCAAGGTACTGAACTCCCGACGCTCTGAATAATTTTTGCGCATAAAGTCAAAAGCCAGCCTGCGCGCTTCCGGCTCCATTTTCAACAGGCGTCGCATCAGGGCATCATCACGGCGAATATCATAGGTGGCCCGCATAGCAACAGAGGTGGCCTGATCGGCATCGACCGTACCGGTAAAGTCCAGCTTCATAAGAGGTGGCAACGGCGTAAGATCCTGTTGCGAGGTTCGGGCAGGCAGGCCCAGAAAGCGACACAGCGCCTGGTAGACCATAACGGTTCCTGTGATTTTGCCATCCAGACTGTAACCGGCAATATGTGGCGTGGCGATATCCACCAGCTCCAGTAACTCAGGATCAACGTCCGGCTCGTGTTCCCAGACATCCAGCACCACGCTGAGGTCATCCCGAACCTTCAGAACGTTCAGCAATGCCCGGTTGTCGACTACTGCCCCCCGCCCGGCATTAATCAATACGGCGCCGTGCTTCATAGCCAGCAACTGTTGCTCACCCATCAAATGGTAAGTCGGGTAATCGCCCGAGGTGGTCAGCGGTGTATGCAGGGCAATGACATCGCAACGTTCGAGTAATTCATCCAGCTCCACCAGCTCAACACCCGCTTCAGGTTCCAGCAGAGGGTCATTTGCCATAACCGTTACCCCCAGCGCCTGCAAAGCCCGGTAGAGACGACTTCCCACCTGCCCCTTGCCGACGATGCCAACGGTACGACCTGTTATGCAGTAACCATCCCGTTCCGCCAGTATATCCAGTGCGCACAGCACATACTCCACCACCGAACGGGCATTGCAGCCAGGCGCACTGGAAAACTCAATGCCCTGCGCTTTCAGGGCTTGCAGATCAACATGGTCAAAGCCTGCCGTACAGGTTCCGACAAATTTCAGGGAACTGTTCTGTACCAGTTCTTTATTCACCCGGGTGACAGAACGTGCCACCAGCACATCTGCATCAGCCAGATCGTCTGCAGAAAGACTGCGTCCCGGCAAGGTCACCACATTACCCAGCTCCGCAAAGCATTCCCGCACCAGTGGAATGTTTTCGTCGGCCACGATTTTTAAAGCCGCCGGTTTTATAACTTCAGATTTCATAACAGCAGGATCACCCTCAATAAAGAAAGCGATACTAACGTCCTATTTATAAGCTGGAAAGCCACTGCCCGGAAACGATGACTATGAAACAACCACAAGCTAATAGTGGCTATGGAGAAGATGTTGTAGGATAAATTCATCATCTGGTCGAATTTCTGAACATGATCCGCTTCCTGCTACCTCTGTTACTGCTTCTTCTTTCAGGCTGCCAGCCTGGCAATCCAATGGATGATTTACTGGATGACTATCTGAAACGCATCAGCCGAGTCACCGAAATAGACCCCGCTCCTCACAAAACAGCCCGAGACCCGGCGCTGCCCCCGCTGAAGGAACGAATTTACGACATTCCCGATATTCGTATGAAGGCTCTGGCTGCTCTGGATCTGCTGGAATGCCCGAGACTGAGCAAGGTGGTGGCTTACCGGAACAGCAGCCTGGGCCGACAGATGTTGCCATCTCAGCGCCTGCATTACGAAAAAGAGCTACTCAACGAACTGACCGGCTGTATTCAATACCTGCAGGAAACTGAACCTGACTCAACGATTCTGCCGGAACTGCAAAGCATTACTGTGCGTAAAGAGGAACAACTCCCGGCCATTCGCTGGAACGCCCTGTTTGGTCATGTAGAACTGGCAAAGCAGCTGACTCTGCAACCTGAATCATTACCGGATGAACAGACCGGTCAGGCCGGAACGCTGAACACACTGCTGTATCTGAACCACTACCTGCCTGACCAGACCCTTTCAACGCCTTACACAAAAATGGAAATGGAAGAACACCTGCAACAGCTGATTGCATCCCACTACAGCGGGCAGCTGATTCGGTCGGCCATACGACTGACTGACACACTGAACGCAGTGGCTTATCTTCTGGAAACGCGTCTGAAACAACGCCCACTCTGTCCCAATGGTCGCCTGATGCCCACCGCAGAACGTTTGCAGAATGTATTCCGCCTGTTGTACGCCAGCCAGATACAGGCTTATCTGAGCCGCATCGACCGGGAAGGCAGCGCATGGCGATCTGCCATGAAGCAACTGCTTCAGCAACTGCCTCCTCCACCCTCTGAGCCTATGCAGGCTTATCTGCAACAGATAACTTCCGACCAGACTCCGTTTGGTATCTGGTACCGGCTTGACCAGTCGGTGAAGCGCCATACCTCGGCCTGGCAGGCCGTACTGAGCGAGTGCAACCTCATGCCGGCCGGTCGTTAACTTCCCCTGTTGTATGCCGATAGCCTTTCCTGTGAGCAGCTTATCTTTTTCGCCACGCATTTCGCCACGCAGGTTTCAGGAGACAGGGCATTTATGGATAACAAGCCAGTAGAGAATACCAATGTCATTGATCTCTTTACACGCAAGCCGCTTGATGAAAATGAATCCAGCAAAATAATCCGACTAGCACCCGAAATGGACGGCATGGAAATGCTGTACAGCAACGATGCTAACCCCGGCAAATTGTTCAGTATGAAAATTCTGTGCTGGGCGCTCAGCAAAGACGGCAATGTTGATGCCATGGTTCCCTGGCTGAACCGACTGGTGCCTGCCAGAGAACTGAATGACCCGCTGAATGGCCATTGGGAAGGCTATTACGACAGCTTTCACGAGCTTGCCTATTTCGAGCCGCCAGAACACAAGGTAGTAGAACTGGAAAATGCTGCCAGTTTTTATCACATAGACAGCGAAGACCCGGAACTTATCCTCCAGGAAATAAACGACAACATTGGTACACACGCGATTTTGTCAGAAGACAGTTTCAAGACTGTGGTTCTGGTTCATGTTACCAGCTGGCGGCTTTTTAATGATGGTCGGATACTGGCGATGGTGGCTAACGAAGAAGAAGTCGATACAACCCCTATTCTGGCTGGCGATGAGTGTCTGTATGCCGCTCAGGATCATGAAAACTTCCGCTATTTCTTTCACCATATTATTGCCAATAAAATTAAAAAAGGTGACCCCGATGCCATTTCGGCGTTTACCAAACTGGTGGACGAATAAATTACTTTTATTTCCATTAACTCATCTATTAATGATGCACATTAATTAAATCAATAAAACGCTTTTTAATTTCAAGTTAATTAAATAAATTCATAACAACAATAAAAGTCATTCATAGCTAATCAATTAAAACCGACTTCGTTACAATTCTTTAATTTAAAAATTTATTTTACTGCTTCAAATCAAAAGGCTGTTTAATTAACATTGTTCACTGTCAATCCGAGTGATAATTTGCAATACACCGATATTAATTAAATAATTCTTGAGCACCTGATGATTCCTTTTTTAAAACGCACATTACCTGCGGCTGCCGCTGGTTTAATGCTGGCATCCAGCCCGGTTGTTTTAGCAGAACAGGCACCTCTTAATTTCATCTGGATTGTTGCCGACGACCTGGGATACGGCGATACCGGATTTAACGGTTCCACAGAAATCCCCACGCCCAACATGGACCGTATTGCTGATGTTGGCGTTGTGATGTCCACAGCCTATGTGTCGGCGCCTATCAGTGGCCCTTCCAGGGCAGGTTTTCATACCGGCCGTTACCAGCATAAATGGGGGTATGAAGCACTGTTCTTTAGTTCTGATGATGTTGAAGCCCACGGCACCCCAACCGATGTCACCATGATTCAGGAGTATTTAAAAACTCAGGGCTATCGGACGGGTCTGGTGGGTAAGTTCCATGATGGTAAAGCTG
This sequence comes from Endozoicomonas sp. NE40, assembly GCF_040549045.1. Classification (NCBI taxonomy): domain Bacteria; kingdom Pseudomonadati; phylum Pseudomonadota; class Gammaproteobacteria; order Oceanospirillales; family Endozoicomonadaceae; genus Endozoicomonas; species Endozoicomonas lisbonensis. The sequence goes on along the minus strand of NZ_JBEWTB010000002.1, from coordinate 3,838,606 downwards.
AAAAGCATCAGCCTTACAATCGTGGCTTCGATGAATATTTTGGTTTTAATAACGGTGCCTCAAGCTACTGGATTGGAGACAATAAAAACGGGTTATTGCACCGGAATGATCAACCGGTAGAACGTGAAGATGCCTATTTAACGGATGCATTTGGTCGTGAATCGGTAGAATTTATTCAGCGCAATGCGGACAAGCCTTTCTTTCTGGAAGTTGCCTTTACGGCTCCCCATGCTCCCATGTCAGCACCTGATGATTATCTGGAAAAGTTTGAACATCTGGGCGAACGTCAGAAGCTGGCCGCCATGATATCCAGTATGGATGACAACATCGGATTAATTCTCGATACCCTGGATAAAAAGAAGCTGACCGATAACACCATGGTCATTCTGTTTTCTGACAATGGTGGCAAATTCGTTCATGGTGGTGACAACGGCCCTCTGCGTGGTGAAAAAGCAGGCGCTTTTGAAGGCGCCATTCGTGTACCCTTTGCCGCCAGTTTACCGGGAGTGATTCCGGCAGGCACCCGTTCAGACACCATGATCAGCGCACTGGACCTGTTCCCGACCACTGTGAAACTTGCCGGAGGGGACATCGACCCGGAGTGGGACCTGGACGGTAAAGATATTCTGCCAGTGCTGAGTGGCGAAACAAAAGAAAGCCCCCACGACACCCTGTTCTGGCGTTATGGTGAAAGCTGGGCGCTGCGTCAGGGAGAATGGAAGCTGGTACAGAATAAAAGAGAAAGAGCTGGCCTTTATAACCTTGCAGACGATATCGGCGAAGAAAATAACCTGATTGATGAATTTCCCGAAAAAACCCGACAGATGCGCCAGACCTGGCAGGAACTCAGTAAAGAGTTTGGCGGTTCAGAATGGGGACGGTATAAGGGCAAAACCGATCGCCGCATGAGAGAAAGCTAACGATTAATCTTGCCTGAGAAGGTAAAACCGGTGGAGTCGCTACACGCCGGTTTTTAACCCGTTAATCGCCCTGTTCTGTAGTCCTGAAACGCCTGCTCAATTTCTTCACGGGTATTCATGACAAAAGGCCCGGACTGAACCACAGGTTCATTCAACGGCTCTCCTGCCAGCACCATAAATCCACTCTGTTCACTGGCGGTCAGTTCCAGATCACCCGACTCACTTAATACCGCAAGCGTTGACTGCCCTACGGAAATAACCGAATCACTTCCTGCAACATTCACTACCCCCTGATAAACGTAGATCATGGCTTTGCGTGGCGTAACAGGCAGTACCACCCGGTCACGGGCTTTCATCTGAACATCAAGTATCAGAGCCTGAGTTTCCTGCCGAACCACCGGTGCCTGTACCTGAATGTCATTCTTCTGCAGTGAGCCCAGCAGTACACGACACTTGCCTTCAGGCAGCGGCCATTCAGGGATTGCGTCACGATCAATATCCAGGTATTGCGGATCATCCATCTTTGCCCGGCGGGGCATATTCAACCAGACCTGGAAGCCGTGCAGACGATCCTGCTCAGGTACCGGCATTTCTGAATGAATCACGCCACGACCCGATTTCATCCACTGCATGCCACCATTTCCTACCTCGCGACAATTCCCCATATGGTCCTCATGCCGGAAACCGCCGACCAGCATGCAGGAAATCGTCTCTATCCCTCGGTGGGGATGAGGAGGAAAGCCTCCTCCAAGAGCATCTTTATGATCCGCTTTTAACTCATCCAGCATAAGAAACGGATCCATCAGCCTGTGCGGAGGCTGGCTCATAATTCGCTTCAACTGCACCCCTGCCCCATCGGAAGCAGGCACCGCATCGATACTATGAATAACGCTTCTTGTAGTACTCATTTAAACCACCAGTCGATCAATGGTTTGTGCTGCACCCTGCAGGGCTTTTTCACGAGCATCGTCGCCCATTGCCAGCCCCTCAGCATAAACAAACTGAATGTCGTCTATACCCAAAAAAGACAGAAAGTCGGTGACATAATGGGTTTCCGTGTCTTTTGATGTGCCTTTATACAGCCCCCCACGGGTCGTCAGAACATAAGCCTTTTTACCCTGCAGCAAACCAACAGCACCCTTTTCTGTGTATTTGAAAGTAATACCTGCCCGGGCAACATAATCAAAATAAGCTTTCAGGGTCGAAGGGATACCAAAGTTATACATAGGCAGGCCCAGCACCAGAATATCGGCACGTTGAAGCTCATCAATCAGTCCATCAGACAACTCGGCTGCACGCTTCTGGCTATCGGTACGCTCATCAGGTTGTGCTGCAAACCCCTGAAAACTGTCTGCATTCAGATGTGGCACAGGCTTTGCCGCAAGATCCCGATGAATGACTTCAGAGTCCGGCTTCCTCTGCTGCAGTCGCTCAATAAATGTCTGTGCCAGTTTTGAAGACTGCCCTTCCTGGCCAAACAGGCTTGAAGTGATATTCAGGATGGTATTCATAGTGCGCTCCTGTAAGCAGGGTTGTATTTTTTATTACCTTACCTGTTAATTTATCGTCGATTTTTACGATTTAAAAGACGAATTATTCGCCCCAATTTATCGAAATTTTAGAAAGAATCTTGGCCGGCAATCAGGAAGACATTGATTGTTACAGGAGGGTTTTGAAAGACAGAACTGGATGAAAGAGAGGGAACTACCACTGGTTAGCCCCCATTAAACTGCAACGGTATTTATTCCGCTGCTTTACGAATCATATAAATGTACTGTTTGTTGGCTTCTTCACTGTACAGCAACTCATGATCCAGAAAATTACAGAACTTTGGAATATCGCGCTGGGTAGACGGGTCCGTAGCGATCACCTTCACGACTTCACCGGCTGTCATATCCCGAACCTTGTTATGCAGCATCATGACCGGTTCCGGACACAGCAGCCCACAGGTATCGAGTTCATGTTGTACTTCAATATGCTCTGACACAGACTATCCTCAAAATTGCTGTCCCTGCAGGAAAAACTCTAACACTGGACTGGCACCAGCCCTTGTTCCAATTACTCGTTTCATTAATTGTTTCATTAATTCGCTGGTAGATTGATCCCAACCCGACTCCCCATCAAAATAAACAAGCGACAGGCAAGCCAAAAGCCGTGATTTCCCATACTCTGTGAAACATACCCGGCAGGCAGAAAGAGCGCTATTGTAGCGACCTGCAGACCTGGTTGCACCCTGTCCGAACAGTCCGCGGAAAAACACGTAGACCTTGCACCTGAAAACGGCTTTTGTTGACCTTCGACATGGTTATTAACACCTGAAGCCCATAAAATGACGGGCTGGACACACAGACCAGAGGCAATCCATGTATACTCCCCAGTCAGGTATCACTCCGGAAGCCAATACCGATGCGCTATTCCTTACTCTGCTGATTAACAGAGATCCCACCAGCCTGGATCGTATCCGGCAAACCAGCGCCATCATTCCCGAGATGACCGCTAAACTGGCTGGACAATACCCGGATGCCCGCCTGTCATCGACTGTCAGTTTTGGCAGCGATGCCTGGGACTTACTTTACCCGCAATCCCGCCCTGAATCCCTTCGCGCCTTCCCTGAAATAGAGGATGAAGGACGTCTGGCACCCGCCTCAGCTGGCGACCTGCTGTTGCACATCCGCGCCAATCGTCGTGATGTTGTATTCCAGCTGATGCATGACATTCTTGAGCAGTTGGGCAAGAGCATCTTGGTTGAAGAAGAAGTGTCCGGTTTCCGCTATCTGGATTCCAGAGACCTGACCGGTTTTGTCGATGGCACAGAAAATCCGACTGGCGACAGTCGTGTCAGTGTTGCCCTGGTAGGTGAAGAAGACTCAGACTTTGCTGCAGGCAGTTATATTCACACACAACGCTACATCCACCACCTGCATCAGTGGAACGAGCAGCCTGTTCCCGAACAGGAACAAATCATTGGTCGTACCAAAGCAGACGACATTGAGTTCAGCAGCGAAGAAAAAGCACCGACCGCCCACATTAAACGCGCCAATATCAAGGACGCCGACGGCAAAGGTATGGAAATCCTGCGTCACAGCATGCCTTACGGCAACAGCAAGGAAGCCGGGCTGCTCTTTGCTTCCTACTGCCGCACTCCACTGCACTTTGAGCTGATGCTTGAAGCCATGATGAAAGCCGACGAGGCAGGACACTATGACCACCTGATGAACTTCTCTACCGCAGTCACGGGCTGTGCCTTCTTTGCGCCTTCTGTAGAGTTCCTAAAGAAACACGGTTCGCCTTAATCGTGGCAGGTTTTCCTGATGTGTGCCGGAGCTTCATTTGAGGTTTCAGCACAATCCATAAAGCTGTGATAGCAAAACTTGTCTGTTCAGCTTAGCTTTTGACATATACAAACAATGGTCTAGCCTTTCCCTCTAAATAAAGATGGAAAAGTTGAAGATGTGGAGTACAGCGAGGGATTCAAAAGGCATTGTTAGTGCCTTTGGCAAAGCGTTTTTCTTTTCTCTGTTGTTCTTCTTAAGTTGCCTTTTACTGGCAAACACCAGCCTGGATGAGTCAGAAATTAACCCAGGTGCGACCTTTTCTCCGTATCATTCAATTGATAATGAATCTTTTTCCGATGATGTCGACAATATCAGGTCAGCCCTTCTGGAAATCTTTATTAAAAGGGAAGCGCTCTTCAGGGCTGCCCTGTTTATGGTAAGACCTTCGTACAAAAATAAGACACTCACCTGTGATGACCTGAAACAAATCTTCAAGTTTACATTTGCTGCGGTTCATATGACCGACGACATCTATTTTCCTCTTAAAAATGCTTATGCTTCAGCGACCTATCTCAATGGAGCCCCGTTTCGCCCTGACCTTATTCCCGGATGGTCAGAACAGGATTACGAACTGTCGACGCTGCACCAGGGATCATTGAGAGAAAAGTATTTCTCCCATGACAACATCTGCAATCAGGCAGACAAGACATTGGATGACGTTATGGAACAAGTCATCAATCCACTTTACAAAGAAAGGCTTTCTCAATTCAAAAAAAGGATGAATCTGGGTTATGATGCCCCTGATAAATACCAGTCCAACCAGTACATCATTTCGAAGCTGAATTATGCCGCATCCAGCTGGATATTTTATGAGAGGCTAACCATGATCCGCGAGGCCTATTACCAGAGTGGACTTTATCACCCCTGCAATAAAAGGCCTGATTTAATGTGCCGCCTCAATCTCAGCACCTACAATGAAAAACCAGTAGAAGAAGGATTTTGGGCGTTTATTTACAAGCTAAAGTTCCTACATGAGCTAAATATATTTGGCTACCTGCATGTATTTTCCTCCTTAATCTCAAACACCAGAGACTCTTTAGGTCTGCCCGCTTTAGAGAAAATGCTGAAAACCCCCTTCGGGAATCTTGATCAGTACTCTCACTCATGCAAGGTATCCACAGTCGTCGACAGTGTTGCAGAACGTTTACCCTTTTACCTTGACCGTCACCGCCCTATTTATGGTCTGGCAAAAGCAGGGGCCAACCTGCACAAACTGGCACAGCTATCTTTTTCTGACTTAGAGGTTTTTGCCAGAGAACAGGCCATATGGTCTGCAAAACTCATTGAACAGTCTGCAGACATCCGGGCCGTTGCCCGGTCTTTGGCAAAACATTAACTCACAACTTCTTACGTACATGCCGAATAAAACCATAGCTAACCACGCACCAATTCTGTATTATTGCCCCGGGTCACCGAATCTTTGCAAACATCTGCTCAGCGCTGTTATCAGCCTCGCGTAGAAGGTCGGACATGACTCAGGACCGGAGAATAATAAGAAGTGCGACAGTACCGATCCCAGGACGCAGCCTCCAGGAAGCAACCTTCAGGACACGATAGCACCGCAATTCATGGGTCACCCCTGACCAGAATTTGACATAAATCAATACTCCAGCCCTGTGTATTACCCACAATAACCGAACAATAAGTACAAACCGAAGGTAACATGGAGCATGAGCACTGTATTGCTACAGCCCGCTGACAACGATTCTCCTTATAGCCACTCTCCATACAACTATAAGGTTGTCAGGCAGTTTGCCCTTATGGCAGTGGTCTGGGCCATCGTAGGAATGGCCGTCGGACTGTTCATCGCCACACAGATGGTTTTTCCCGAACTCAACCTTAACCTGCCCTGGACCAGTTTTGGCCGGCTGCGACCGTTGCATACCAATGCCGTTATCTTTGCCTTTGGTGGCTGTGTGCTGTTTGCCACCTCGTACTATGTTGTCCAGCGCACCTGTCAGACGACACTGGCATTACCAAGGCTGGCTGCTTTTACCTTCTGGGGCTGGCAACTGGTTATCGTTCTGGCAGCCATCACCCTGCCTATGGGCCTGACGTCTTCAAAAGAGTACGCGGAACTGGAGTGGCCCATTGACATCCTGATTACTATTGTCTGGGTGTCGTATGCCCTGGTGTTCTTCGGCACCATCATGAAGCGCAAGGCAAGACATATTTATGTAGCAAACTGGTTCTTTGGAGCCTTTATCATTACCGTTGCGGTTCTGCACGTGGTGAACAGTGCTGCTATTCCCGTTACCCTGACCAAATCCTATTCTGCTTACGCCGGTGCCATGGATGCAATGATCCAGTGGTGGTACGGACACAATGCGGTAGGCTTTTTCCTGACCGCCGGCTTTCTGGGTATGATGTATTACTTTGTTCCCAAGCAGGCTGAACGTCCGGTGTATTCCTACCGGCTGTCCATCGTCCATTTCTGGGCGCTGATTGCCATCTACATCTGGGCAGGTCCACACCATCTGCACTACACCGCACTGCCAGACTGGGCACAAAGCCTGGGTATGGTCATGTCGCTGATTCTTCTGGCACCGTCCTGGGGCGGCATGATCAACGGTATCATGACCCTGTCCGGTGCCTGGCACAAACTGCGCACCGACCCGATTCTCCGTTTTCTGGTGGTCTCCCTGTCTTTCTATGGCATGTCCACCTTTGAGGGGCCAATGATGGCGATTAAAACCGTCAACGCCCTGTCCCACTATACCGACTGGACCATCGGCCATGTTCACTCCGGCGCCCTGGGCTGGGTTGCCATGGTGTCCTTCGGTTCTCTCTATCACCTGATTCCACGGGTATACGGCCGTGAGCAGATGTACAGTGTTTCCCTGATTAATGCACACTTCTGGCTGGCGACGATTGGCACCGTACTGTACGTCGTTGCCATGTGGGTAAACGGCATTACCCAGGGCCTGATGTGGAGAGCAGTGAACAACGACGGCACCCTGACCTACAGCTTTATTGAATCAGTCGTTGCCAGCGAGTTTGGCTACATCGTTCGAGCCATTGGCGGTGCTTTCTTTGTCGCCGGAGTCCTGATCATGGCTTACAACGTTTACCGCACCAGCCAGCAACCTGCTCCGGATACTGAAGCTGATGCCAGTACCGAGCCTCAGGCCGTTTGAGCAAGGAGGATCATCACCATGAAAAAACATGAGATTGTTGAAAAAAATATTGGCCTGATGGTGCTGCTGATTGTGGTGGCGATCAGTTTTGGTGGTCTGGTGGAAATTGTCCCCCTGTTCTTCCAGAAGGAGACCACCCAACCTGTTGCCGGTCTGAAGCCTTATACCCCGCTACAGCTCGAAGGCCGTGATATTTATAT